>JBBRYD010000028.1:0-35021 GCA_038238065.1 Propionibacteriales bacterium | reverse complement strand
TGGCCCCGCGACCTGGCTCTGACTCCGGGCCGCCTCTGGGTGGCCAACCAGACCAACGACGTGGTGACCGTGTTCTCGACCGAGGTCATGGCGCCGCTCGAGCCGGTGTTCGCGTTCGCGTCTGCTGCCCCTGCCTGCCTGGTGTTGTCCGAGACGCTCGGTGACAGGCCTGCCCCGTCGTCTCCGCCACTCGAGCCGTCACCGAGCGCGATAGCGTGATTCCCGTGGCACCTCACACCGCGATGCGGCCGAAGCCTCCCCTCCGCCCGGCCCCCGACATCGCGATCGTCGGCGGTCGGGTGGTCCCGGTGGTCGGTGAACCCATCGAGTCGGGCACCGTCCTGATCCGTGCTGGGACCATTGCCGCGCTCGGGTCCACGGTGGACATCCCGAGCGGCACGACCCGGATCGACGCCACCGGCCAGTGGGTGCTCCCCGGCTTCGTCGAGGCGCACGGCCACGTCGGTGTGCACGAAGAGGGCAACGGCTGGGCGGGTCAGGACACCAACGAGCTGACCGACCCGGTCGGAGCGCGCTTCCGGGCTCTGGACGCGATCAACCCGGCCGACGAGGGGTTCCGCGACGCCTTGGCCGGCGGAGTCACGTCCGTCGTGGTCAAGCCCGGCTCCGGTAACCCGATCGGCGGCCAGACCGTGGCGGTGAAGTGCTGGGGTCGGATGGTGGACGAGATGGTGTTCGCCGAGCCGTGCAGCGTCAAGTCGGCTCTGGGCGAGAATCCCAAGCGGGTCTACGGGGAGAAGAAGCAGACACCGTCCACCAGGCTCGGGGTGGCGTCGGTGATCCGGGACGCGCTGCGCAAGGCGCAGGACTACCAGCTCAAGCGCGAGGAGGCCGCCCGCGACGGCAAGGCGTTCGAGCGGGACTCCAACTCGGAGATCCTCGTCGACGTGCTGGCGGGCCGGGTGCCCTGGTGCCAGCACACCCACCGCGCAGACGACATCGCCACGGCCATCCGGTTGGCCGACGAGTTCGGATACCGGTTGGTGATCAACCACGGCACCGAGGGGCACCTGCTCGCCGACGTCCTTGCCGACCGCGACATCCCGGTCATCATCGGACCGCTCTTCACCTCGAGGAGCAAGGTGGAGGTCAACCAGCGCGACCTGCGCAACCCCGGCCTCCTCGCCAGGGCCGGCGTCAAGATCGCCCTGACCACCGACCATCCGGTGGTGCCCATCAACTTCCTGATCTACCAAGCCATCCTCTCGGTCAAGGAGGGTCTCGACCCTCAGACGGCTCTGCGATCGGTCACGATCAACCCCGCGGAGATGCTCGGACTGGACGCCCGGGTCGGGTCCCTCGAGGTGGGAAAGGACGCCGACATCGTCATCTGGGACGGTGATCCGCTCGAGATCATGAGCCGCGCCCGGACCGTTCTGATCGAAGGACGCCCTGTGTACAGCTATGACGACAGCAGCGGAAGAGGAGTGACGGTGGACCCGTACGTCGCCCTGAGCTCCGGCGCAGGGGGCCTCTGATGCCCACGCTCCAGAACCTCACCGTGGGGGGCACCGTGCTACCCATCACCCGCTGGGGCACTCCGGTGATGCACGCCAGGACGCGTCCGGTCACGGTCTTCGACGAGACCCTGCACGTTCTGATCCGGGACATGTTCGCCACCATGGCCGCCGCTGAGGGCGTTGGGCTGGCGGCGACGCAGGTCGGGGTCGATCTCGCCATCTTCGTCTTCGACTGCCCCGACGACGACCACGTTCGCCACGTCGGCGTGGTCTGCAACCCGGAGGTCATCCTGCCCGAGGGCAAGGACCGCAACCTCGAGACGGCCGACGAGGGCTGCCTCTCGCTACCCGGCGCCTTCAGCGAGCTGGCCCGTCCCGACCACGCCGTCTGCACCGGCGAGGACGCGCTCGGCCAACCTGTGGAGATCATCGGCACCGGCCTGCTCGCCCGGTGCCTGCAGCACGAGACCGATCACCTCAACGGGACCGTGTTCGGCGACCGGCTTCCCGGGCGGGCGCGCAAGAAGCTCTACGCCCTGCACGACGAGGTGTCCGAGCGCTACCCCGACGACTGGCCCGTCACGCCGAGGACGATCGACCCGGACGAGGACGACGACGACGAGTCAGCAGAGCATGTCTGAGCAGGCAGGTCAGGCCGTGCTCAGCGCGTAGCAGGCGATGGCGGTGGCGGCCGCCACGTTGAGCGAGTCGACGCCGGCGTGCATCGGGATCCGGGCTCGTACGCCCGCCGCAGCGGTCCAGCGCGACGACAGTCCCGCCCCTTCGGTACCGAGCAGGATCGCCACCCGGCGCGGGTCCGCGCGCAGCTGTTGGCCAAGTGCCGCCAGGTCCACCGAGTCCTCGGCCACGGTCAGCGCTACGGTCAGAAATCCCGCCTCGGTCAGCAGTGCGGGCGCGGCGTACCAGTCAGGGAGCCGGGCCCAGGGCAGCGAGAAGACCGTACCCATGCTGACCTTGATCGACCGTCGGTACAACGGGTCGGCCGTCCGGGGTGACAGCAGCACACCGTCCCAGCCGAGCCCGGCGGCGTTGCGCAGGATGGCGCCGACGTTGGTGTGGTCGACGATGTCCTCGAGCACCACGACGCGGTCCCTGGTCAGCAGCTCGTCGACCCGAGTCCGTTGCTCCCGGTACAACGACGCCAGCGCCCCCCGGTGGACGTGGAAGCCGGTCACCCGTTCGGCCAGATCCTCGGTGACCACGAAGACCGGGACCTCCGGCCACCGCGTCACGACATCGGCCAACGAGTCCAACCAGCGTGGTGCCAGCAGGAAGGAGCGAGGTCGGTACCCGGCCTCGACGGCCCGCCGGATGACCTTGTCTCCCTCGGCGATGAACAACCCGTGCTCGGCCTCCAGGTGCTTCCGCAACGAGGTGTCCCGCAACCCGACATAGTCGTGCAGCCGAGGATCGTCGGCGTCCTCGACCGTCACCAACGGCGGGGTCATGGGGCCTGGAGCATCGACCGACCAGCACGGTGCAAGTTCCTAACCTTTCGTAGGAGGGCTGAAAGGCCGTAGACTTCACAGATGCCCTTCGTGCTGACCGTGGACCAGATCGACTCGCAACGCCAGGACGACCTCGTGTCCGGGGCCATCGCGAGCCTGCGCGGCGTGCAGGCGACGCTGGGGTTCACCCGGACCGCCGGCGACGAGTTCCAGGGGATGCTCGACGAGCCACTGTCAGTGGTGGCTGCCATTCTGATTCTCATGCGGACCTCAGCGTGGCACATCGGCCTGGGCGTGGGCCCGGTGGACGGTCCGTTACCCGAGGACACTCGGTCCGGACGAGGTCTCGCCTACGTTGCGGCGCGAGCGGCCGTCGACCGGGCCAAACGTGAGAGCAGCCACATCAGTGTGGTGGCGGTCCCGCCCGCGGAGGTCGAGGGCCACGACGCCGAGGTGGTGCTCCGACTGATCGCGGCCCTGTGGGACAGGCGGTCCGAGCAGGGCTGGGACGCCGTCGACCTCGCTCGGGCCGGCTTGACCATGACCGAGGCAGCCCACCGGCTCCAGATCACCCGACAGGCGGTGGGGCAGCGACTCCAGGCGGCCCAGTGGGTCGCCGAGCGAGCCGCGGTACCCGTGGTGGGGCGACTCCTGCAGCGGGCCGACCAGCTCGTGGCCGCGGGAGCAACACGGTGACCCTGTTGGCTGCCGTCGCGCTCGCGCTCTGGACGGTGCTCACGCTGGTGAGCATCTGGGTGTGGCTGCCGCCCAACGGTCGGGCCGGGAAGCCGCTGCGCGCCCGTACCTCCGTCCTGATCGGGACGGTCGTCGTGCTGGGGTCGGGCACCGGCGCGGTAGCCCTGCTGGGCGCTCTGACCACCCCGGTCACGGGGCGCTGGGTCTGGCTGGCCGTGGCGGTGGCGGCCGCCGCGGCGGTGCTGACCGGAGGCGCAGTGACCTCCAGCATCCTCTCGCTGGCCGACGCCTCGTCGCGGCCTGCTGCGCACCGCGTCCAACGCACCATCCTTCGCGGTGGCGCCTGGATCGGTTCGCTCGAGCGTCTCGGCATGCTGGTGTCACTCCTCGCCCGGTGGCCGGAGGGCATCGCCGTCATCTTGGCGGTCAAGAGTCTGGCTCGATACCCCGAGCTCAAGCTCCTCCTGAGCACCGGTGTCGCCGAGCGGTTCATCATTGGCACGTTCGCGAGCCTCGGTTGGGCTACGGCGTGCGCCGGGGTGACGCTCGTCCTGATCGTCCCGTGAAGGCTCGGCCGGGCGGGGCGGGCCGGGCCGGGACGCAGGCGACGGGCGCTAGATTGACGCGGTGACCTCTCTCTCCCTGGGCACCCTGGACTGGCAGCCGGCGTCCGATCACCCCGAGCTGCTGGCCGCCCCCGTGGCGGCCGCCGTCGCCGGGCTGGGTCTCTCCTGTCTGGTCGCCCCGATCGACCCGACCCTGGCCGACACGGCAGAGTTCTGCGCCGCCTACGACGTGCCGATGGCGGTCTCGGCGAACTGTGTGGTCGTGGAGGGCCGACGGGCTGACACCAGCACCATGGCCGCCTGTCTCGTGCTGGCCCGCGACCGGGCCGACGTCAACAAGACGGTACGCAGGCACCTGGACGTCAGGAAGATCTCGTTCGCCCGGATGGACCTGGCGGTGTCGTCGACCCAGATGGAGTACGGCGGGATCACCCCGATCGGGCTCCCCCCAGACTGGCCGATCCTGGTGGACACCGCCGTCGCGGCCGGTGAGTGGCTGGTGATCGGTAGTGGCGTCCGGCGGAGCAAGATCGCCATCGCCGGTACGGAGCTGGCGGCGTTGCCCGGAGCCACCGTGATGACCGTGGCCCAGGCCAGTGGCTAGGCTCAGCGCAGCAGGTTGACGATGGCGGCGACCCCCACGGCGACGATCAGGACGCGGTAGACCACCGGCGGCAGCTTCCGCCCCACCCGCCCCCCTACCTGCGCCCCGACCACGGCTCCGACGGCGATCGCCCCCGCGGCCCACCAGTCGACGTCGGAGATGAACACGAAGATGACGCTGGCGATCCCGTTGACCAGCAGGGCCAGCACGTTCTTGACCGCGTTGATACGGGGTAGGGTCTCCGCCAGCCCGATCCCCATCACGGCGATCAGCAGGACGCCCTGGGCCGCGCCGAAGTATCCGCCGTAGACGCCGGTCAGCAACACCGCCACCCACAGCAGGACAGAGCCGTGCGGCGGACCTACCCCGATTCCGAGGCGCTCCCGCCGCGCAGCCACTCGACGCGACAGGGCCGGCTGCACGATCACCAGGACACAGCCGACGCCGATCAGCACCGGCACGATGGCGTCGAAGGCGGCCGAGGGCAGTCGGAGCAGCAGGACAGCGCCGAGGTTCCCGCCGACCAGTGACGCCACCCCGAGCCGGACCACGCGGGAGCGCTGCCCGGCCAGCTCCGGCCGGGTAGCCAGCGCTCCAGACAGCGACCCGGGGGTCAGCCCGACGCTGTTCGACACGTTGGCCAGGACGGGGGGGACGCCCAACGCCAGCAGCGTGGGGAAAGTCACCAGCGTGCCGGAGCCCACGACCGTGTTGATCAGCCCCGCGGCCCCGCCGGCCGCCAGCAGAGCCAGCAGGTCGAGCCAGCTCACCGGCAGGACTCAGCCCCTCGTCGAGCTGGAGTCAGCGCTGTTCGGCACCGGATCCGGCCGGGGCCACGAACTCGGGGCCCGGCTCGTCGTCCGGCGCCGGAGCTGACGGGGACTCGCCTGCGGTGATCTCCTGTGGCTCACTGATACCGAGCGCAGCAGGGGCGGGCGAGGTGCCGCGACCCAGCACCGAGGACTTCTCCAGATCAGCGGCCGCGGCGATGGCCGCCTGCACGATCTTGTCAGCGGCCGCAGCGTTCTCGGCGTTCTGCTGCTCGATCTCGGACTGGACGTCGACTTTGTCCGGCGCCCTGAACTGACCCTTCGGCGCGCTGGGAATGGCCGAGGTGGCCTGACCGACCGCGCTGCCGAGGCCTTCGAGGGCCTTGTTGAGCTCACTGGGCACGATCCATACCTTGTTGGCGTCACCGCGGGCGATCGACGGCAGCATCTGCATGTACTGGTAGGCCAGCAACGCCTGGTCGGGCTCTCCGGCGTGGATAGCCCCGAAGACGGTGGTGATGGCCTGCGCCTCACCTTCGGCCCGCAGCATCTGCGCCTGCCGGTCGGCCTGAGCACGCAGCACCAACGCCTCGCGGTCACCCTGGGCCCGCAGGATGGCTGACTCCTTCTCGCCGCCGGCGGACAAGATCTGGGACTGCCGTTGCCCTTCCGCGATCAGGATGGACGCCCGCTTGTCGCGCTCGGCCCGGGCCCCCTTCTCCATCGCGTCCCGGATGGTGGCTGGCGGGTCAACGGCGCGCAGCTCGACCCGGTTGACCTTGATCCCCCATTTGCCCGTCGCCTCGTCCAGCACGATCCGGAGCTTCTGGTTGATCTCCTCGCGGCTGACCAGGGCCCGTTCGAGGTCGAGTCCACCGATGATGTTTCGCAGCGTGGTCATGGTCAGCTGCTCGATCGCCTTGATGTAGTCCTGGGCCTCGTAGGCGGCGCGGACCGGGTCGATCACCTGGAAGTAGATGACCGAGTCGATGTTGACCATCAGGTTGTCCTCGGTGATCACGCCCTGGGGCGGGAACGGAACCACGTTCTCGCGCATATCGATGTTGTAGCGGACCTTGTCGAGGACCGGAACGAGCAGGTGCGGCCCGGGCTCTAGGGTTCGCTTGAACTTGCCGAGTCGCTCCACCACGCCCACCCGCTGCTGACGGATGACGCGGACCGAGTTCCCCAGGACGAAGACCAGAGCCAGGATCGCCGCAATGACGACGATCAGCGTGCCAATTGTGTCCATCGTGATACCTATCTGTTGAAGTCTTGTTCAGCTGTCGGCCCCGACGGGGGCGCCAGCGCCTCAGGGCAGGGCGTCGTGGCGCGGGTAGACGACAGCGATGGCGCCGTCGATCTCGTAGACCTCGATCTCCGTGCCCTCTTCGATGATCAGATCCGAGGAGTAGGGCCGAGCTGACCAGCTCTGCCCGTCGACCTTGATCTCGCCACCGCTCCGGGTGATCTCCGACATGGCGACACCGGTGCTGCCGACCATCTTGGAGGCCGACGAGCGATAGCCGGGCATGTTGCGCACCTTGGCCATCAGCGTGGGTCGCAGCAGCAGCAGCATCCCGAACGACACGGCCAGGGCCACGATGACCTGCAACCACCACAGCTGCGGCGCCGCGACGGCCACCCCCGCTCCGGCCAGAGCCCCGGTCGCCAGCATGATCAGCACCAGGTCCAGGGACAGCACCTCCGCGACCGCAAGCAAAAAGGCGATGCTGAGCCAGATGGCCCACGCATTCTCACCCAGCCAGTCGGTCAAGTTCTCTCCCACAATCCCCTATGCCTTTTCTCCATGGTGCCACTCGACGCGCGACATCGGCGCCCGGACGGACGTCCGGGGCGGTGTTGAAACCTGGTCAGAGCGCACGCGCCGCCCACCGACCCGCGGTTTCTGTGAGACTCAACGGCAATTCAAAGGTGGCCGTCAGGTTGTCCGCAGTGAGGGTCTCGGCGATAGGACCGGCCGCCATCACCTCGCCGCCCTTGAGCAGCAGGGCGTGGGTGACCCCCACCGGGATCTCTTCGACGTGGTGCGTGACCAGCACCGAAGCCGGCGCGTAGGGGTCCTGCGCGAGGTCGCTCAAGGTCCGCAGCAGCGACTCCCGTCCGGTCAGGTCAAGACCCGCTGCGGGCTCGTCCAGGAGCAGCAGCTCCGGGTCGGTCATCAGCGCCCGGGCGATCTGGACCCGTTTGCGCTCGCCCTCGCTCAGGGTGCCGAACGTGCGATCGGCCAGGTGCTCGATGCGCAGCTGGGCCAGCAGCTCGCCGGCCCGCTCGTGATCCAGCTCGTCGTAGTCCTCCCGCCAGCGCCCGAGCACCGCGTAGGACGCTGACACCACCACGTCGTGAACCCGCTCCGCCCGCGGGATCCGGTCGGCCAGAGCGGCGGAGGTGAGCCCGATGCGGGGCCGGAGATCGAAGACGTCCACGGTGCCCAGCACCTCACCCAGCAGGCCGGCCACCCCGGTGGTGGGGTGGATCTGAGCGGAGACGACCTGCAGCAGCGTCGTCTTGCCCGCACCGTTGGGCCCGATCACCACCCACCGGTCGGACTCGTCCACCGTCCAGTCGATGTCGTTCAACAGAGTCGACCCACCTCGGACGATGGTCACACCTGCGAGGTCAACAACTGCCGTCATGGGTGGAAACCTACAGTCCGAGCCGGCGGGCCCGGCGACCGACGCGGCTCAGCGAGGCGAACGGAGAGTGCTCTGGAACTTGCGAACCGCGTCACTGATCTTGCGCTGGTTCTCCGGCTTGCTCAGCTCACGCTTGGCGACCTGGGCCACCTTGATGGCGATGCCGGCCTTGAGGGCGGACTTGAGGATGCTCATCGTGCCTCCTTCGGGGTGAACGTCCAGGTTAGCGGGAATCGCCGTCGGACCTGGCTCGAGCGGCGGAATCGCCTCCGCAGCGCCCCTCGTTGCTGCGCTGTCGTACGGTGGTCCGGTGGAGTCACTGCCCTCATTGCGGATGACGGCCAACCTCAACGCTCTCGTCCACGGACTGGTCGACGTGTCGCGGGCGACCGAGGCGATCCGAGCCGATGACGTCGCCCATCACGTCCTCGACCCCGAGTCGGTACTGGATCTGGACCCGCTCAACGCCTCGGACCTGGAGTCGGCCCTGACCGCCCTGATGGCCCGCGAACCCGAGGGCTGGGTTCTTGGTCTGCCTGCACCGGGGGCCCTGGCGCCGCTGCGGGGGCCGCGGCACCTGAACGAGGCAGCCCTGCAGGCTGGGGAGGTGGTGGTGTCCAACAGCGCTGGTGTCGCTCTGGTGCCGCACCGCGTCGGCCGCGCCGTCCAGTGGCGCATCTACCCGGCGGAGCGCCCTTTCGCCCCGGCGTCACCGTACGAGGCGGAGCGGGACCTCAACGAGGCAGTACTGGGGGCCGCACGGGCACTGGCCGCCCTGGATCTGGCCGGCGGCACCCGGCCGCCGGAGACCGTCGGCACCCGTCTCGCGCCGGGCTACAGCTCGCGCCAACGGGGCACGGCCAACCGGGCGCTGTACCTGTTGGTCGCCTGTGACGCGGCCCTCCGCGACGACGGAGGAAGCGTCTCCTCGTACGAGGCGGAGGCGCGCTCCCGCACCTTGCGCGCCGTTCGAGCGGCGGCCAACCAGGCCCTGTGTACGGCGTCCAGCTGGATCGACGAGCCGCCCTCTCGAGGCTGACCGCAGCGGACACAGCCGAGCTGCGTTGCCAGGTGTCCGTATTCTGTGCGCATGCACGCGGGATCACTGTTCGCCATCGGCGGCGCCGAAGCCAAGCTCCGACGCCGGACCGTACTGCGCGCGTTCGTGGCCGAGGCCGGCGGTCCGGAGTCCAAGATCGCGGTGATCCCCACGGCCTCGTCGCTCGGTCCGGAGGTGGTCGAGGTCTATCGGGCGGTGTTCGCCTCGATCGGTGCGGGTGAGGTCGTCGCACTGCGGCCGACCAGCAGGCACGAGGCGTGCGACCCCGACCTGGTGGCGGGACTCGATGACGTGACCGGTGTGTTCATGACCGGGGGGAACCAGCTCAAGCTGAGCTCCTACATCGTCGGGACCCCGTTCGGCGACGCCATCCACGCCGCCTACCACCGCGGCGCCGCCGTGGGCGGGACCTCGGCCGGGGCCAGCATCCTGGCTGACCACATGATCGCGTTCGGCGCCGGCGGTTCGACGCCCAAGCAACGGATGAGTCAGCTGGCGGTCGGGTTGGGACTCCTGACCGGGGTGGTGGTCGACCAGCACTTCGACCAGCGCAACCGCTACGGGCGACTGATGTCGCTGGTGGCGCAGTCACCGTCCCTGCTGGGCATCGGCGTCGACGAGGACACGGCGGCCATCGTGCGCGAGGGCCACCTGCTCGAGGTGATCGGCCGCGGCGCGGTCACCGTCGTCGACGGTCGGAATGTGGTCTCCAACGCGTTCGCCGCCCACCGCACCGCACCCCTGCTGATGTCGGGCGCGGTGATGCACGTGCTCCCCGAGGGGAGCAGGTTCGACCTGGCCGCGCGCAGCCTCGTCGCGCACGTGACGACCGTCCCCGACGAGGAGGTGCTCGAGGTCCGCGCTGCCGAGAACGACCTGCGCAAGCTGGCCCAGAGCATCGCCGCCGACGACGTGGGTCCGTCCACCTACGCCCGGCGGCTGCGCCGCGGCCGCCCGTCGACCGAGCCTCAGCCGGTCAACGACTGACGCGCGCCGCTTCCCGGCTCAGTGCTTCTCGCAGGCCACGCCGTCGTTGTCCCGGTCGAGGTCATGCTCGCCCATGTGCTTGGCCAGGCCGTCGTTGTAGCTGTACACCAGGCTGCTGACCGTGAAGTTGGTCACCGGCTTACTGGACTTGGAGGTGGTCTTGTCCCTGGCCCCCGACTAGGCGACGCCGTGCGGGTAGACCTGGTTGAGCGCTGTGCAGTTCAGGTACGACTTGGCCTGCACCGCCGCGCCGGCCGGAACGCTGACGCCGACCAACGACACGAGTGAGATGGCGGCGAGTGAGCACGCGAGCGCGCGACGGTAGAACATGGGCAGCGCGAAATCCTGCCAGCGTCAGAGACCAGTCGTTGTGAAGCCGTGATCTGGGCGGATCAGTCCGTCGCTGTCGCACCCACCGCGGCGGGGGGGTCGGTCGGTGGCACCGAGAGGTCGCGTTCGACGATCGCGCGGTCTTCAGCATCCACCACCGTGACCGCCTGCGCCGCCGCCCAGGCGTCGGCGGCGGCCCGCGACCGACCCAGCGCGTGCAGGGCGCGGGCCCGCGCCTCGTGGGCGTAGGCCAGGTCGAAGTCGACCAGACCGTGCTCGAGGCAGGTGCCAAGCGTGCGGTCGGCCGCCCGCAGCGACGCCTCGGGCTGGCCCGTGAGCAGCAGAGCCTTGGCGATCATATAGCTCGCCCGCGCCTCGTTCTCCGGACGGGAGGCTCTCGCCCGCTGCCAGTGGTAGGCAGCCGCATAGGCGCGGCGCAGCAGCTCCTCCTGCTCGTCCTCGCTACGCTGAGGCTGGCTGATCAGCTCCCAGCACGCGTTGTTGGCCTCGACACCCTGAGCGCGATGCCAGTCGGGGCTGTCGGCCGGCTCGGGCCCGCTCGTCGACGAGGCCGGCGGTGGCAGCGTGGCGCCGGTCTCCAGCTTCGTCTTCATCGCGTCCAGCACCCAGACCCAGCCGTCCTTGACCCGGGCCCAGGTCAGCGGGCTGAAGGCGAGGTCGCCGTGCACCAGTCGTACCCGAGTCAGCCCGTCACCAGCCGCCCCGACGGTCCACTCCACCCGGCCGGGTGGTTCCTCCGCCATGTCCGCGTCGTAGAGCACCCGCCAGGTCAGCACCAGTCGTCCTGGCTCCTCGGCCTCAGGCGCTCGCAGCTGCTCGACCATCCCCTCCACGGCCGGCTGGCCGTCGGGAAGCAGCGTCCGATACGACTCGCCCTCGACCAGCGGCCCTGTGAACGCGGTCGAGTGGAAATACCGTTTGGGTCCATGCCGACTCCGTGATGGCGCTCCACACCTGGGCGGGCGTGGCCTTGATGTAGATCTGGTAGACGTGCGCGGTGATGGCCACTGGTGCTCCTACGGGTCAGGGCTTCATGGTGCGTGTGAGGTGACCAGGTGGTCCAGGTCGACCAGAGCGGCGCTGAACGGCGCGGCGTACTTGCCGACCCACCGGTGAGCGATCTGGGTGATGGGCACCGGGTTGAGGAAGTGCAGCTTGGTCCGCCCGGATCGCGCCGGCGTCACCAGGTGGGCCGCGTCGAGCACCTTGAGGTGCTTCATCACGCCGAACCGGGTCATCTCGGGAAAGCGAGCGCAGAGGGCGCTGACCGTCTGGCCGTCAGCCACGAACAGGGCGTCGAGGATGGCGCGGCGGGTGGGGTCGGCCAGGGCCCTGAACACCTCGTCGTCCCCGTCGCCGGTCACGGCCGAAACGTTATGTGACCGAATGGTCACTCGTCAATCGAGTGGTCGTTGTCCCCGGTACCGGGAGTCCCCTACCGGACGCAACGCCTCCTGCTCGGATGGGAGGATCACTGCTACCGACCACTCGAGGAGATCCCGGTGACCGACAGCACACCCGAGAAGCCGCAGCCCGACCTCACGATCCTGTCCAGCAGGGTCTACCGCGGACCGAACGTGTGGCACTACGAACCGGCCATCCAGCTGGTCGTCGACCTCGGTGTGCTGGAGGAGTTCCCGACCAACCTGATCCCGGGGTTCGCCGACGGGCTGGTCGAAAAGCTTCCCGGGCTGATCAACCACAGCTGCAGCCGAGGCAAGAAGGGGGGTTTCGTCGAACGCCTCCACGAGGGCACCTGGCTCGGCCACGTCGCCGAGCACGTGGCGCTACAGCTGCAGCAGTCGGTCGGCCACGATATGCGCCGAGGGAAGACCCGCCAGGTCAAGGGTGTCCGTGGGCAGTACAACGTGATCTACGCCTACTCCGATGAGTCAGTCGGTCTTGCGGCCGGTGAGCTGGCGGTCAAGCTGGTCAACTCGCTGATCCAGCCGGACCCCGACTTCGACTTCGCCGAGGCCCTCGAGCACTTCATCGTGCGCGGCGAGCGGACCGCGTACGGCCCCTCGACCCAGGCCATCGTGGACGAGGCGGTCAGCCGCGATATCCCCCACCTCCGGCTGAACTCCGCCTCGTTGGTCCAGCTCGGCCAGGGTGTGCACCAGCAACGGATCCGGGCCACCATGACGTCCAACACCTCCTCGGTCGCCGTCGACATCGCCAGCAACAAGGAGATCACACTCACCCTGCTCTCCAACGCCGGTCTCCCGGTACCCAGGTCGCAGTCGGTCCCCACTGTCGATGACGCAGTGACGCTGGCCCAGCGGATCGGCTTCCCCGTCGTGGTCAAGCCATTGGACGGTAACCACGGGCGTGGGGTCATCCTCAACCTCACCACCGCCGATGAGGTGCGCAAGGCGTTCGAGCTGGCACGTGCCGAGTCGCGAGGCGGGTCGATCATCGTGGAGACCTTCATCACCGGCAAGGACTACCGCTGTCTGGTGATCGACGGCAAGATCGCCGCCATCGCCGAAAGGATGCCCGCCCACGTCATCGGGGACGGCACCTCGACCATCACCCAGCTGGTCGAGACGACCAACGCCGACCCGCGTCGCGGGGTCGGGCACGAGAAGGTGCTGACCCGGATCAGGGTGGACGCCGCGGCCATCGACCTGGTGGCGGCTCAGGGCTTCACCCTGGACGACGTGCCGCCCAAGGACCTGATGGTCAAGCTCACCCTGACGGGCAACCTCTCGACCGGTGGTATCTCGATCGACCGGACGTTCGAGGCGCACCCCGAGAACATCGAGATCGCCGAGGAGGCAGCCCGGGTGGTCGGGCTGGACATCGCCGGTATCGACCTGATCGCGCCGGACATCACCCAGCCCGTCCGGGAGACCGGCGGGGCGATCTGCGAGGTCAACGCGGCCCCCGGTTTCCGGATGCACACCCACCCGACGATCGGCGACCCGCAGTACATCGCCAAGCCGGTGATCGACATGCTCTTCCCGCCGGGCACCGCGAGCCGGATCCCGATCGTCGCGGTGACGGGGACCAATGGCAAGACCACGACCTCACGGATGATCGCGCACATCTTCAAGGGCATCGGGCGCAAGGTCGGCATGACGTCGACCGACGGGGTCGTGGTGGACGAGCGGCTGATTATCCGGGCCGACGCCTCCGGGCCCCGTTCGGCCCGGATGGTGCTCCAGAACCCCCGAGTGGACTTCGCCGTGTTCGAGGTGGCCCGGGGTGGCATCCTGCGCGAGGGGCTCGGGTACGAACGCAACGACGTCGGCGTGGTGCTCAACGTTCAGCCCGACCACCTGGGGCTGAAGGGCATCGACACGCTGCAGCAGCTGGCCGACGTCAAGGCCGTCGTGGTCGAGGCCGTACCGCGCAACGGCTTCGCGGTGCTGAACGCCGACGACCCACTCGTCCGGGCCATGCGACGCAAGTGCTCCGGTCGGGTCGTCTGGTTCAGCATGGCCGAGCCCGGCAGCGACATCCGCGAGTCGGTGGACGACCACTGCCGCCGCGGCGGCCGGGCGGTGGTGCTCGACCACAGCGACCTCGGCGACATGATGGTGCTGAAGGAGGGCCGGCGGTCGATGCAGATCGCCTGGACCCACCTGCTCCCGTCCACCTTCGGGGGCCGGGCGACCATGAACGTGGCCAACGCCATGGCGGCCGCGGCGGCGGCGTTCGCCGCCGGCGCCTCGCTGCACGACATCCGCCAGGGACTCCGGTCGTTCACCACTAACTACTACCTCTCCCCGGGCCGCCTCAACGAGGTCGCGGTGGAGGGGCGGACGGTGATCGTCGACTACTGCCACAACGCTCCGGGGATGCGCATGCTGGGCGACTTCGTGGACAAGACGGGCGCCATGCTGGAGGTCACGAACGAGCTCGGCCACGCCTCCCGGATCGGGGTCATCGCCACCGCGGGCGACCGGCGCGACGACGACATGCGTGAGCTCGGGGCGATCGCGGCCGCCCACTTCGATGTGGTCATCGTGCGCGAGGACAAGAGTTTGCGAGGACGCCGCCGGGGTGAGGTCGCCGGTCTGGTCGCCGAGGGTGTGCGCGCCGTGATGGGTCGGGAAGGCATCCGCTGCAAGCAGCTGGAGACGGTGCTCGACGAGCTGCAGGCCACCCGGCACGCGATCACGATCTCCAACCCCGGTGACCTGATCGTCATCTGTGTGGACCAGCACGCGTCCGTGATGGCCGAGCTGGAGACGTACGGGCGACAGGCCCAGCCGGGGTCGCGACGCGACGGCGACCGGGCGGTCCCGGATCCGGACTTCAACCCGGGCGCAACGCTGGTCGAACCCGAGGAACCGGTGCGGGTCTGACCGACGTGGGTGACCGGCCGCAAGACTGGCTGGCCGCCGCGGCGCGGGACTACGGCGAGTCCCGGGTCGCGCTCTGGTGTGCGGACCTGATCGTGGATGCGGCGGACCCGGTCGAGGAGTCCGGGGTCCCGCTCACCATCCTGGGTGGCGCGCCCGCGGCGCACTACCTGCAGCGCGCTGCCGACGGGAACCCCGAACCGGACTACTGGCCGCGGGTCTGGGGCGCCCGCGGACTGCTCTACGTCTGGGACGACGACGCGCAGGCGGCTGTGGTGAGCGGCCTGGACGACGACGCCTGGCGGGTGCGGGAGATGTGCGCCAGGGTGATCCGGCTGCGGGAGATCGGCGTCTCGGCCGACCGGTTGGCCGAGCTGTGTGCCGACGAGGTGACCCGGGTTCGGGTTGCGGCGCTGCGGGCGCTCGCTCAGGTGGGAGAAGCAGAACAGCTGCCGGCCGTGCACGCTGCCCGCGAGGACCCCGAGCTGACCGTGCGGACGGCGGCCGATGCGGCGCTGATGGAGCTGGCTCGGCGCTTGGATCGGGACGTGGGTTGAGCCGCGTTTTCGGACCACGGTCCCCATACGACGGTCGATAGGGCCGCCCCAGGCTGCGTTTTCGGACCACGGTCCCCATACGACGGCCGGTACGCCCGCCCAGGGCCGCGTTTTCGGACCACGGTCCCCATACGACGGCCGGTAGGCGAGGCCCAGGGCCGCGTTTTCGGACCACGGTCCCCATCCGACGGCCGGTACGCCCGCCCAGGGCCGCGTTTTCGGACCACGGTCCCCATCCGACGACCGGTAGACCCGCCCAGGGCCGCGTTTTCGGACCACGGTCCGGATTCGCGCCTTGACCAACCGATTGCCTCCGGCATCCGACCGGTAGGTTGATGCGAATGTGCCCCACGACGTCCACGGTCGACCGCCTGATGGTCACGGCTGCCGACGCAGCGACTACGTGAAGGGCGCCTCGGACCGTCCTGTCGAACGCAGCGTCAGGTTGCTCGCCGGGCTGGTCCTGTTCGGTCTGGCGCTGGCGCTCCTGGTCCGGGCCGACCTGGGCCTGGATCCGTGGAACGTGTTCAGCCAAGGGATCTCCAAGCGAACCGGGCTCAGCCTCGGCACGGTCACGGTGATCACCTCTGTGGCGCTGCTCCTGGTGTGGGTCCCGCTCCGGCAGCGACCCGGGCTGGGAACCATCGCGAACGCGCTGCTGGTCGGTCCGGTGCTCGACCTCGGGCTGGCCGTGCTGCCCGGACCTGAGCAGCTGGGTTGGCGCGTCGCGTTCCTGGCCGTGTCCATCGCCCTGCTGGCCGTCGCCACCGGCCTCTACCTCGGAGCCGGCTGGGGGCCCGGACCCCGCGACGGGCTGATGACCGGCCTCGCCGCGTTGGGCGTCCCCGTCTTCGCCACCCGAGCGGCCGTGGAGCTGACGGTGCTGGCCGTGGGTTGGCTCCTCGGCGGCAGCGTGGGGCTGGGCACGGTGGTGTTCGCTCTCAGCATCGGCCCCCTGGTCCATCGAGCGCTCCCCCGGTTGGTGATGTCCGCACCCCAGCCCGACCCCGGCAGTGCGCCCCCCACGGTGTAGGTCACCCCAGGGCCTGCCGGCCAGGTCAGGCCGACGTCGGTTCCGCCTCCCGAGCCTGCAGCACCTTGGCCTGCAGGGTGGCGGCCGAGTCGCGGGAGCCGCCGTGCAGCTCGAGCCAGCCGTCCACCTGGGCGCGGTCCTGATGGGTCATCAGAGCCACCACGTCACCGTCGTGGGCCTTGCCGACCAGAGACACCAGGGTGGGCAGCTCGGCCGCGTGCTCCTGGGTGATGACCATCCCGGCGTGCGCCGCGCCCTGCCGGATCAGCGCCCCGAGCTCGGCCATCGGCCGGCCGCGGAGGTACTGCTCCTTGTGCGCGATCTCCACCAGGTCGGCACCCAGGGCCGCGATCTCGCCCAACCGGACGAAGACGTCGTCGGTCCGGTCCCCGGCCGTCCCCACGCCGAGCAACAGTCGGCCGCCAGGCGTCCGAATGCCGACCATGATCTCGAGCAGCGCCTCGAGTCCGGCCTCGTTGTGGGCCAAATCGATCACCACGCTGATCTGTCCACCCCTCTCCTGCTCGAGCGTCCAGACGTTCATCCGACCGGGGTTGTCCTGCGCGGGTGAGAAGGTGACCAACCCGGCGGCCGTATGCTGCACCGAGAGCTCCAGCGCCAGTGCCGCCGAGACCACCGCCAGCGTGTTCTCCACGTTGACACGGCTCAGCCCGGCCAGCGTCATCGGTACGTCGATGATCGGGACCACCGGCAGCGGGTCCGCTCCGCCGGCGAGCACGCAGACCCACCCGTCCAGGATCGTCGTCACCCGGCCGCCCTCGTTGAGCACCGCGCGACCGGACGGTGAGTCGGCGTCGCGGGTGAACACCCAGACGTGCGCCTTGGTGCCGAGCCGCATGGCGAACGTCCGCGGGTCGTCGGCGTTGAGCACGCACCAGCCGGACGGCTTGGTGATCCTGGTGATCACCGCCTTGACCTCGGCCAGCTGGTCGAGGGTGTCGATGCCACCGATGCCCAGGTGGTCGGCGCTGATGTTGGTGACCACCGACACGTCGTTGTACGCCACCCCGACGCCGCGCCGGAGGATCCCCCCGCGGGCGGTCTCGGTGATCGCGAGCTGGATACCCGGGTACCGCAGGACCTGACCGGCACCGCTGGGACCCGAGTAGTCACCCGCCTCGACCAGCTTCCCGTTGATGTAGACCCCGTCGGTGCTCGACCAGCCGACCTGCAGCCCCGCCACCACCGCGATGTGGCCCAGCATCCGCGAGGTCGTGGTCTTCCCGTTCGTCCCCGTCACGGCCACGACCGGGACTCCGGGTCGGAGCAGGCGCGGCCCCTCGCCGAGTGGCGCCGCGGCCAGCGCCTCGCCGGCGGTCTGGATGGCCTGGCTGACGGCGCTACCCGCACCGTCCACCGCGTCCAGCACCTGGGCCAGGCCCTGCGCGAGGGACTCGGCCCGGCCGGAGCTACGCCATGGGTAGGCCACCACCAGCTCGTCGATCGAGGTGCCCGACCGGGTCCGGACGGCCAGCCGGTTGACGCCCGCGGCCCGGGCTAGCCGGCGGACGATCTGGCTGACCGCCCGGGCCGCGAAGCGCTGCCGGAAGAACGAGTCGGGCGGCCCGGGCCGGGCTCCGCCCAGACCGATCTCGCGAGCCACCTCCCGGGCTTTCTCGGTGGACACCGACAGCAGTGACCCCAGGTTCAGGGTGACCTTCGCGGCCGGGCGCGGGAAGTACAGGTTCGGGCCGTCCAGCAGTCGCACCTCGACGAGCGATCCAGCCTTCGAGCCCGGCGTCATGGCTGCTCAGGCGCCCATGGCGTGCACGCCACCGTCGACGTGCACCATCTCGCCGGTCGTCTTCGGGAACCAGTCGCTGAGCAACGCCACCACAGCCTTGGCCGCCGGCACGATGTCGGCGGTGTCCCAGTTCAGCGGGGCGCGCTCCTTCCAGAGCTGGTTGAACGTGTCAGCGCCCGGGATGGCCCGCTTGGCCAGGGTGTCCAACGGCCCCGCGGCGACCAGGTTGACCCGGATGCCCTCCGGCCCGAGATAGCGCGCCAGATATCGGCTGGTGCTCTCCAGGGCGGCCTTGGAGACACCCATCCAGTCGTACACCGGCCAGGCGACGGTGGCGTCGAAGGTCAGACCGACCACGGCCGCCGAGTCGGTGAACAGGGGCTTGCAGGCCATGGTGAGCGAGGTCAGGGAGAAGGCGGACACCTGGACCGCGGTCGACACGTCGGGCCACGGCGTGGTCAGGAAGCCTCCGCCCAGGGCCGTCTCCGGGTTGGCGAAGGCCAGCGAGTGGACCAGCCCGTCGAGATGGTCGGTGTGCTCCAGCAGCGCCTCGGCCAGGCCCGCAAGATGCTCCTCGTTGGTGACGTCGACCTCGAGCAGCACCGGCACCGGGTCCAGCTTCTTGATCACCCGGCGAGTCAGGCTCATCGCGCGGCCGAAGTTGGAGACCAGCACGATCGCACCCTCTGCCTGGGCGATCTTGGCCACCTGGAAGCCGATGGAGGTGTCGAGCGTGACCCCGGCGACCAGGATGGTCTTGCCTTCGAGGATTCCCATGTGCTGCTCCGATCAGATGCGGTAACGCCTGGCGACGCCGACGTGCTCGGGAGCGACCTTAGCGAACTAGTGCCCCATCCCGAGGCCGCCGTCGACCGGGATGACCGCGCCGGTGAGGTAGCCCGCCGCCGGACCGGCCAAGAACTCGACGGTCCCGGCCACGTCGTCCACGCTCCCCATCCGGCCCAGCGGGATCTGTTCGGCGTACTTCGTCACCAACGCCTCACCGAGCTCGGCCGTCATCTCGGTCTCGATGAATCCCGGCGCCACCACGTTGACGGTCACACCCCGCGACCCGAGCTCCCGGGCCAACGACCGGGCCATGCCCACCAGACCCGCCTTGGACGCCGCGTAGTTCACCTGGCCGGCCGAGCCGAGCTGTCCGACCACCGAGGAGATGAAGATGATCCGGCCGAACCTCTTGCGAATCATCGGTCGGGCGGCGCGCCGGGCCAGCCTGAACGAGCCGGTCAGGTTCGTGGCGATGACCGCGTCCCAGTCGTCGTCACTCATTCGCATCAGTAGGCCGTCACGGGTGATGCCGGCGTTCGCCACCAGCAC
This sequence comes from Propionibacteriales bacterium, assembly GCA_038238065.1. Classification (GTDB taxonomy): domain Bacteria; phylum Actinomycetota; class Actinomycetes; order Propionibacteriales; family Propionibacteriaceae; genus Microlunatus. Next base: position 15,374 of record JBBRYD010000028.1, on the reverse strand, counting down.
CTCGACCAGTCCGAGCTCGGCCTCCACGGTGCTGAACGCCGCGTCGACCTGGGCTTGGTCGGTGATGTCACACTGAACTCCGAGCACCCCGGGCGGTACGTCGCCGCTGCGGTACGTCGCCGCCACCCGGAAGCTGGACGCCACCAGCCGCTGGGCGATCGCTCGTCCGATGCCCCGGCTGCCCCCGGTCACCAGCGCGGTGCGGGACGCGGCATGTAGTTCGGTCGAAGCAGCACTGGTGGATGCATCTGAGGCTGTCACGGACGTCACGCTACCGAAACCTCTGGCGCTCTGACGACCAGGCGTAGGGTGTGCGGGTGGTAGACCATACACCTCACGACGGGAGCAAAGCACCCGCCCGGAAGCTGACGCCGACCAGCATCACGAACGCCAGGTCGGGCACCAGCCGAGAGCTCGCGTCCCGGGAGAAGCGCTACGCCATCACGATGGCCATCCGCACCGCGTGCTTCGTCGCGATGATCTTCGTCTCCGGTCCGCTGCGCTGGGTCTTTCTCGCCGGGGCTGTCTTCCTGCCGTACCTGGCCGTCCTGTTCGCCAACCAGGCCAACGCCAAGTCGGCTCCCGACACCGTGATCGAGCAGGGCCAGCCGCCGGCCGCCCCTCAGCTCACCACCGGACCTCCGCCCGCCGAGGTCATCGACGGCGAGTGGGTGGACGACGAGCCGACGGATCGGCGTGGCGAGGTATCGGAGGACGACGATGACCGGTGGACCCGACAGGACCGCGTTGCGTAGCGGCGTCGACCCGCGTCCCGCCGACCCGGACGGCCTCATGTGCTCGGCCCGCGACTGCGCCCGCCCTGCGGCGTTCGACCTGCAGTGGAACAACCCGAAGCTCCATACCGCGGACCGACGTAAGCACTGGTTGGCCTGCGCCGAGCACCGCGAGTCCCTGGGCAGATTCTTGTCGGCCCGTGAGTTCCTCCGCGAGGTCCATCCTCTTCCCGCGTCCGAACCCGCCTGAGCCTGGCGGGGCTCAGCTGGACGGCTCACCCACGAAGACTGCCGAGTCGTAGTAGGTGCGGAAGCTGGTGATCTTCTCACCGTCTCCCTCGAGCATGCTCGCCCCGGCATACGAGAACGGGTGCCCGTCGCGGAGTGACCCTTCGGACACCCACTCCAGCGCGACTGCTGACTCTCCGGCGATGGTGTGGTCGAAGCTCACCGAGATGTCGTCGAACACGGCTCGATAGTTCTCCCAGAACGTGCGGGCCCCGTCGGACCCGTGGGCCTCGTTGTGGTCTCCCAGCTTGGTCAGGGTGGCGCCGGCGTCGAACAGGGCGACCAGCGGCTCGACGTCACGATCGGCGTGCAGCTGGTGCAGGGCGTCCATGAAGCGTTCGGTGAGCTCGCGCATGTTTCCTCTTCTCGTGGGGTCGGTTCGAGATCGAACCAGCGCATCAGGTTCCCCGGCGAGCGGTAGGCCGGATGCACCTCACCTCGACTTGGTCGACGGTTTCACCTGTTGGTCACTGCCGGATGGCAGGTTAGGATGGCGACTCCTGGACCGGGGGGTCCCTCCTCGCTGCTGATTGGTGATCATGAGAACTCTCCGCCTCCTTGCCGTCCTGCTGTGCCTGGCCCTGGTCGGTGCGTTCGCACCGACACTGGCTGCCCGCGCCGCCACCACCACCGCCGGTACCTACTACCCGGTGACCTCCGCCAGGCTGCTCGACACCCGGCACGGTGTGGGCGCACCGGTCGGTAAGTTGGGCGCGGGAAAGACGCTGTCGTTGACGGTCGCCGGGCGGGGTGGCGTCCCCACTACCGGAGTGTCGGCCGTGGTGATCAACCTGACGGCGACGGAGGGGGCCGTGGCGGGCTTCTTCGCGGCCTATCCCACCGGACAGGTGCGTCCCGCGTCGTCGTCGCTGAACTATCAGGTGGGAGTGAGCCGCGCCAACACGGTGACCGTGCCGCTGGGGACCGGCGGGAAGATCAACATCTACAGCAGCGCCTCGGTGTCGGTGATCGCCGACATCGTCGGGTTCTACGCCAGCGGGTCCACCACGCCGGCGGGCACCGGCAACGAGTTCACCACGGTGGCTCCCGACCGGCTGATCGACACCCGGTACGATCCGGACGGCATCCTCGTCGGCGACGACATCTTGACCCTCTACGTGGACTTCGGCACGAACGGCGCTCAGAACAGCTCCGTGGCTGCTCTGGCCGTCAACATCACGGCGGTCGGCGCCCAGTCGAGTGGGTACCTGACCGCCTTCAACGGCGGGTCCACGGTGCCCACGACGTCGACGCTCAACTTCCCCAACGGGGCGGCCATCGCCAACACGGCCGTGGTCAAGTCCACTCTCTGCACGACCTGCGGGTCACCGGCACCGGTCCAGATCGCCGTCCACAACGCCTCGACCAAAGGCGTGCACGTGATCGTCGACCTGGTCGGCGTCTACTACCACGACGGCACCATCGGTCTTCGCTTCAAGCCGGTGACGCCGGTCCGGATCAAGGACTCCCGGACCACCAGCCCGGTCAGCCCACTCAAGCCCGCGCAGACCCAGACGGTCACGGCCCCTGCCTCGGCAGCCGGCTCCGCGACCCAGGCACTGGTCACCAACCTCACCGCCGTGGCACCGTCCAGCTCGACGTACCTGACCGCGTGGGCCAACGGCACCACGAAGCCCGCGGTGAGCAACCTCAACACGCAGGCTCACCTGACCGCAGCCAACGGAGCAGTCGTCGAGCTGTCAGCGGCGAACAAGTTCAACGTGTTCAACAGCGCCGGGACGGCCAACTACGTCGTGGATGTGGTGGGTCAGTTCAACGTGATCGCCGGATCGACGGCCGCGGCGCAACGGGTGTCGACGACGTCGCAGCTGAGCCGGACCAGCGTGCACAGTGACCGCGAGAGCGCCGGCGCAGCCCGCTGAGGCGACCCGGGGGGGTCAGCCGCCGATCGCGGACATCGGCCGGTCCGGCTGCAGGAACGTCGGATCGTCGATGCCGTGACCGGCGCGCTTGCCCGCTACGGCGATGACCCACCGGTCGGCCAGCTCGTCGTCGCTGGCCCCCTCGCGCAGTGGGGTCCGCAGGTCCGACTCCGACCTCGCGAACAGGCAGTTGCGGATCTGCCCGTCGGCAGTCAGCCGGACCCGGTCACAGGATCCACAGAACGGTTTGGTCACGGCGGCGATGACGCCGACCCGGGCGTCGGTCCCCTCGACCCGGAACAGCTCGGCCGGGGCGCTCCCCCGGGCCAGCGCGTCGGCCGGGTCCTCGACCAGGGTCACGTGCGCACCCAGGCGGTCGTGGATCTCGGCCGCGGTCACCATCTCCGAACGCTCCCACGCGTGCTGAGCGTCCAGTGGCATCTGCTCGATGAACCGGAGCTGCACTCGTTCGGCGACGGCCCAGCGCAACAGGTCGACGGCCTCGTGGTCGTTGACCCCGCGCATCAGGACGGTGTTGATCTTCACGGGGTGCAGCCCGGCTCGACGCGCGGCTCGGACCCCGGCCAGTACGTCGGTGAGCCGGTCCCGACGGGTGAGCTGCTTGAACACCACCGGGTCGAGGGTGTCCATGGAGACGTTGATGCGCTTGAGCCCGGCTGCGGCGAGCCGCTCGGCCCGGGCGGCCAAACCGATCCCGTTGGTGGTCAGGGCGATCGACGGCGTCGGGTCCAGGGCCGAGATGTCGGCGACCAGCTGCTCCAGGTTCTTCCGCAGCAACGGTTCGCCCCCGGTCAGCCGCACGGTGGTGATGCCCAGCTTGGTCACCCCGACGCGGATCAGCCGCAAGATCTCGTCGTCGGTGAGGACCTGGTCTCCCGGCATCCAGTCGAGTCCCTCGGCCGGCATGCAGTACGTGCACCGCAGGTTGCACCGGTCGGTCAACGACACCCGGAGGTCGGTCGCCACCCGACCGAAGGAGTCCTCCAGCCGCCGCACGTGCCCGCCGGGTGCCTCAGCGGGGTTGCTGAGCCGCAAGCGGGGCATGGCGAGAAAGGTGGACATCAAACCAGTCTAGGCGAGGATCCGCTCGGCATGTGTGTAGACGTTCATGGTGTCACCGCGGACGAACCCCACCAGCGTCAGACCGGCCTCGTCGGCCAGCTCGACCGCCAGCGAGCTCGGCGCCGACACCGCGACGAGCATCGGGATGCCGGCCAGGACCGCCTTCTGGGTCAGCTCGAAGGAGGCGCGGCCGGACACCGACAGGATCGTCTGAGAGAGCGGCAGCAGCTGCTCACGGATGGCCCAGCCGACGCACTTGTCCACGGCGTTGTGCCGCCCGACGTCCTCGCGGACTACGAGCATCCGGCCCTGCTGGCTCAACAGCCCCGCCGCGTGCAGGCCACCGGTCTTGTCGAAGGCGCGCTGCTGCTCGCGCAACAACAGCGGGGCGCTGAGGATCAGCTCCTGGCTGAACCGCACGTCTCGGTCCAGCACGTGGCGCGACTCGTGCATGACCGTGTCGATGGTGGTGGAGCCGCAGACGCCGCAGGCACTGGTGGTCAGCACGTTACGACGCAGTCCCCTGTCGGGGGGAGCGACCCCGGCCGCGAGCGTCACGTCCAGCACGTTGTAGGTGTTCAGCCCGTCGGGACCGACACCGTCGCAGTAGCGGGCGGTGACCAGGTCGGAGCGCTCCGCGATGACGGCCTCGCTGTGCAGGAGACCGTGGACGAGGTCGATGTCGTCACCCGGCGTCCGCATGGTGACGACGAACGCGTCACCGTTGAGCCGTACCTCGAGCGGCTCCTCGACCGCCAAGGTGTCGCTGCGACGGCCGGCCGGTCCCGGCCCGAACCGGAGCACCATGTGCTTGCGAGTCACCCGTCCCATGGCATCATCCTGACAGGTCAGCCCAACCCGGCGGGCCCACCGCTGCAGAGGAGTACACCGATGGAACTTGACGAGTGGCTGGCCGCCGTGGCGGCCGAAGTCGGTGCGGGCGACCTGGTCCTCGACGCCGACGCGATCCAGACCCTGCTGGACCTGGCCCGGGACGCGGCCCACGAGGTCGAGCGGGTGGCGGCACCGCTGACCACGTTCCTGGTCGGGGTGGCCGTGGGCCGGGGGGCCTCGCTCGCCACCGTAGCGGCGCAGGCGACGGCCCTGGCCCTCGACCGAGACCCCGGCCCGTCGTCGGCCGGGCCGGAGCAGTCGAGCTGAGGACTAATATGGCAGCGTGCCTAGGTTGTGGGTCCGCTGGACTCTGTTGATCCTGTTCGTGGCCATTCTCGGCACGGTCTTCGTCAACCTCGGTGACTGGCAGCTTCGACGGCTGTCGGACCGGCGCGAGCGCAACAGCACCACCGTCGCCAACGAGGCGGCTCCGGTCCGTCCCTTCACCGATGTCTTCACCCATCCCGTCGTCACCGCTGACGAGTGGCAACGGGTCGAGGCCGGAGGCACGTTCGACTCCCAGCACCAGTTCGTGGTCCGCTACCGCAGCAGCGGCGACGCCCCCAGCTATTCGGTGGTGACGCCGCTGCGGACGACGTCTGGCACCGTCCTGGTCAACCGCGGGCTGATCCCCCTGGCCAGCGGCAACCAGGTGCCCACCACGGGGCCGCCGCCGCCGCCGGGAGAGGTCACCGTGATCGGTCATGTGCGAGCCAACGAGAAGGGCCGCCGGGGGGCGATCATGCCGGCCAACGGTTCCGTCCGCTACATCAACTCCGACGCGCTGGCCACCGCCCTGCCCTACCCGGTGCTCAACGGCTACATCGGGCTCCTCTCGGTGAACCCACCGCAGGCCGGTGGTTTCGTGCCAGCCGCCACCCCGGAGCTGAGCGACGGACCGCACTTCTGGTACGCGCTGCAGTGGTTCCTGTTCACCGGACTGGCCGTGCTCGGCATCGTGGTGTTCATCCGGGGCGACCTCCGGGAACGACGCGAAGGCCAGATCACCGACGGCAGACGTCGAGTGACGACGCGCAGCAAAGCCACCACGTCCGTCTAGCTCGTGGCCTGCGGTCCTGGGTCAGCCCGGTTCGGCTCCTGTGCCAAGATCATGCTCATGGACCTGGGGCTGACCGACAAGACGTTCGTGGTGACTGCGGCCAGTGGTGGTCTCGGCCGGGCTACGGCGAAGCAGCTGGTCGCCGAGGGAGCCGCGGTGGTGCTGGTGGCTCGACGTGCAGACGTGCTGGCGGACGCGGTGGCCGAGCTCGGGTCGAGCCACGCGGTCTCCTTGGCCGCCGACCTGGCCGACCCCGCCACCGCCGAGACGGCCTGTCGACTGGCCCTGGACACGTTCGGTCGGCTCGACGGGGCGCTGATCAGCGTCGGCGGACCACCGGCGGGGACGGCGGCGGGTACCACCGAGGAACAGTGGCTGGCCGCGTTCCAGTCCGTCTTCCTGGCTGGTCTGCGCGTCTGCCGGGCAGTGGCCGAACACAGCACGGCTGCTGACCTGGCCATCGCCTGGGTACTGTCCACTTCGGTCAAGTCTCCGGTCGGTGGGCTGGCCGCCTCCAACGGCCTACGTCCCGGCCTCGCCATGCTGATCAAGCAGCTCGCCGACGAGTGGGGTCCCCAAGGCACCCGAGTGCTGGGCCTGATGCCCGGACGGGTGGAGACCGAACGCGTCGCGCACCTGGATTCCCTCGCTGACGACCCGGCGGCCAGCCGCGCGGCCGGCGAGGCCGGCATCCCGCTCCGGCGCTACGGTCAACCCGACGAGTTCGGTCGGGTGGCCGCCTTCCTGCTGTCCCCGGCGGCCTCGTACCTGACGGGTTGCGTGATCCCGGTGGAGGGCGGGTCGCTCCGGTCCCTCTGATCGTTCGCCGCTGATGGCCCTCGCCGACGTCGTCGACCTCCTCGTCTGCCCGCTCTGCCGCCAGTCGTTCACCGTGACCCCGGACGAACGGTTGCTGCGGTGCGCCCAGCACCACGCGTTCGACGTCGCCCGCCAGGGATACGTCAACCTGCTCGGCGGCGCTCCGCCGAAGAACGCCGACAGCAGCGCGATGGTCGCCGCCCGCGCACGTTTCCTCGGTGGCGGCGCGTACCACCGGATCGCCGACCGGGTGCAGGAGTTGGTGGCTGACCGCCCGCACGCCCGGATGCTGGAGGTCGGGGCGGGTACTGGCTACTACCTGGCGCGGCTGCTGGACGCCTGGCCGCTGTCCCGGGGCATCGCTCTGGACGTCTCCGTGGCCGCGGCCCGCCGGGCGGCGCGGGCCCATCCACGGCTGGGGTCGATCGTGGCTGACGGGTGGCAGCCGCTGCCCGTGGCCGACAGGGCCATCGACGTCGTGCTGGACGTCTTCGCCCCGCGGAACGCCGACGAGTTCGCCCGGGTGCTGTCCGACGGTGGCCGGGTCGTCACGGTCACCCCGGAGCCGGAGCACCTGGCGGAGATCCGGAGGCCGCTCGGTCTGCTGGACATCCAGCCGGCCAAGCGCGACCAGCTGCGGGCCACGCTCTCGGCGTTCCAGCAGATCTCTTCGTCGACCCTGAGATACGCCGTCTCGCTCACTCCTGCGCCCTTGCACGACCTGCTGGCCATGGGACCCAACGCCTTCCACCTCACCGACGCCGCGATGGACGGCCTGGTCGCCTCGGTGACGACTCCGGTGACGGTCACGGTCGCCGTGCGGGTCAGCGAGTGGTCGTTCCCGGCCTGACCAGCCGGTCTCAGGCCGCGGGGGCCGTTTGAGCGAACTGTGTTCGGTACAGCTCGGCGTAGAGCCCGCCGGCAGCCAGCAGCTGCTCGTGCCGCCCCCGTTGGACCACATGTCCCTTCTCGACCACGAGGATCAGATCAGCGTTGCGGACCGTCGAGAGCCGGTGGGCGATGACGATGCTGGTCCGACCCTCCATGGCGGTGTCCAGCGCACGCTGCACAGCGGCCTCGGACTCCGAGTCGAGGTGCGCCGTGGCCTCGTCGAGCACCACGATCGGTGGCGCCTTGAGCAGCAGCCGGGCGATGGCCAGCCGTTGCCGCTCGCCGCCGGACAGCCGGTAGCCGCGCTCCCCGACCACGGTGTCCAGACCGTCCGGCAGCGACTGGACCAGCTCACCGATCTGCGCTGCCGACAGGGCGGCCAGCATGTCGTCCTCGGTGGCGTGCGGACTGGCGTAGCGCAGGTTCTGCCGGATCGTGTCGTGGAACATGTGCGCGTCCTGGGTGACGTAACCGACGGCGTCGCGCAGCGACTCGAGCTGGAGCTGGCGTACGTCGACGCCGGAGACGAGCACCCGGCCCTCCGTGGTGTCGTACAGGCGCGAGATCAGGTGGGTCATCGAGGTCTTGCCGGCTCCGGACGGACCCACCAGGGCGACCGTCTGCCCCGCGTCGACGGAGAACGTGAGATCGCGCAGCACGGCGGTGTTGCGTCGCTGGTCCAACGTCGCGACCGACTCGAGACTGGCCAGGGAGACCTCCGCCGCCATCGGGTAGGTGAACCCGACATGGTCGAACTCCACCGAGGCGTCGGCACCGACGGGTCGGGCGTCGGGGGCGTCGGCGATCATCGGCGTGAGATCCAGGACCTCGAAAACCCTGTCGAAGCTGACCAGGGCGTTCATCACGTCGATCCGCAGGTTGGTCAGCGACGTGAGCGGCCCGTACAGCCGAGCGAGCAGTCCCGACAGGGCGGTCAAAGTGCCGACGGTCAGCAACCCGTCGATGGAGAGCACCCCGCCCACCCCGTACACCAGGGCGGTGGCCAGGGCCGCCACCAGACCGAGGGACGTGATGAAGAACCGACCGTTCATGGCCATCCGCACGGAGACGTCGCGGACCGCGCCGGCTCGGTCGGCGAACTGTGAGTGCTCGTCGTCGAGGCGACCGAAGAGCTTGACCAGCAGGGCCCCGCTGACGCTGAACCGTTCGGTCATGCTCGACGACATGTCGCCGTTGAGCTGCATCTGCTGTCGGGTGAGCTCGGCCAGCTTGCGCCCCACGATCTTGGCGGGGATCAAGAAGATGGGCAGCATGACCAGAGCGGCCAGGGTCAGCTGCCAGCTGAGCACGACCATGGCCGCCAGCACCAGCGCCACGCTGATCACGTTGGACAGCACTGTGGAGAGGGTGGAGGTGAACGCCTGCTGGGCGCCGATGACGTCGGAGTTGAGCCGGGAGACCAGCCGACCGGTCTGGGTGCGGGTGAAGAACGCGATCGGCATCCGCAGCACGTGGTCGAACACCTGGGTGCGGAGGTCGAAGATCAACCCTTCGCCGATCTTCGCCGAGCACCAGCGCTGGACCAGGCCGAGGACGGCCCCGGCGATCGCGAGCCCGGCCACCAGGATGGCGAACTCGATCACGAGCCGCCGGTCGCCCTTGAGCACACCCTCGTCGATGATCTCCTTGAAGAGCAGGGGCGGCGCCACACCGAGAGCCGCCGAGACCACCACCAGGGCGATGAACAAGATGATCAGCCCTCGATAGGGCCGGGCGAAACGCAGGATCCGCCAGACCACACCCTTGGTCAGCTGGTGGTCGGCCACACTCGGGTCCTGCCTCATCCGGCGCATCATGCCTGCGCCGCCGCCTCGGATCGACGACATACGACTCCTCTCGCACGCAGCAGAAGTGCGAGCACCTGCACTGCACCACACAGCGTAGGCGGGAGCACCGACAGCGGAGGTCGTCTCACTGTCGGGTACCGTCAGGCGGTCCGGGCGTCCAGCGCTACGCCGGCGGCCCCGCGCGCTGGCTGGGCCCCCTGTTCTGGGGCGCGGTCTTCTGCGACGCCTGCCCGGGCACGGCTAGGTCGCAGTTGAATTCCGGTCGTCAGTGCTGGTCACCGGTACCGGTCGCCCCGCACCCCTGGTGGCTCCCCCGCGCCCCCGCAGGGTGACCCCCGCTTCACGAAGGACTCCGTGGACGAACCCGAAGGACCGTCCGACCGACGACGCGATGGCCCGGATGCTTTCACCCGCTTCGTACCTACCGGCGTAGTCCACCCCGATGACTCCCCGCTGCGCGCCCGTGATCCGTGCACCCTTGGTGAGCGTCTCGGCCACCATGCCTCCCTCGGATTGCAGCTGTCACCGCATCGAGCGACCGCTCGCACGAGCCTCAGTCGACGGCCAACTCGAGCGCATGACTCTACCGTTCTAGCACTTTCCGGCGTGCCCGTCGAGCGGGTGTATGGAGCGACCTGAGGGTCTGAGCCGGTTGAGTCAAGCGGTCGCGGTCGAATCACAGCGGGTCGAATATGCCTAACGACGCAATGGTGATGGGCGGCAAAGGTGCATTCACCGGCCTTCAACAGTGCCCTTGGCGCGGGTCGGGTCAGGCGAGGGCCACCAGATCGGCGTAGTCCGGATTCCAGTGGTCCTCCACCCCGTCGGGCAGCAGCAGTACCCGGTCAGGGTCCAACGCGTGCACGGCCCCCTCGTCGTGGGTGACCAGCACCACGGCTCCGGCGTAGTTGCGAAGCGCCTCCAGCACCTCGGCCCGCGACGCCGGGTCGAGGTTGTTGGTGGGCTCATCGAGCAGCAGCACGTTGGCGCTCGAGACGACCAGCATGGCCAGCGCCAGACGCGTCTTCTCGCCGCCGGACAGCACCAGGGCGGGCTTGTCCACGTCCTCGCCGGAGAACAGGAACGAACCCAGGACCTTCCGGACGTCGGTGTCGTTCAGGTCGGGGGCGGCCGTCTTCATGTTGGCCAGCACCGACCGGTTGACCTCCAACGTGTCGTGCTCTTGGGCGTAGTAGCCGAGCCGGAGCCCGTGACCCGGCACGACGCCGCCGGTGTCCGACGCCTCGACCCCGGCCAGAATGCGCAGCAGCGTGGTCTTGCCGGCTCCGTTCAGCCCCAGGATGACGACCTGGCTGCCCTTGTCGATCGCCAGGTCGACACCGGTGAAGATCTCGAGTGAGCCGTAGCTCTTGCTCAGCCCCTCGGCCATCAGCGGGGTCTTCCCGCAGGGCGCCGGCTCGGGGAAGCGGATCTTGGCCACCCGGTCGTGCGCACGCTCGGCCTCCAGCCCGGACAGCAGTCGTTCGGCCCGTTTCGCCATGTTGTGGGCCGCGGTGGCTTTGGTGGCCTTGGCCCCCATCTTGGCGGCTTGGGTGAACAGCTGGTCGGCCTTCTTCTCGGCGTTCTGACGCTCACGCCTGCGCCGCTTCTCGTCGGTCTCGCGCTGGAGCAGATAGCGCTTCCAGTTCATCGCGTAGATGTCCATCTCGGCGCGGTTGGCGTCCAGGTGAAACACCTTGTTGACGGTCTGGTCGAGCAGACCGGTGTCGTGGCTGATGACCATCAGACCGCCGGAGTAGCCCTGTAGATAGCTCCGCAGCCAGATGATGGAGTCGGCGTCCAGGTGGTTGGTCGGTTCGTCCAGCAGCATGGTCTCGGCGCCGGCGAACAGGATGCGAGCGAGCTCGACCCGACGTCTTTGGCCGCCCGACAGGGTGTGCAGGGGCTGGTGCAGCACCCGCTCCGGCAGGGACAGGTTGCTGGCGATGCGGGCCGCCTCAGCCTCGGCCGCGTACCCACCGTTGGCGGCCAGCTCGCCCTCGGCCCGACCGTAAGCGGCCATGGCGGCGTCGCGAACGGCGTCGGAGTCGTCACCCATCTCGATTTCGGCCTTGCGTAGCCTCGTCATCACCGCATCCAGCCCGCGGGCCGACAGGATGCGGTCCTTGGCCAGCACGTCGAGGTCACCGGTCCGCGGGTCCTGCGGCAGGTAGCCGACCTCACCCGCATGGCTCACGGTCCCCGACGCAGGGTTGGCCTGACCGGACAGAATCTTGGTCAGCGTGGTCTTGCCGGCCCCGTTCCGCCCCACCAACCCGATCTTGTCCCCCGCCGCCACCTGGAACGAGGCATGCTCCAGCAGCAGGCGTGCTCCCGCCCGCACCTCGAGATCTCGTGCCACCAACATGTCCGTACTTTCCCTTGCTCGGCTTGCATGTCTCAAACGTTCTACGCGCGCGAATTATTCGGTGTGCGATCGTTGCTCAGGGTGCCGCTGGGGCTACACCGGCCGGACCAGCACGACGCGACAGTCCAACGCCCCGCTGACCGGAAGACCACGGCGCAACGGTGAGCCAGCTACCTCAAGTATGACGGCACTAACCGGCCCGGTTGGCCCGTCCGGCCGTGCTCCGGGCTCTGGCTCGGTCGTCAGCGCTGCGACCGCCGACGGCTGGGGTGAGTCGAAGCCGGCAGCGAGCGGTAAAACCCAGCCCGACCCACGAACTGCTAGACGTTGAAACCGAGGGCACGGAGCTGGTCCCTGCCGTCCTCGGTGATCTTCTCCAGGCCCCACGGCGGCATCCAGACCCAGTTCATGGTGACCGAGGTGACCAGGCCCTCCAGGGCTGAGTTCGTCTGGTCCTCGATCACGTCGGTCAGCGGGCAGGCCGCCGAGGTCAGCGTCATGTCGATGGTGAGGGCGTTGCTCTCGTCGAGGTGCAGCCCGTAGACCAGTCCGAGGTCGACGACGTTGATGCCGAGCTCCGGGTCGACGACGTCCTTCATCGCCTCGGTCAGATCCTCCATGCTCGGTGCCGCCGACGGCACGGCGGCGGTGTCCGCGTCGACGTCCGGCAGCACATCACGCACCAGGTCGGACGGACGGACAGTCTCGTCCACTGCACGGTCGGTCTGGGTATGGGTGTCGGTCATGTGGGACTCCTTAGTTCTGGCGACCCTGGGCCTGGATGGCGGCGTCCTTGAACGCCGACCAACCCAGCAGGGCACATTTCACGCGGGCGGGGAACTTGGCCACGCCGGCAAAGGCGATGCCGTCTTCCAGGCGGTCTTCGTCGGGCTCGATCTCACCCTTGCTCTGCATCAGGGCCAGGAACTCCGCATGCAGCTCCAGCCCGTGGGCCACCGGTTGGCCGATGACCAGGTCGCTCATCACCGAGGTGGAGGCCTGGGAGATGGAGCAGCCAACCCCCTCGTACGACACGTCGGTGACGATGTCACCGTCGAGGTGCACGCGCAGGGTCACCTCGTCACCGCAGCTGGGATTCACGTGGTGCACCTGGGCCTCGTACGGGTCGCGAAGACCGCTGTGATGCTTGGCCCGGTAGTGATCCAGGATGATCTCCTGGTAGAGCTCTTGCACTTTCACCGTCCGACCTTCACTTTCCGCCGCTGAAGAAGGCGACCGTGTAGTTCAACCCGTCCACCAGGGCATCTATTTCCGTCCGCGTCGTGTAGAGGTACGACGACGCGCGGGTCGAGGACTGGACCCCGAAGCGCTCGTGCAGCGGGCGGGCGCAGTGGTGGCCGCCTCGGACGGCAATTCCGCGTGAGTCGAGGATCTGGCTGACGTCGTGCGGGTGGATCAGCTCGCGGTCGGAGCCCGCCAGTGTGAAGGAGATGGCCCCACCACGGTCCACCGCCTCACTCGGTCCGAGGACCGTCAGCCCCGGTATGTCCAGCAGCCCCTTGAGCGCATAGGCCGTGATCTCCTGCTCGTGCGCGGCGATCTGGGCCATACCGATGTCGCTGAGGTAGCTCGCAGCCACCCCCAGACCCACGGCCTGGGCGATCGGCGGCGTACCGGCCTCGAACCGGTGCGGCGGCGGCGCGTAGGTCGAGCCGGTCATCTTGACCACCTCGATCATCTCGCCACCCCCCAGGAACGGCGGCAGCGCCGCCAGCAGGTCATAGCGACCCCAGAGCACGCCGATTCCCGTCGGACCGACCATCTTGTGACCGGTGAACGCGACCAGGTCGGCGCCGAGCGCCTGCACGTCCACCGGCATCTGTGGCACTGACTGCGAGGCGTCGACCACCATGGTCGCCCCGACGGCATGGGCCAGAGCAGCGATGTGAGCGATCGGGTTGACGGTGCCCAGGACGTTGGACACGTGGGTCAGCGAGACGATCTTGGTGCGGTCGTTGATCAGCCCCGTCGCCGCAGCCGCCTCCAGGTCCAGGCGACCGTCGTCGGTCACGTCGAACCATCGCAACGTGGCGCCGGTCCGTTGGGCCACCAGCTGCCACGGCACGATATTGGAGTGGTGTTCCATCACCGAGATGACGATCTCGTCGCCTGGCTCGAGCGCCGCTCCCAGGGTGTGGGCGCAGAGGTTGAGCGCCTCGGTGGCGTTACGCGTGAAGATCACCTCTTCGGACTGCGCCGCCCCGATGAACGCGGCCAGTCGAGCGCGTCCGCCCTCGAACGCCTCGGTCGCCTCGGCACCCAGCATGTGCATGGCGCGGGCGACGTTGGCGTTGTGATGGAGGTAGTGATCCTCGATCGCCTCGACCACCACCCGCGGCTTCTGCGAAGTGTTGGCGCTGTCGAGGTAGACCAACGGCCCGTCGCCGGCGGCGCGCTCCAGGATGGGAAAGTCACCACGGATGCTGTCCACGTCGAAGGGGATGACCTCGTCGGCCAACGGCTCGACCTCAGTCACCCCGATCGTGTCCGGATATTCCGGCAACCGCTCGGCATCGAGGACACCGGACTCCACCTCACTGGACATCCGGCTTACTCCGCTCCAACGACAGAGGCCTGCTTGGCGGCCTGGACGTAACGGTCGTAACCCTCAGCCTCGAGCCGGTCGGCCAGCTCAGACCCGCCTTGCTCAGCGACGCGGCCGGCGACGAAGACGTGCACGTAGTCGGGCTTGATGTAGCGCAGGATCCGGGTGTAGTGCGTGATCAGCAGCACACCGCGGTCGCCCTGGGCGCTGAAACGGTTGACGCCCTCGGAGACGATCCGGAGCGCGTCGATGTCGAGGCCGGAGTCGGTCTCGTCCAAGATGGCGAACTGCGGGTTGAGCAGCTCGAGCTGGACGATCTCGTGGCGCTTCTTCTCACCACCGGAGAAACCCTCGTTGACGCTTCGGTTGGCGAACTCCGGATCCATCTGCACCTTGTCCATGGCCGCGTTGACGTCTTTGACCCAGGTACGCAGCTTGGGCGCCTGACCGTCGATCGCGGTCTTGGCGGTACGGAGGAAGTTCGCCACCGAGACCCCGGGGACCTCGACGGGGTACTGCATGGCCAGGAACAAACCGGCGCGAGCGCGTTCGTCGACGCTGAGCGACAGCAGGTCCTGGCCGTCCAGGGTGACGGTGCCGGAGGTGACCTTGTACTTGGGGTGACCCGCGATCGAGTAGGCCAACGTGGACTTCCCCGACCCGTTGGGGCCCATGATCGCGTGCGTCTCGCCGCTGCGGATGGTCAGGTCGACCCCTTTGAGGATCTCCTTCGGGCCGGATTCGGTCTCCACCGATACGTGCAGATCACGGATTTCGAGCGTGGACATCAGGACTCCTGTGCGTCTTGTAGAACGTTTGCGTTGTCTGTGGTGTCAGGGTCGAGTGGTTCGGACACGTCGACCAAGAGGTCGCCGCCCGAGATGGAGCAGCGGTACACCGCGACCGGCTGGGTGGCGGGCAGGCCGAGCGGCTTCCCCGTGGCCAGGTCGAAGCGCGACCCGTGCAGGTAGCACTCGATC
>JBBRYD010000027.1:0-35281 GCA_038238065.1 Propionibacteriales bacterium | reverse complement strand
GGTGATCACCGCCTGGCTGGTCGAGGAGGTCTCCTCAGAGCGGATCGAGCTGTTGGTCGAGCCGTTCAGCAGTGCCTCCATCACACGGTGGAGCAACCATCCCAACCATCGCTACGACCGCGCCGGCTTCCGGCTGAGCATCGACCCGCGACGGCTGCAGCGACCGGAGGCCGAGCTGTCGGTTCGCTGGCAGCTCCAGGTGTCGGTCGAGGCCCGCGGTCTGTCCCGGACGGGCTCGGTCCACACCCTGGTGCGCTCCGGGATCGCCATGCGGATGCGCGCCGGACAGCTCTCGGACCCGAGCTCACCGCGCCGCGTCGTGCCGTTGATGGACGACCGGCTCGGGTTCGTGGTCCAGATCCGGTTGGAGCGGTTGGGGGCCACCGTTTTGGAGTCCAGAGGCCCGCGCCACCTGGCGGGCAGCTTCCGCCCGCTCCGCCCGCTGGCCGCGACGCCGAGCCGCGTGCTGGCCCGGCAGAACGGCAAGGTGCTGGCCAAGAGTCGGCTGGTCGACCAGCCCGACGGCAGCTACACGTTCTCGCTGGTCCTGCCGACCAAGAGCCGCCCCGAGCACTGGGACTTCCGGGTGCAGGACACCAGTGGACGGCTGCACCGGGTCGCCTGGCCCGACGAGCACAGCTACGGCGACCGGGTGGGGGGCTATGGACCGGGCACGGTGCGCTGGCGGCGCTCTCCCCGCGGCTTCGTCCAGGTCAGCTCACGGCCGGTGCTGTTCCAGGCCACGTCCGTGGAGGTCAGCGCCGACCAGATCACCGTCGTGGTGCGGCTGCAGGGCTCGCCACCCGCGATGCTGCGCAGCGCGGTGCTGCAGAGCCCGCTGCTGACGTTGGCCGTCGCCAGCGTCCAGCCCGGCCCGGAGGGGGAGCACCGCCTGGTCTTTACCGGCCGGACCGCGCTCTGGGGCGCCGAGCAGCAACGCCCGCTACCGAGCGGGACCTACACGCTGACCGTGACGCAGAAGTCCGAGACGCTGGGATGCGGAGTCAGCGAGGCGCTGATGGAGCAGATGCCGTGCGAGTTCCTGACCAGCACCCACGGCGTCACCCTGGCGCGCGGACCGAGCACCGACAAGCTGGAGATCAGCCTGCGGGCCCCGTTGAGCGACGACGAACGGGGGCACGGCGCGCAGCGACGGCTGGCCCGCTGGTTCTCCGCCCACGACTTCCAGCCGCGCGAACAGGTCTTCTTCCAGTGCTACCGCGGCGAGTTCACCACCGACAGCCAGCGCGCCATCCACGAGGAGCTCTACCGCCGCGGCGCGCCGCTGGACCTGGTCTGGGGCGTTCACGACCTGTCAGTGGACCTGCCCGAGGGCGCCCGGCCGGTGCTGATGGGCAGCCAGGACTGGTACGAAGCGATCGGGAGCTCGCGCTACCTGTGCAACAACAACGACTTCGACCACTTCTTCCACCGCAGGCCGTACCAGCGGTTCCTGCAGACCTTCCACGGCTACCCGTTCAAGTCCATGGGGGTCTCCTTCTGGCGGGCCCGCGAGCTGTCGGCGGAGCTGATCGAGTACGAGTGCCGTCGGCGCACCGATGCGTGGACCTCGATCCTGCTGCCCGCGTCGTTCACCGAGGAGATCTACCGCCAGGAGTACCTGTACGAGGGTGAGGTGCTGACCACCGGGTACCCCCGCAACGACGTCCTGGTCAACGCGGGGCCCGAGGTCCGTACCGAGGTGCTGCGCCGGCTCGGCGTCACCCCTGACAAGACGGTGGTGCTGTACGCGCCGACCTGGCGCGACACCATCGCCACCGGTGACTGGTCGGCCAAGTTCTTCGACGCCCTCGAGCTGGACCGTCTCGCCGACGCGCTGGGCGACGACCACGTGCTGCTGCTGCGAGGACACAACTTCAACATGCGTGAGGGAGTGCTGAAGCCCTCAGGCGCCACGATCGTCGACGTCACCCGATATCCCGAGATCACCGACCTGATCCTGGCCGCCGACGTGGCGATCCTCGACTACTCGTCGCTGCGGTTCGACTGGGTGCTGACCGGCAAGCCGGTGCTGTTCTTCGTACCCGACCTGGCCGACTACCTGAGTGCCCGGACGGCGCTCTTCGAGTACGGGCCCACCGCTCCCGGCCCTCTGCTCTCCAGCACGAGCGAGGTGATCGAGGCGGTCCTCGACCTGCCGTCGGTGTCGATGGACTTCGCCGCGGCCCGGATCGAGTTCAACGAGCGTTTCAACGCTCTGCACGACGGGCATGCCACCCAACGCGTCGTGGACGCCTTCTTCGGACCGGCCACCGCAGGACATGGCTTCGCCGTGCCGCACGCGACGGAGATGATCCGCTGATGTCGCCGACCGTTGACGAGCTGCGTGGCAACCGTCGTCGGCTCTACGCCGATCTGGTGATCGACCTGTCCTTGGCCGTCCTGGCGGTGCTCGCGGTGTGGGCCACTCTGGCCTCCGACTCGGCGCTCGGAGCCGCCATGATCGCCGTCGCCGGGCTCGCCCTCTACGTTCGGCTGTTCGTTCGCTACCGGGTCTCACACACCGCAGTGCTCGGTGCGTCCGTCGCGCTCCGCAGTCTGCTCGTGGCCGGCACCGCGGTCGTGCTGAGCGCCTACGTGGCCAGACCGGGACAGGAGATCGGGGCCGCTCTGGCCGCCGCGCTGCTGATCGGGTCGGCGGCCGCCGAACGGTTCCTCCGGCGGGCCGCCCGCTTCGCCCCGCCCGTGGTGGCCAACCTGGCCGGTGTGGACGAGGCGCCGACGCCGCGCGATCTCAGCGGCCCCGTGGTCGCGGGCAACCTCCTGGCGAGCATGCTCGGCCTGGTTCTCGGGATCCTCGGCGTGTCCTCGTGGTGGTGGCTGGCGTTCAGCGTGCTGTCCCTGGTGCCCCCGGCCTGGCTGGGGCTGGTCAGCCGCGGCCGGGTGCTGCGCGCCCGCCAGCTCCGGACCCTGGTGCCGCAGGCCGTGGCCGACTACGCCCCGGACTTCCTGGTCTACACCTCGCGCCCCGACGACGCTTCCTACCAGGTGACGATGTGGCTGCCCTACCTGGAGCGGGCCGGGCTCCGGTTCCTGATCGTCACACGCAACAGTGTCCCCGCGCGGGCGCTCGCCGGGCTGACCGACGTACCCATCGTCCAGGCGCGTCGGATCTCTGACCTCGATGCCCTGGTACCCCCCTCGCTGAAGGCCGCCTTCTACGTGAACGCGTCGTCCGGCAACGGCGTGTTCGTGCGCTACCAGCACCTGAACCACGTCTACCTCGGCCACGGCGACTCCGACAAGCCGCCGTCCTACAACCCCACCCACGCCATGTACGACCGGGTCTTCGCCGCCGGACCGGCCGCGGCCCGTCGCTACGCGGCGCACGGCGTCAGGATCCCGGCCGACAAGTTCCAGATCGTCGGGCGACCGCAGGTCGAAGGCGTGCAGCCGGCGAGGCGCCCGATCAGCGAGGTCGAGCATCCCGTCGTGCTCTACGCGCCGACCTGGCGCGGGCACGTGGAGGAGACCCTGCTGGACTCCCTCCCGGTGGGAGAGGGGATCGTCCGCGCGCTGCTCGCTCGGGGAATCACGGTGATCTTCCGGCCACACCCGTTCAGCTACGGCTTCCCGCCCGACGCGGCAGCCATCGCCCGGATCCACGACCGGTTGCGGGCCGACACGGAGCTGACCGGCCGACCCCACCTCTGGGGCGCCGCCGCCGAGACCGAACGAGGCATCTTCGACTGCATCAACGCCTCGGATGCGATGGTGTCCGACGTGTCCAGTGTGGTCTCGGACTACCTGTTCTCGGGCAAGCCGTTCGCCATGGTCGCCGTCCCCAGCGCACCCGCCGAGTTCGTCGCGGAATACCCGGTGGCCCGGGCGGCCTACGTGGTTCGTGGGGACCTGAACAACCTCGACGAGTGCCTGGAACAGATGCTCAGGTCCGACCCCAAGGCGGGTGTGCGGGCCGAGATCCGGGTCGACTACCTCGGCGACTTCCCTGCTGAGCACTACGCCTCCGCCTTCGTGGACGCTGTTCGCGACGTGGCGAGCCATCCGGGCGGCACCGACGACGAGGAGGAGGAGCAGGACGCCGACGACGGGCCGGACGACGCCACCTCCGTGAGCTGGGCGAGCTACCGCCGGTTGATCAGTGGAGCGGGGCTGTCCCTGCTCGGCACCGCCCTGTCCCTCGGTGCCCTGGCGGCGGCCCTGCTCGAGGCGCCCGCTGGGCTGACCGGCGCAGCGGTGCTGATCTCGGTACTGGCCGGGTTGGGTTCGGTGACCGACAAGGTCCGCAACCGGGAGCGTTGGCGCGGTCTGCTGTCGGAGTCGGCGGCGACCCGGGCGACCCTGCTGGTACTCACCGCCGTCGTGCTGACCCGGGGCCCGGGTGTGGTCACGACGGGGATGCTGGGCACCATGCTGATGGCGGTGGCGCTGGTCGGTGAGCCGCACATCAGGTCGGCCTGGGGACGTCTCGGTCTCGACGTGGAGAACATGCCCGAAGTGCGCTCCGAGGTGTCGGAGCGACTGCCTCGGGGAGTTGTTCCGCTGCTGAGCGGTACCGTGATCGCGCTGCTTCCGCTGCTCGCCCTGGCCGGCGCCCCCGGCTGGCAGCTGCTGGGGCTCAGCGTGGTGCACTTCGTGGTCTTCGCCGACGCGCTGGGGCGCGCGGTCACCCGCGCTTTCCGCACGCTCAGCGCCGAGGGTCGGTTGCACGACGCGCTGGTCCAGCTGGCACCCGAGTTCGCCGTCTACTTCGCCTCGTCGGTGGGCGCTCAGTACCAGGTGGGGATGTGGCTGCCGTACTTCGTCCGGATCGGCCGACCGTTCGTCTTCGTCACCCGGAGCGTGGCCATGATGCGGGAGATCGCCGTCCTGACCCGGGCTCAGGGCGTCGAGGTGCCGGTCATCTACCGGCCGACCCTGCGCAGCCTGGAGGACGTCGTGGTGCCGTCGATGCGGACCGCGTTCTACGTCAACAACGCAGTCCGGAACACCCACTTCGTGGAGCGACGAGAGCTCGTGCACGTCTGGCTCAACCACGGGGACTCGGAGAAGCCGGCCTGCTTCAACCCGGTGCACGCGATCTACGACCTGCTGTTCGCGGCCGGTCAGGCCGGCATCGACCGCTACGCCCGCCACCACGTGGAGATCCCGCTGGAGAAGTTCCGGGTGGTCGGTCGACCTCAGGTCGAGTCGATCGAACCGGCCCGGGGACCGGCGGGGGAGCAGCAGCCGCCGACGGTGCTCTACGCCCCCACCTGGCAGGGCCCGTTCGCCGACACCCGGGTCTACTCGTTGCCGCAGGGGCGCCAGATCGTCGAGCACCTGCTGGAACGTGGGGTGCGCGTCGTGTTCCGGGCGCACCCGTTCAACTACCGGTTCGCGGTGTGCGTGGAGCTGATCGACGACATCGGCCAGCTGCTGGCGGCCGACAAGGCCGCCACCGGCCGCGACCACCTCTGGGGGGCGGCCGCCGAACGCGACCTGACGATCGAGCAGTGTTTCAACGCCTCCGACGCCATGATCTCCGACGTGTCAGCCGTGGTCTCGGACTATCTGCACTCGGACAAGCCGTTCGCGATCGTGTCGGTCGGTCGGACTCCCGAGGCGCTGCTCGCCGAGGTGCCCGCCGCCGAGGCGGCGTACGTGATGCGGCAGGACCTGAGCAATCTCGACGAGGTCTGCTCGGACCTGCTGGGCGCCGACCCGCTGGCGGAGATCCGGCGGAAGACGCGGGTCTACTATCTGGGCGACTTCGGCTCCGATCGCTACGCGGACGGCTTCCTGGACGCCGCCCGGGAGGTGATCGACGCCGGGGGTCGCTAGAGGTGCTGCCCGCCAGCAGCGCCTCGACGTCCGCCGCGGGGTGAGCCTTCGCGATCACGTCGGGTTCGACGTGAGGCTGGCCAACACCCGCCTGCTGCTGCCGCTGAGTCCGAGC
Organism: Propionibacteriales bacterium; assembly: GCA_038238065.1. Taxonomy (GTDB): domain Bacteria; phylum Actinomycetota; class Actinomycetes; order Propionibacteriales; family Propionibacteriaceae; genus Microlunatus. Next base: position 29,361 of record JBBRYD010000027.1, on the reverse strand, counting down.
GTCTCGGTCAGGTCGGCGAAGACCCGCGGATGGGCGGGCTTGTCGGGGATCCGCAGGTCGTCCCAGCTGACGCCGAGATCGAGGTCGCGGACCACCGAGACCACCTCGGGCGCCACGGCCAGGTAGTCGATCGCCGCTCCGAGCTTGGACCGGATCCCGCTGCTCACCTTGCTCTTCGGGTCGCTGGCCTCGACCAGGATCTGCTCCAGGTGGCCATAGCTGTTCAGCAGCGCCGCGGCCGTCTTCTCCCCGATGCCGGACACGCCCGGCAACCCGTCGGAGGCGTCCCCGCGCAACGTCGCGTAGTCGACGTAGGCCGACGCCGGGATGCCGTACTTGCTGAGCATCCACGCCTCGTCGACCTGCTCGTGCTTACCGACACCCCTCGCGATGTAGAGCACCCGGACCTGCTGGGCGTCATCGACCAGCTGGAAGAGGTCGCGGTCGCCGGTCACCACGTCGACGGGCATCGGCGCAGTGCTGGCCAACGTCCCGATCACGTCGTCGGCCTCATACCCGTCGAGGCCGACGATGGCGATGCCGAGGGCCTTCAGCACGGCCACGATCAGCGGCACCTGGACCGCGAGATCGTCGGGCGCGGTCTCACCCTGGGTGCCGGCTGAGGATGCCATCTCCACCACCACCGTGTCGTTGCCCGCGGCGACCCGGTGCGCCTTGTAGCTCGGGATCAGCTCGACCCGCCAGGCCGGTCGCCAGTCGTTGTCCCAGCAGCACACCAGATGGGTGGGGTGATAGGTGTTCACCAGGGTGGCGATGAAGTCCAGCAGCCCGCGGACGGCGTTGACCGGCCTGCCGTCGGGAGCACGCAACGAATCGGGCATCCCGAAGAACGCCCGGAAGTAGAGCGACGCAGTATCCAAAAGCAGCAGGCGGTCCGATTCCACACTGCGAATACTGGCACGATAGCCACCATGGAAACGCTCGACCGTCGCATTCTCGCCCTGCTCGCGCGAGACGGTCGCATGTCCTACACCGACATCGGCAAGGAGACGGGACTCTCGACCTCGGCCGCCCAGCAGCGGGTGCGCCGCCTCGAGCAGCGAGGCGCTATCCGCGGCTACCACGCATCGCTCGACGCGGCCGAGCTCGGGCTGATGGTCACGGCCTTCGTCGCCATCAAGCCGTTCGACCCGAGCCAGGCCGACGACGCACCGGACCGGCTGGAGCACATCGAGGAGATCATCTCGTGCTATTCGGTCGCGGGGGAGCCGAGCTATCTCCTCAAGGTGCAGGTGCCCACGATGACGCATCTGGAGTCACTGTTGAGCAGGATCCGGGCCGCGGGGAAAGTCTCGACGCACACGACGACGGTGCTGTCGATCCCGTACGAGAACCGCCCGCAGATCTGAGTGCCTCGCCGTTGGCGTGGTTCAGGTGGGGCTCAGCGACGCAGTTTGAGTAGGCTCAAAGGGTGTCAGTAACGCTCGGACGTCGTGTCCGCCATCGCCGGGCGGGGCTCGTGCGGCTCGTCGTGGCCCTGCTGGCGGGGGTGGCCGTCGGGTTGAGCTGGCAGCCGTACGGGTGGTGGCCGCTGCTGATGCTGGGGATCCCGGCGCTCACCTTGGTGGTGCGGAGGATGCCGCTGAAGCGCAGCTTCGGGCTGGGGTACGGGTTCGGGCTGGCCATGCTGGTGGTGGCGATCAGCTGGATCCACGTGCTCGGATTCTGGGTGGCGGTGGCACTGATCGCGTTCGAGGCGCTGTTATTCGCCGTCCTGGGGCTCACGCTCAACCTCGTGTGCCGGTTGAGGGTGTGGCCGTTGGCGGCGGCCTGCTGCTGGGTGCTGGTCGAGTTCGCGTACGCACGGATCCCCTTCGGGGGGTTCGGCTGGACCCGGATCGGCTACGCCGCCGTGGACACGCCGCTGGCAGGGTTCTTTCCGATCATCGGGGTGGTCGGGGTGTCGTTCCTGGTGGCGCTGGTCGGGCAGCTGGTCGCCTGGATCGCGTTGACCGGGTGGTCTCGCCGGCGCTTCGTCGACCCTGCGGATCGGACCGGCACTCGACGCCTGGTCGTCGGCGTCAGCCTGACCCTCGCTCTGGTGCTGCTCGGCACAGGCCTCCGGGCCTTCCAGGTGGAACCCGCGGCGGGTGAGGCCGGCACGGTCAAGGTCGGGGTCGTGCAGGGCAACGTACCGGGGCGCGGCATCGAAGCGATGGGGCGCGCGCGTTCGGTCACCGACAACCACCTGAGCGAAACCGTCAACCTCATCACCAGGGCGAGACTCGGTCTGACGGCCGTGCCGGATTTCCTGCTCTGGCCGGAGAACTCCACCGACATCGACCCGACGCGGGACGCCATCACCAGCCGGGTGGTGCAGTCCGCCGCCGAGGTGGCCGGGCTGCCGATCCTGGTCGGCGCGGTGATGGAGGGGCCAGGACCCGATGAGCGGCAGACGTCAGCCCTGTGGTGGGACCCGCAGCGCGGCATCCTGGCCCGCTACGACAAGCGCAACCTGGTGCCCTTCGGGGAGTGGATCCCGTTTCGGGCCCAGCTGCTGCCCGTCCTGCCGATCCTCAAGCTGGTCGGCGCCCAGTCGGTCCCCGGCACCAAGCCGGGCGTGCTCACCGTACCCGTGGGTCAGCGGGAGATCCGGGTCGGTGACGTGATCTGCTTCGAGCTGGCCTACGACAAGACCGTCTACCAAGCGGTGGCCGGCGGTTCCCAGGTGCTGATGGTGCAGAGCAACAACGCCACCTACGGGGGGACCGGCCAGATCGAGCAGCAGTTCGCCATCACCCGGGCCCGGGCCATGGAGACCCGCCGGGAGATCGCCGTGGCGACCACGAACAGCGTCTCCGGCTTCATCGACCGCGACGGGCACGTCGTGTCGCGGACCGCGCAGTTCACCGCCGACTCGATGGTGGTGACGATGCCGTTGCGCACCGAGCTCACGCCGGCTGTGACCCTGGCGCCATGGCTGGGATGGGGCCTTGCCGCTGTGGCTCTGCTCTTCTGTGGGCTGGCCCTCGCGGCTCGCCGCTCGGAAACGTCGCGCCCCGCTGGTGCGTTGAGGGAAGATGAGACAGTGACAGCGCCGTCTTCGCCAAAGCCATCTTCGGGACGGAGACTGTCGTGAGTGAGCCGAGCACTTCCGGCGCGGGCAAGACGCTCGTCATCATCCCGACCTACAACGAGTCGGAGAACATCGACCGCATCATCGGCCGGGTCCGTTCGTCAGTGCCCGAGGCCGACATCCTGGTGGCCGACGACAACTCTCCCGACGGGACCGGCCAACGGGCGGACGCACTGGCCGAGGTCGATGGCCATGTCCAGGTGATGCACCGGCTCGGCAAGGACGGTCTGGGTGCTGCCTACCTGGCGGGCTTCGCCTGGGGTCTTGACCGGGGCTACGACGTGCTGGTCGAGATGGACGCCGACGGCTCGCACCAGCCGGAGCACCTGCCCCGGCTCCTCGACGCCCTCGCTGATGCAGACCTGGTGTTGGGTTCACGCTGGGTCAAGGGCGGCAGCGTGGTCAACTGGCCGAAGTCACGGGAGTTCCTGTCCCGCGGCGGCAACCTCTGGACCCGGATCGCCCTGGGCGTCCCGCTGAAGGACATCACCGGTGGATACCGAGCGTTTCGCCGAGCGACCCTGTTGGGGCTCGGTCTCGACGACGTGGCGTCGGCGGGCTACTGCTTCCAGGTCGATCTCGCCTGGCGTGCGCTCAAGAAGGGCTTCCGCGTCACCGAGGTGCCCATCACCTTCGTGGAGCGGGAGTACGGCGACTCCAAGATGAGCCAGAAGATCGTGGTCGAGGCGCTGATCCGCACCACGGTGTGGGGGGTCGCCTACCGGGCCGCCCAGCTGCGGTCGCTGGTCGAGGGTCGTCGCCAGAGGTTGAGCCCGTGAGCCTCCACCGCGCGGCCGTGGATCGCCACAGCTGGGCCACCCCGGTGCTGCTGGTACTGCTGGTCGCGATACCCATCTTCGAGGTGTGGCTGCTGATCCAGGTCGGCCAGCACATCGGCGGGCTCTGGCTGCTGCTCATCCTGGTCGGGGAGGCAGCCCTCGGCGGCTGGCTGATGCGACATGAGGGTGCCCGCGCCTGGAAGGCACTCAACGAGGCCTTCGGCACGGGGCACATGCCGACCGGGGAGCTGGCCGACGCGGCCCTGATCCTGATCGGCGGCGTGCTGCTGATGCTACCCGGCTTCGCCACCGACGTGATCGGCTTCGTCTTCCTGCTGCCCTTCACCCGACCGGCCGCGCGCCGCGCGCTCGCCTTCTTCGTAGCCCGCCGGATTCAGCGGATGGGCCTCCCCGTGGCCACCACCGGTCGCGGCGACGTGATCGAGGGCGAGACCGTCGACGATCCCGTACCGCCGGGTCCACGACCGACGGATCGCCGCATCATCACCGGTGAGGTCGAAGACCCCCGCTGAGCGGCCACGGCGACAGGGAACTAGGCGGTCTTCTTGGACCGTGACGTCGTCGGACGGGCAAAAGCAGCCGGACCGACTTCACCGGATCGCAGCAACGTCAGGCGCTCGGCCAGCAGGTCCTCGAGCTCGGCGATCGAGCGACGCTCACGCAGCATGTCCCAGTGGGTGCGGATCGGCTTCTCTTCTTTCGCCTCAGGACGGTGTCCGTCGGAGCGGAGCGACTCGGCGCCACAACGGGGGCACTCCCACAACGAGGGGATTTCCGCCTCCTCGGCGAACACCAGGCTGAAGTGGTGCTGGCGAGGGCAGTCGAAACCCACCTCGCGGCGTGGAGCGAACTCCACCCCTGCCTCGTCCTCGAAGCTCTTCGCACCGAGCCCGGTGCCGCGTAACGAACGGTCTGCCATAGTCAACCTCCACAGGTAGTCTCGAGATCTGGTTCTGCCCACTGCTCCCCAAAGGATTCAACTCCGCAGCAGGGTCAATTGTTCCTACGCCGCCGACGCCGCCTCGATCGAAACCGGTTGCACGTGAGGCGGTGGCTTCACCCTGAAGAGCGCCACCCCACCGGCCAGCAGCACCAGAGCGATACCCACGATACCCACCCGGTCGCTGAACAGCCCGGCGAACAGGGCGAACAACCCCGGGGCGAGGAACGAGACGGCACGTCCGGTGGTGGCGTACAACCCGAACATCTGGCCCTCACGTCCCTCCGGAGCCAGTCGCGCGAGGTAGGCCCGTGAGCTCGACTGGGCCGGTCCGACCCAGAGACAGAGGATCAGCCCGAAGATCCAGAACATGGTCGGGCCGTGCAGGAACAACAGGGTGGTGGCGGTCGCGACCAGGCCGCCCAACGACACCAAGATGATGGGTTTGGGTCCGATCCGGTCCTCGAGGAAGCCGGCGCTGAAGGCACCGACGGCCGCCACCACGTTCGCCGCCACCCCGAAGATCACCACGCCGCCGGCGGTCAGACCGTAGACGCTCACCGCGAGCACAGCGCCGAAGCTGAACACCGCGGCCAGTCCGTCTCGGTAGAGGGCACTCGCGAGCAGGAAGTAGACGGCGTGCCGGTCGGCCCGGTAGAGGCTCTTCACGTCACGCCAGAGCACCTTGTACGAAGCGAGGAAGCCCACCCGGGCGATGGCGGTGGTGGGCGGGATCTCCGGGACCGCGACGAGTACCGGGATGGCCCAGACCGCGAACCAGACCGCGGCCACCACCGCCAGCACCCGGAACTTGAGACCGTTCTCGGCCGTCACGCCGAACAGGCCGACGTCGGGCTGGATGAAGGCCACGAACGCGATCAACAAGATGATGATGCCGCCCAGGTATCCGCTGGCCCAGCCGATACCAGAGATCTTGCCGATAGTGCTGGGCGTGGAGATCTGCTGCAGCATCGCGTTGTAGGAGACGCCGGCGAACTCCATGAACACCGACCCGGCCGCGATCAGCACCAGCCCCAGCCAGAGGTAGGAGTAGCTGTCACGCACGAAGAACAGGCCGAGCGCGGACAGCAGCACCATCGAGGTCCAGAGCGCCAGACCCCGTTTGCGGCGCCCACCTGCGTCGGCTCGCTGGCCTGTCACCGGAGCCAGCGCGGCGATCAACAGCCCGGCCACCGCGGTGGCCAGGGCCAGCCCGGTCGCGCCGCTCATCGACCCGGCGGGACGGTCGGCGGCCACCACCTTGGTGAGGTAGGGGGCGAAGACGAACGTGGTGACGATGGTGTTGTATCCGGCCGAGCCCCAGTCCCAGAGCGCCCAGGCCGCGACGACCCGTCGCCGCGTCGCGGGGGCGGGGTTGGCTCGACCGCCCGTCAGCTCACCGAGGGGCGTGGCCACGGTTCCTCATACGGTGCTGTCCTCATCGGACTCCTTCGTCGGGAGTGTGCGTTCACAGGTCATTCGGAGCCGTAGCCTTCACCGGCTGGTCCAGAGACCGCGCCGGGTGAGGACCGACTTCAAGGTATCGATCCGATCGGTGAAGATGCCGTCGACACCCGCATCGATCAGGGATTCCATCACGTCGGCGTCGTCGATGGTCCAGATGTGGACCTGCTTGCCGGCCCGGTGCACCGCACGGATCAGGGCCGGCGTGAGCACCCGCCGCCGCCGCCCGAGGATGGGGTGCTCGATCGGCATCTGCAACGCAGCCGCCGGGGTGTTCAGCAGCCGGGTCAGCGCCGGGGCGAACAGGTTCCACGCGATGCCGCGCAGACTGGCCGAGGAAGCGACCCGCGGTCCGAGCCGACGGCGGAGCCGGTGCAGCCGGGCGGGGCTGAACGAGGACACACAGACCCGGTCCTGCGCCTCGTACTCCTCGATCGTGTCGGCCAGCAGCTCGACCGACGCGTCGGCCTTGGCGTCGATGTTGAAGCGGCAGCGCGGGAACGCGGTCAGCAGCTCGGCCAGTGTGGGGATCGGCTCCTGGCCGCCGATCAACGCGTCCTTGACCTCCGCGTACGGCAGCTCCGCGATCACCCCGGTACGGTCGGTGACGCGGTCCAGCCGGGGGTCGTGGAAGGCCAGCAACACTCCGTCAGCGGTGGCGTGCACGTCGGTTTCGAGGTACCGGTAGCCCAGGGCGACCGCCTGGCCGAAGGCGTACCTGGTGTTCTCCCGGTGCAGATTGGGGGGATAGGTGGCGCCGCCTCGATGGGCGTACGGGATGAACGGCTCATCGAAGTACGCGAAGTCGGCTGCCCGCATGGCCCCATTATCACCACGGAGGACCCGCGGCGAAGCCGCCGGGCTCAGAGGCCGGGCAGTTGTTGCAGCAGCTGGTCGGCCGACCTCGGCACCCAGCCGGGAATGCCCGTCGCCACCATGAACAGGTATCCACACAGCCCGCAGAAGGCGATGAAGACCACCCAGAAGGCCGTCTGCTGCAGTCGTGACCAGCCCTGGAAGCGGTGCAGCAGTACCGTGAACCGTCCCATCAGCCGGTGGGCCCAGACGAACTCGCTGGAGAGGACGGCCAACCCCAACAGGACCAGCGGGATCCCGCCGGGACCGGGCAACGGACCGGTGACGAGACCCGCACCGATGATCAGCAGACCGGCCAGCGCGACCACCACTCGGTAGATGCGGCGCTGGTGCGGGTTCGACCGGATCTTGCGGCGCCAGTGCCAGCGATCCTCGTGCGGCGTCGAGGCGTGCGGCTCGGCGGTCGCCTCCGGGACCTCGTCAGGCTCGGCCGCGCGAAGATCCCCGGAGTCCAGCTCCTCGGTCTCGTCGCGGTGGGCCGACATAGCACCACTCTAGGGAAGTCGAGCAAACCGTACCCGACGGCGACGAAGACCTGTCCTCACCGAACCTGCGCATCAGCACTGCCAGAATGTGCCGCGTGACCACCATCTTGTCCATCCAGTCCTCGGTCGCCTACGGTCACGTGGGCAACAGCGCGGCGACGTTTCCGTTGATGCGGATGGGCGTCGAGGTCTGGCCGGTGCTGACCGTGCACTTCTCCAACCACACCGGGTACGGGCAGTGGCGCGGCCCCGTGCTGGCGGCGAGCGACGTGGCCGAGGTGATCCGGGGGATCGACGACCGCGGCGTGCTGCAACGCTGCGACGCCGTACTGTCGGGCTACCAGGGAGCCGCGGACGTCGGCGCGGTGATCCTGGACGCGGTGGCCCTGGTGCGGACGCGCAACCCCGCGGCCGTCTACTGCTGCGATCCCGTGATGGGCGACGTGGGTCGCGGGCTGTTCGTCCGGCCGGGGATCCCCGAGTTCATGCGGGACCATCTGGTGCCGGCCGCGCAGGTGGTCACTCCCAACCAGTTCGAGCTGGAGTATCTGGCCGGACACGCGACGACCACGCTGGAGGAGGTGCTGACCGCAGCCGACACGGTCCGCCGCACCGGCCCGGACATCGTGCTGGTGACCAGCGTCGTGCACGCGGCGGCCCCTCCGGACACGCTCGACCTGGTGGCGGTGGGTGGAGACGGTGCCTGGTCGGTGACCACCCCGCTGCTGCGGCGTCAGTTCCAGGGGGCCGGCGACCTGACCGCCGCCACCTTCTTGGCCGCGCTGCTCCAGTCAGGAGACGTCGCCGCGTCGGCCGAGCTGACGGCCGCGGTGGTCTACGCCGTGCTCAAGGCGACCATGGACTCCGACGAGGCCGAGCTGCAGCTGGTGTCCGCCCAGGACGAGATCGCCTCCCCGACGGTCCGGTTCGAGGCGGTCCGGCTGCGGTAGCAGGGAGGGCTACAGATACTCGTTCCTCGTCGAGAGATCAGGCACCCGACACGCCGTCCAAACGCTGCTCGCCAGCGAACGAGTGGCTGATATCTGGACTTGGCCCGAGTGGCCCGGACCGAGTGGCAGATCTCAGTCGCGAAAGACCTCGATGTTGGCGCCCAGGGCGTTGAGCCGGTTGGCCAGGTCCTCGTAGCCGCGGTTGATCACGTAGACGTCCCGCAGCACCGACTCGCCGCGCGCGGCCAACATGCCCAGCAGGATGCAGACGGCGGGGCGCAGGGCCGGCGGGCAGACGACCTGCTGGCCGCGCCACTTCGTCGGGCCCTCCACGATGACGCGGTGCGGGTCGAGCAGCTGGACCCGAGCGCCGAGCCGGTTGAGCTCGGTCAGGTAGATCGCCCGGTTCTCGTAGACCCAGTCGTGGATGATCGTCGAGCCTTCGGCGGTCGCCGCGATAACGGCGAAGAAGGGGAGGTTGTCGATGTTGAGCCCCGGGAACGGCATCGGGTGGATCTTGTCGATCGGCGACTTCAGCTTCGACGGCCGGACGGTGAGGTCGACCAGTCGGGTGTGGCCGTTGGCGGCCACGTATTCGTCGCCGAGGTCGAAGTCGAGACCCATCTCCTCCAGGATCGCCAGCTCGATCTCCATGAACTCGATCGGCACCCGACGGATGGTCAGGGTCGAACCGGTCACGATGGCCGCGGTCAGCAGGCTCATGGCCTCGATCGGGTCCTCCGACGGGGCGAACTCGACGTCGGTGTTGATGCTCTGCACCCCGCGGATCCGCAGGGTCGTGGTCCCGATGCCGTCGATCTCGACGCCCAGGTGGGTGAGGAAGACGCACAGGTCCTGGACCATGTAGTTGGGGCTGGCGTTACGCAGCACCGTCTCGACCGGCGAGAGCGCAGCGGCCAGCAGGGCGTTCTCGGTCACGGTGTCGCCACGCTCGGTCAGGGTGATCGGGCGCGTCGGCTCCACCGACTCGTCGACGGTGCAGTTGTAGAAGCCGTCGGTCGGCACGACGTCGAGCCCGAACCGCCGCAGCACCTGCAGGTGCGGCTCGATCGTCCGCGCGCCCAGGTCGCAGCCACCGGCGTAGGGCAGCTGGAAGTTGTCGTAGGAGTGCAGCAGCGGGCCGAGGAACATGATCACGCTGCGGGTTCAGCGAGCGGCCTCGACGTTCATCGCGCCGAGGTCGAGCTGGTCGGGCCTCACCAGCGTCAGGTCGGCGCCGTCCTCGGACCAGGTGGCCTGCACGCCGATGCTGGTGAGCACCTCGAGGATGCGGTTCACCTCTTCGATCTTGGCGATGCCGCGGATCACCGTGCGACCCCGGTTCACCAGGCTGGCACAGAGCAGAGCGACGGCGGCGTTCTTGGAGGAGCGGACGTCGATGCTGCCTCTGAGCTTCGCGCCGCCCTGGACCCGAAGGTGGGTCGGACCGTTGGACCCGACCGAGATGAGGGGGCTGGCGAGGGCCTCGGCGATGCGGTTGACCATGTCGAGACTCAGGTTCTGGTTGCCCGCCTCGATACGGTGCACGGCACTCTGGCTGGTGCCCAGCACCGTCGCCAGCTGGATCTGCGTGAGACCTCGATGCTTGCGGGCGTCACGAATGAGGCCGCCGATTCGGTCCAAGGAAGTATCAGTCACCCGAGGACAATAACTCATATCTGAGATTATTGAGCTAGTGGCCGCGTGTCGGACGCTTCCGGGACCGGTGGCGGCTCAGTTGGCGATGCTCATAGAGTTGGCCCCATGACCGAACATTTTGACGTCGTCGTCGTGGGCGCGGGACCCGGCGGGTACGTCGCCGCCATCCGGGCCGCACAGCTGGGTTTGTCAGTGGCCATCATCGAGGAGAAGTACTGGGGAGGTGTCTGTCTCAACGTCGGCTGCATCCCCACCAAGGCGTTGCTGCGGAACGCCGAGATCGCCCACATCTTCACCCACGACGCGAAGACCTTCGGCATCAACGGCGACGTGACCTTCGACTTCGGGGTGGCGTTCAAGCGGAGCCGTGGGGTGGCCGACCGGATGGTCAAGGGCGTGCACTTTCTGATGAAGAAGAACAAGATCGCCGAGATCAACGGCTGGGCCACCTTCGACGACGCCAACTCCCTGACCGTGACCGACGGGGGGCAGAGCACGAAGGTCACCTTCGACAACGCCATCATCGCCACCGGCGCGACCACCCGGCTGTTGCCCGGCACCTCGTTGAGCGAGCGCGTGGTGACCTACGAGGAGCAGATCGTCACCGACAACCTGCCCGGCTCGATCATCATCGCCGGCGCCGGCGCCATCGGCGTGGAGTTCGCGTACGTGATGGCCAACTACGGGGTGCAGGTCACCATCGTGGAGTACCTCGACCGGTTGGTGCCGCTGGAGGACGTGGAGATCTCCGCCGAGCTCGCCAAGGCCTACAAGAAGCTCGGCGTCACCGTGCTGACCTCCACCAAGGTGGAGACGATCGACGACTCGGGTGACCGGGTCTTGGTCACCGTCAGCCCCGCCGCCGGGGGGGAGAGCCGGGTGCTGGAGGCCGACAAGGTGCTGCAGGCCATCGGCTTCGCGCCGCGGAGCAAGGGCTATGGTCTGGAGAACACCGGGGTCCAGCTGACCGAGCGCGGCGCCATCGACGTCGACGGCTACATGCGCACCAACGTGCCGCACATCTACGCCATCGGTGACTGCACCGCCAAGCTGATGCTCGCCCACAACGCCGAGGCGATGGGCATCGTGGCGGCCGAGGTGATCGCGGGTGCGGAGACGATCGAGATCGACTACCAGATGGTGCCGAAGGCGACCTACTGCCAGCCGCAGATCGGCTCGTTCGGCTGGACCGAGCAGCAGGCCAAGGACAAGGGCTACGACGTCAAGGTGGCCAAGTTCCCGTTCACCGCCAACGGCAAGGCGCACGGTCTCGGCGACGCCACCGGCTTCGTCAAGCTGATCGCCGACGCCAAGTACGGTGAGATTCTCGGCGTCCACATGATCGGGCCGGACGTCACCGAGCTGCTGCCCGAGCTGACCCTGGCCCAGAAGTGGGACCTGACCGCCGAAGAGGTGTCGCGCAACGTGCACGCCCACCCCACCCTGTCGGAGACCCTGAAGGAAGTGGCCCACGGCATCTCGGGGCACATGATCAACTTCTGAGCCGGCTGCCTGTGCCCGGTCAGGCGGAGTCGCGGACCACCAGCCGGGTGCTGAGCACGCAGGCGTGGTCGGGGTTCCGGCCGGCCAGGACGTCCAGCAGCAGCGTCGCCATCCGGGTGCCCATCTCCTCCGACGGCTGGCTGATGGTGGTCAGCTGCGGCTCCCCGGAGGTGGCGGCGGAGCTGTCGTCGTAGCCCACCACCGCGAGGTCCCGCGGCACGGAGATGCCCCGCTCGGCCGCCGTCACCAGGGCACCGCGAGCCATCAGGTCACTGGCCACGAAGACAGCGTCGAGATCGGAGTGGTGGTCCAGCAGCTCTCGCATCGCCAGGACGCCGCAGAAGCTGGTGAACGACCCGCGCACCACGGCATCGTCGCGCAGGCCGTGCTCGAGCATCACCTGGCGCCACCCAGCCAACCGGTCGATCGACGCCGGCATGTCGGTGGGGCCGGCGATGGTGCCGATCCGACGATGGCCGCGCTGCAGCAGATACTCCGTGGCCTGGCGACCACCGGCCAGGTTGTCCACGTCGACGTAGTAGCCGTCGCCGAGGTCGGGGACGGCGGGCCTCCCCCCGAACACCACAGGCAGGGTCTGGTTGAGCTCGATCAGATCCTGGTCGTCGGCGTGATGGGAGACGACGAAAGCGCCGTCGACGTTTCCGCCGCGGAGGTAGCGCCGGGTCTTCTGGCCGGGATCCGAGCTGGCCACCAGCAGGTTGAGCACGTAGTCACTGGCGTCCAGCCGGTTCGTGAGGCCCTTGACGATGGACGCGAAGTACGGGTCGCCGAAGAAGCGGGTGGTGTCCTCCGGCACCATCAACGCGATGGCGTACGTCTGCCGGCTGGCCAGCGAGCGGGCGGCCCGGTTGGGCGAGTAGTTGAGGCGGGCGATGGCGGCGTTGACGCTGGACACCACGTCCGGACGCACCTTGGGCGAGTTGTTCACCACCCGCGAGACGGTCGAGCGGCTCACCCCCGCCTCGGCGGCCACCATCTCCAGGGTGGGCAACGGCTTCGCCAAGCGACTCGACGCCCCGTTGACGCTCCACCGCCGGACGTCGGCGTGGACGTTCCCGGGTTCGCGCGACGAACGCCGTACGGCGGTCATGGCGTCACGCTACACCGGCGGTGCGGCATCGGTGCCGCGTTCTCCAGACGCGGTCTGCGGGTCGACGCCTGCGGTGTCGAGGGATCGGGCAGCGATGATCTCGGCGTACGCCGCGCCGGAGTCCTTGACCGTGCGCCGCTGCGTCTCGTAGTCGACCCGGACGATGCCGAACCGCTTCTGATAGCCCCAGGCCCATTCGAAGTTGTCCATCAGCGACCAGTAGAAGTAGCCGTGCACCGGCACGCCTTCGTCCACCGCGTCCAGGATGGCGCCGAGGTGGGCCTGCAGGAACGCCACCCGACCGGTGTCGTGCACCCGCTCGTCGGCGTCGGGCTGGTCGTCGAAGGCGGCGCCGTTCTCGGTGACGTACAGGTCGACCCCGGCTGCGGCGGTGTAGTCCCTGTGCACCCGGACCAGCAGCTCGCGGAGACCGTCGGGTTGGATGTCCCAGCCCATGGCCGTGACGGGGAGATGCTGGGGGTGGTTGAACACCCCGTCGGCGGCGGGGAACGGCGACCGGGTGGGTCGCGACGTCGGAGCCTTGTTGTCGCTGGCCACCGCAGCCGGCGCATCGCTGACCATCTCGCCGTGGTAGTAGTTCACGCCGAGCGCGTCGATCGGGCTGGCGATGACGGCCAGGTCGCCGGGGCGGACGTGCTGCAGCAGGCCCAGCTCGGCCACGTCGGTCAGCACGTCGGCGGGATACTCGGCCCGAAACAGCGGGTCGAGGAAGATCCGGTTGAGCTGACCGTCGATCCGGCGGGCCGCGTCGACGTCGCCAGGACGATCCGGGTCGGCAGGTCTGATGGGGCTCATGTTCAAGGTGATGCCCAGCTTGAGGCTCGGGTCGGCCTCGCGCAGGGCCTGGACGGTGAGCCCGTGGCCCAGCAGCAGGTGGTGCATCGCAGCCAGTCCCGCCGCGGGATCTTGCTGTCCGGGTGCGTGCGCTCCGGCGACGTGGCCCACGAACGCCGCACACCACGGCTCGTTCAGGGTGGTCCACACCGGGACCCGGTCACCCAGACGGTCGTGCACGTTCATGGCGTAGTCGCGGAAGAGCTCCGCGGTGTCCCGGTGGCGCCAGCCACCGTTCTCCTCCAGCGCTTGGGGCAGATCCCAGTGATAGAGGGTGAGCCAGGGCAGGATGCCGCGCTCCAGGAGCTGGTCGACGAGCCGGGAGTAGAAGTCCAGGCCGGCTGGGTTGACGGGGCCGCCGTCCGGCTGGATCCGCGCCCAGGAGGTGGAGAAGCGGTACGTCTGCAGGCCCAGCTCCGACATCAGGGCGACGTCGTCGACGTAGCGGTGATAGTGGTCGCAGGCCACCGACCCGTCGTCGCCGTTGATCACGGCACCCGGCACCCGACAGAACGTGTCCCAGACGGAGTCGGTCCGCCCGTCGGTGTGGCGGGCGCCCTCGGTCTGGAACGCAGCCGTGGCCGCGCCGAACATGAAGTCATCGGGGAAGGAGCGTCCGGATGTCACGGCAACCTCGTTCAGCTGGGTCCGACGTGTGGGAGCGCTCCCACGGCCGTGGCTCACACTAGGTCCGCAGGCGGAACGTGTCAATGATTGTGTCAGCCCGATACGTAGCCTTCGAGCTGGTCGCGCTCGAACTCCAGCTGCGCGATCTGGGACTTCACCAGGTCGCCGATGCTGACGATGCCGGCGAGTTCGCCTTGGCGGTTGACCACCGGAAGGTGCCGGATCCGCCGGTCGGTCATCGCCGACATCAGGTCCTGGACCGAGTCCTCCGGCGTGCAGGTGTGCACGGTCGCGGTCATGATGGACGACACGGCCGACGCGAGGAACTCCGGTCCCTGGGCCAGCTGACGGATGACGTCCCGCTCCGAGACGATCCCGTCGATGGTCCGGCCGTTGGCCGACACCACGACCGCTCCCAGGTTGTGCTCCTGCAACAGGGCGACGAGCTCCTGCACCGACGCGCCGGGGTCGATGTGGATGACATCGAAGCCCTTGTTGCTGAGAATGTCGTGGATACGCATCATTACCTCCTGACCTGACCTTAGTGCCGGTGGAGCCGTCTGGGTAGGGTGCGCTGCCGTCACCCCCGCTCGACACCAGGCGATGCGGCAGGATGGAGCCATGAGCACTGCTGCCACGATCCACCTGACCGAGGACCCCGCCGCCGACGCCCTGCTGGACGACAACGCGAACGCGCTGCTGGTCGGCATGGTCCTCGACCAGCAGGTGCCGCTGGAGAAGGCGTTCAGCGGTCCGGCGGTGATCGCGGAGCGCATGGGTGGCACGTTCGACGTGGCCGCCATCGCCGACATGAGCGAGGACGAGTTCGTCGCCCTCTGCTCGGAACGCCCCGCTATCCATCGCTTCCCCGGGTCGATGGCGAGGCGGGTACGCCAGACCTGCGTTCGGCTGGTGGAGCAGTACGACGGCGACGTGGAGAAGCTCTACGCCGCGGCGTCCACCGGAGCGGAGCTGAAGAGCTCCCTGGCGGCGCTGCCCGGCTTCGGTGACCAGAAGGCCGCTATTTTCACCGCTTTCCTCGGTAAGCAGCGGGGCGTGACCCCGGAGGGCTGGCGGGAGGCGTCAGCGCCCTTCGGCGAGCAGGGCACCTTCCAGTCGGTGGCCGACATCGTCGACCACGACTCGCTGCTGAAGGTCCGGGCGAGCAAGCAGGCCGCGAAGGCCGCCGCCAAGGCGGCCAAGACGGACTCGGCCTAACGCCCTTGGCGCCTGCGCAGGCGCGCCGGTCGTGCCACGATGTGCGACATGGCAGTGGGAACCGACAGCGTCCGGCGCAGCGACGGCTATCACGTGCTGGTGAGCGCCGGGCTGGTCAGCTATGGCGTCGTCCACCTGATCCTGGCCTACCTCGCATTGCACGTCGCGCTGACCGGCGGCGGCGACGCGTCGCAGCAGGGAGCGTTACAACAGGTCGCGCACCATCGGCTGGGGGTCGTGGTGCTCTGGGCGATGGCCGTGGGGCTGTTGGCGCTCTGCCTCTGGCAGCTGTTCAAGGCCACCATCATCCGAGCCGGTCAGAAGTCGGCCCATGACGTTCGGCGTCGGCTCGCCTCGGTGGGTCGTGCGGTGGTCTATCTGGCCCTCGCCGTCAGCTGCGCCCGGGTCGCCATCGGCTCGGGGTCGTCCTCGGGCCGGAACGAGGAAGCGGTCTCCGCTCGGCTGATGAGCGTCCCGTTCGGCCGATTCCTGGTCGCCGCCGTCGGGGTGGCGGTGATCGCGGTGGGGGTCAGCCAGGTCGTCAAGGGCGTCCGGCGTACCTTCCGGGACGACCTCTCCGGCGGGGTACGACCACGGGTGCTCTGGCTCGGTACGCTCGGATACTGCGCCAGGGCTTGGCGTTGGCCGTGATCGGTCTGCTGTTCGTCTGGGCTGCCTGGAGCTACGACCCGAAGAAGGCCGGCGGCATGGATGCCGCGCTGTCCACCCTCCGGAGCCAGCCGTTCGGTCCCGCGCTGCTGACCGTGGTCGCGCTCGGCATCGCCGCGTTCGGCGTCTACTGCCTCTACTGGGCCCGCAACGCCAAGTACTGACCCGTCGCTCGGTTCGCTGGTCACGAGGCGGACCGGCCCGTCTCCGGCGCCATGGTCCCCAGACGCGGGTCTGCAGGCGACCCAGGCCACGCGTTCGGGCGCCATGGTCCCCAAACGCGGTACTGGCCGGGCATCCAAGTCACCGTCACCGCTCGACTTGCACGAGGCACTTGCGCGTGAAAGTGAGCGGGCTCAGACTAGGACCCGGGAGCGAGGAGTGTGCCCCCTCGCATAGCGTCGTCGACCAGGGACACGGGTGGAGCAGATGGCACGTACCGGTTCGATGCGTCGGGTGACCAGTGCCGACGTGGCCAGAGCCGTCGGCCTGTCCCGTACCACCGTGGGCTATGTGCTCAACGACGTCCCGCACCAGAAGATCCCTGACGCGACCCGGAAGCGGGTGATCGAGGCCGCCGAGCGGCTGGGGTACACGCCGTCAGCCGCAGCCCGGTCGCTCCGGTCCGGACGCTCCGACGTGGTGCTCTGCCTGATGCCCGACCTACCGGTGGGATACACCATCAACATCTTGCTGGAGGCCCTGTCCGCAGCGCTCGAGGTGCACGGACTGACGCTGGTGATCCATCCGCGCGCTCAGTCTCATCGACCGATCAGCGACATCTGGAAGGCCATCACCCCGGCAGCGGTCCTGACCCTGGGGGAGATCAGTGAGGGAGAGGCGGCGGCGATGCGAGCGGCGGGGATCGAGCTGACGTCGGTGATCTGGGGTGGGGGAGCGGCTCCCCGACGCCAGGTGCTGACCATCTCCGACGAACGGATCGGGCGGATGCAGGCTCAGCATCTCGCCGCCCAGGGTCACCGCCGACTGGGGTACGCGATGCCGGTCGACCCCCGGGTGGCGATGTTCTCCCGGCCGCGGCTCGACGGGGTGGCCATGTCGTGCGCCGACCTCGGTCTCGACCCGCCCGCGATCTCCTACGTCGCCATGACGGCGGAGTCGGCGGCCGCCGCCGTCCGAGCCTGGCGCACCAGACCCGACCCGGTGACCGCGGTCTGCGCGTACAACGACGAGACCGCCATCGCGATCATCAACGCCGCCCAACGGGAGGGGCTGACCGTGCCGGACGATCTCTCCATCATCGGCGTGGACGACATCCCGCTGGCGGCGGTGATCCATCCCGGACTCACCACCGTGACGCTGGCACCCGAGCTACCCAGCGTCATCGCTGACAACATCGTCGCTGCGCTCGCAGGCGAGGCGTCGGACCAGCAGGCCAGCTCGATCGTCGTGCAGCTGGTCGAACGAGGGTCGGTCTCCGCCATCGGCTGACCTCCAGCCCCGGGACCGCGATTCTTGTCCTGCGGCGTGGATGCTCCGTAGATTGTCGGGCATGCAGCTGAGTCCTCGTGCCCGTGACCGCTTCGCCGGGTCGTTCCGGATCGTGAAGTCTCCCGGGTTGGACGTGCCACCGGCCCAGAGCGACCCCCGGGTGGTCGACCGGGTGTCCGAGATGCTGCAGACCATCGAGAAGGGCGGCTTCGACGCCGTCCTGCAGTACGCCCGCGACCTCGACGGCTGGACCAGGCCGAGCGTCGAGCTGACGGCCGACGAGGTGGCCCGCGCCGGTGACGCGCTCACGCCCGAGCTGCGGGCCGCGCTCGAGCTGGGCTCGTCGCGGACCAAGGCGTTCGCCCGGCTGCAGCGCGAGCACCTGGTGGACTTCGAGGCCGAGATCGCGCCGGGGCTGGTCACCGGACAGCGCTACATCCCGATCGAACGGGTCGGCGCCTATCTGCCCGCCGGCCGGTTCCCGCTGCTGGCGAGCGCCTTCATGACCGTCGGCGTGGCCAAGGAGGCGGGTGTGCCGACGGTCATCGCCTGCACCACGCCACAGCCGGACGGCCGGGCCGACCCGGCCGTGCTGTACTCGACGTACCTCTCTGGAGCCGACCGGGTGTTCGTGCTCGGCGGGGTGCAGGCGCTCGCGGCGATGGCGTTCGGGTTGCTCGGTGAGGCTCCGGTCGACATGATCGTCGGCGCCGGCAACGCCTTCGTGGCCGAGGCCAAGCGGCAGCTGTTCGGAACGGTGGCCATCGACCTGCTGGCCGGCCCGTCGGAGGTGGCGGTGATCGCCGACGACACCGCCGACGCCGCGCTCGTCGCCGCCGACCTGCTGGGTCAGGCCGAGCACGGCCCCAACTCACCGGCCGCCCTGATCACCACCTCCGAGCGGCTCGCCGCCGAGGTGGTGGTCGAGGTCGAGGCCCAGCTCGCCACGCTGTCGACCCGCGACATCGCCGGTCCGGCCTGGCGTGACCACGGCTCGGTCATCTGGGCCGCCGATCCCGACACCGCTATCGCGCTGATGGACGACCTGGCCCCGGAGCACCTCGAGGTGATCACCGCCGACGACGACTACTACGACGCGCGACTGAAGAACTACGGCTCGATCTTCCTCGGACCCTGGAGCACGGTGGCCTACTCCGACAAGGGCATGGCCGGCACGAACCACACGCTGCCGACAGCCGGGGGAGCGCGGCACAGTGCGGGCCTGTCGGTGGCGCGCTACCTGAAGCCGCTCACCTTCCAGCGGGTCACCCGGGAGGCCACGCCCCTGCTCGCTGAGGCGGTGGAGACCATTTCCTCCTACGAGAAGATGGCCGCGCATCAGGCGACGGCCACCCGACGCCTCGCGACCTACCGGTCGTAGGCTGCCGCCGGTGGGTCCACGGGGCGCTAGGCAACCCCGGTGCGACGTGGCACGATCACGTAGGTGACCAGTCCCGCCGTGGCGCAGCGGCTCCGCGATCTCGCGCAGCTGCGTCGGGTGCGTGACCGGATGGACCGGGAGTACGCCGAGCCCCTGGACGTCGTCGCGCTGGCCCGGGGCGCGCACATGTCGGCGGGGCACCTCAGTCGGGAGTTCAAGCTCGCCTACGGGGAGTCGCCGTACAGCTACCTGATGACCCGGCGCATCGAGCGGGCCATGGCTCTCCTGCAGCAGGGCCACCTCAGCGTCACGGAGGTCTGCTTCGCCGTCGGCTGCTCGTCGCTCGGCACCTTCAGCACGCGCTTCACCGAGCTGGTCGGGATGCCGCCCAGCGCCTACCGACGGCTGACGGCGGGCACCACGGTGGGGATGCCGCCGTGCGTGGCCAAGAAGGTGACCAGACCGATCAGGAATCGAGAAGCGCTGGTCACCGAGCCGCACTAGCGTGACTGCCATGGACATCACCATTCACTCGAGCTTCCTCCCGCACGACGACCCGGACGCCTCCCTGGCCTTCTATCGCGACACCCTCGGCTTCGAGGTCCGCCTCGACGTCGGCTACGGCGGGATGCGCTGGATCACGGTCGGTCCCGTCGGCCAGCCGAACACCTCGATCGTGCTGCATCCGCCGGCCGCCGACCCCGGCATCACCGACGATGAGCGAGGCACCATCGCCGAGATGATGGCCAAGGGGACCTACGCCACCATCGTGCTGGGCACCGCAGACATCGACGACACGTTCGCCCGACTGCAGGCCAGCGGAGCCGAGGTCGTCCAGGAGCCCATCGACCAGCCGTACGGGGTCCGCGACTGCGCCTTCCGCGATCCCGCAGGCAACCACGTGCGCATCAACCAGCTGCGCTGAAACCCGATACAGATGGAGACTCGATGAGCATCAGCACGCGGACCGTGCCGCAGCATGCCGGGCAGCACGTTGCCGACAGCCACGACCTGATCCGGGTGCAGGGCGCGCGGGTGAACAACCTGAAGGACATCACTGTCGAGATCCCGAAGCGCCGGTTGACCGTCTTCACCGGCGTGTCCGGGTCGGGCAAGAGCTCGTTGGTGTTCAGCACGATCGCGGCGGAGTCGCAGCGCATGATCAACGAGACCTACAGCACCTTCGTGCAGGGGTTCATGCCCACGCTGGCGCGGCCGGACGTCGACGTCCTCGACGGGCTGACGACCGCGATCATCGTCGACCAGCAGCGGATGGGGGCCGACCCGCGATCCACCGTCGGCACGGCCACCGACGCCAACGCCATGCTGCGGATCCTCTTCAGCCGGCTCGGGCAGCCGCACATCGGCTCGTCCCAGGCGTTCTCCTTCAACGTCGCCTCGATCAGTGGAGCGGGCGCCGTCACCCTGGAGCGCGGCGGTCGGACCGTGAAGGAGCGTCGCGACTTCAACATCACCGGCGGCATGTGCCCGCGGTGCGAGGGACGGGGTTCGGTCACCGACTTCGACCTGACCGCGCTGTACGACGACCGCCTGTCGTTGGCCGCCGGTGCGCTGACCATCCCCGGCTTCAGCATGGACGGCTGGTTCGGCCGCATCTTCAACGGCTCCGGCTTCTTCGACATGGACAAGCCGATCGCCAGGTACAGCAAGAGAGAGCTGAACGACCTGCTCTACCGGGAGCCGACCAAGATCAAGGTCGAGGGCATCAACCTGACGTACGAGGGGCTGATCCCGAAGATCCAGAAGTCGATGCTCTCCAAGGAGCCGGAGTCGATGCAGCCGCACATCCGCGCCTTCGTGGAGCGGGCGATCACCTTCACCCGCTGCCCCGACTGCGGCGGCACCCGGCTCAGCGAGGCGGCTCGGTCGTCGAAGATCGCCGGTCTCAGCGTCGCCGACACCTGCGCCATGCAGATCAGCGACCTCGCCGTCTGGGTCCGGGGCCTCGACGAGCCGTCGGTCGCACCGCTGCTGGAGAAGCTCCGGCACACCCTGGACTCGTTCACCCAGGTGGGGCTCGGCTACCTCAGCCTCGACCGGTCCTCTGGCACGCTGTCGGGCGGCGAGTCGCAGCGGACCAAGCTGATCCGCCACCTCGGATCGTCGCTCACCGACGTCACCTACGTCTTCGACGAGCCCACGATCGGGCTGCACCCGCACGACATCGCCCGGATGAACGAGCTGCTGCTCCAGCTGCGCGACAAGGGCAACACGGTGCTGGTGGTTGAGCACAAGCCGGAGGTGATCGCGATCGCCGACCACGTGATCGACCTCGGTCCGGGCGCGGGCGTCGGCGGCGGCGAGGTGGTGTTCGAGGGGACCCTGGAGGAGCTGCGGACCAGCGACACGCTCACCGGGCGCCACCTGGATGACCGGACCTCGGTGAAGCCGTCGGTCCGGACCAGGTCCGGGGTGATGGAGGTCCGCGGCGCGGACAGCCACAACCTGGTCGACGTCGACGTCGATATCCCGCTCGGCGTCCTGGTGGTGCTGACCGGGGTGGCCGGATCGGGAAAGAGCTCGCTGATCCAGGGCTCGGTGTCCGGCCGGGACGGGGTGGTGACCGTCGACCAGGGCCCGATCAGGGGCTCCCGGCGGAGCAACCCGGCCACCTACACCGGTCTGCTCGAGCCGATCCGCAAGGCGTTCGCCAAGGCCAACGGGGTGAAGCCGGCGCTGTTCAGCTCCAATTCCGAGGGTGCCTGCCCCAACTGCAACGGCGCCGGGGTCATCTATACCGACCTGGCCATGATGGCCGGCGTCGCTACCACCTGTGAGGTGTGCGACGGCAAGCGTTTCTCCGCCGACGTGCTCGAATACACCTTCGGCGGCGCCGACATCAGCGAGGTCCTGGCCATGTCGGTCACCGAGGCGACCGCCTTCTTCGGCGCCGGTGAGGCCAAGAATCCTGCCGCTCACACGATCCTGACCCACCTCAGCGACGTCGGGCTGGGCTACCTCAGGATCGGCCAGCCGCTCACCACGCTGTCCGGCGGCGAGCGGCAGCGGCTCAAGCTGGCCATGCACCTGGGCGAGAAGGGTGGGGTCTTCGTCCTGGACGAGCCAACCACCGGCCTGCACCTCGCCGACGTCGAGCAGCTGCTCGCCCTGCTGGACCGGCTCGTCGACGCCGGTTTGTCGGTGGTCGTCATCGAGCACCACCAGGCGGTGATGGCGCACGCCGACTGGATCATCGACCTCGGCCCGGGCGCCGGCCACGACGGCGGCCGGATCGTCTTCGAAGGCACGCCGGCCGAGCTCATCGACGGACGCACCACGCTGACCGGCCAGTACCTCGCGGCCTACGTCAGCGAATCTGAGCTTGTCCGATAAGCGACATTATGTCAGGTAGCGACCGTGAGGCCTTGAAACGCACCCCCATTGTTGACCTGCGTCCTTGTGGGGTAGAGACCATGTGCGATGCCCCGAGCAGACCCGACAGCTGCAGTCCCTGCTGTCGGCCGCTCTGGTGAGGAACGACCCCGTCCAGACGGTGGCCGCGACCATCATGGCGACCGTCAAGGCCGCTGAGCCGAAGTAGCCGCGGACGGTGAAGGTCATTCGCGACGTAGCACCTGGTGTGCACGTCATCGAGCACGCGCACACCAACTGCTATCTGGTCGTCGACCCTACGGGCGTCACCATCGTCGACGCCTGCTTCCCCGGCACCTGGAGGATGGTCGCGCGACTCCTCGCGCAGCTCGGCCTCAGGATCGGCGACGTACGCGCGCTGGTGCTGACCCACGGACACTTCGACCATGTCGGATCCGCCCGCACGATGCAGCACGACTGGGGGGTGCCGGTGTGGGTCCACGCTGCCGACCGACGCCTGGCCGCCCACCCCTACCGATACCGACCCGAGCAGAACCGGGCGCTCTACCCTCTCCGCCACCCGGCCTCGCTGCCCGTCCTCGCCTCGATGGTCGCCGCCGGAGCCCTCACCGTCCGCGGCGTGGAGGCCGACCACACCTTCGCCCACGACGACGTTCTGGACGTTCCCGGCCAGCCCCACATCCTGCACCTCCCCGGGCACACCGACGGCCAGTGCGGTCTGCACCTGAGCAGCCGTTCCGTCGTCATCAGTGGGGACGCACTCGTCACGCTCGACCCCTAC
Source organism: Propionibacteriales bacterium (assembly GCA_038238065.1). Classification (GTDB taxonomy): domain Bacteria; phylum Actinomycetota; class Actinomycetes; order Propionibacteriales; family Propionibacteriaceae; genus Microlunatus. The sequence continues at coordinate 6,139 of JBBRYD010000027.1, read as the reverse complement.
ACCGGGCACCGCGGACCGCAGCTCGTCGCCCCCGCGGCCACCTCTGACACCGACGCCGCCGCCGCCTCCCTCGAGCGCCTGCTCCACCTGGATGCCGACACCCTGCTGCCCGGCCACGGTGACCCGTGGCTGCGCGGCGTGTCCGGAGCAGTCCACATCGCACAGCGCCGACACGCGCAAGCCTGAGTCATAGCCACGACGAGCGATCGGTCAGCAGCGCCGCCTGGAACCGGGACGATATCGAGCTCGATGGGTGTGCCTGCGTATTTCCGACGCCATTGTTCGGGATAGACAGAGAAGCCTCCGACATCAATGTCGGTGTCAATCGGAAGTTCTCGTGAACGTCACGTAACGAGATTCCCTGTCGATATGAACCGGCAGGTGCTGCAGGCACAGCACCGCCGGTAGAAGGCGGTCGCAGCGGTTCGTCGACCTCCGAATAAGGGAAAGATCGCGCCACTATATAAGTCTTTCCGCCGTTCATCCGCTGTTCCCAGCACGGTAGCGGTGGTGCAATCACGTGCCCCTAGCGTCCTTCTCAGTTATTGACTTCTCGAGGGGCGTACATGGATGAGATCCCGGTTATCCGGGCCCGCGCAATCAGTAAGTCGTTCGGCGATGTCGTTGCGTTGGATACCGTCGACTTCGACGTCCTGCCGGGCCAGATCCACGGCTTGGTCGGAGCGAACGGCGCCGGGAAGACGACCCTACTGGGTCTGCTGCTGGGCCTGGCCGTTGCCGACAGCGGACAGCTCGACATCTTCGGCAAGCGCGTCGGCCGCACGCTCAGCGTCCCCGACGGGGTCGCCGGCTTCGTCGACGGACCGGGGTTGTACCCCGCGTTGACCCCTCGGCAGAACCTGTCGGCACTCGCGTCGCTCCGCGGGTGTGGCGCACAGAACGTCGACCAGGCGATGGTGGAGGTGGGTCTGGACGATGTCGCCGATCATCGGGTCCGCGGGTTCTCGCTCGGCATGCGGCAGCGTCTCGGGCTGGCCGCGGCCATGCTCACCCAACCGCGGCTCCTGGTCCTCGACGAACCGGCCAACGGCCTCGACCCGGCGGGCAGTCGGCACGTCCACCGGGTGATCGCGCGGCTGGCCGCCGCCGGCACAGCCGTCGTGCTCTCCAGCCACCGGATGGACGACCTGGCCGCGCTCTGCTCCGAGGTCACCATCCTCGCCACCGGACGGGTCGTCTTCACCGGCCCGGTGCAGAAGCTGGCGACCGAGACCGGCACGCTCGACTACGGGCTCCGCACCTCCGACCGCGCCACCGCGCGCCACATCTCCGCCGACACCCCAGGGATCCGTGTCGTCACGGAGGGTGATCCGCACCGACCACGGGACGGCGACGTCCTCGTCGTCCGAGGTCCCGTCCAGGCTCTCGACGAGCTGGTCGTCCGTCTGGTCGGCGCCGGCGTCGCGATCCGTGAGCTCGCGCCGACGGTTCCTCCGCTGGAGGCTGCATTCCTGGCCCTGACCGCCGACGACGACGAGGGTGCGACGGACGACGAGGTGCAAGCCCGTTGACCGCCGTCGCGCTGACCGAGGTCGCCGCGCGCCCAGCGCCGGTGCTGCACAGCTATCGCTTCGAGCTGCTCAAGCTGATGCTGCAGTGGCGGGTGCGCATCCTGCTGCTGACCTGCTGGATCGCACCGGGCGCATTCGTGGCGGTGGTCAGCCGGCAGAGCGCACTGCCAGCCGACACGGTCTTCGGCCGTTTGATGAACTCGAGCGGTTGGGCCGGCGCGCTGGTCGTGCTGGCCTTCGCCGGCAGCTGGGCGCTCCCGATGCTGACGGCGCTGGTCGCGGGTGACGTCTTCGCAGTCGAGGACCGGCTGGGTACCTGGCGACATCTGCTGGTCGCCGTCCGCTCTCCGCGCCGAATCTTCGTCGCCAAGGCGCTGGCGAGCGCGTCGGTGATCCTCGTGCTCGTCGCCGGCCTGGCCGTCTCGGGGCTGGTCGGTGGTGTCTCGTCGGTGGGCAACCGTCAGTTGTCAGGTCTGGACGGGTACCCGTTCAGCGGCTCCGAGGTCGCCGGCCGGTTCTTACTGGCCTGGCTGTGCGTCCTGGCCCCCACCCTCGCGTTCGCCGCCGTGGGGCTGCTCGGCTCGGTATCGCTGGGGCGATCTCCGATGGGCCTGTTGCTGCCGGCCGTGCTTGCCCTCCTCCTCGCCCTGGTCCAGATGCTGCCGCTGCCGGTCGCCGTGCGTCTCGCACTCCCCTCTCAGGCGTTCACCGCCTGGCGCGGTCTTTTCACCCAGCAGCCGCAGACCGGGCCGATGGTCGTCGGCGTCGTGGTATCCATCGCCTGGGCCGCCGTCGCCACGGCGGGGGCGTACCAGATCTTCCTGCACCGAGACTTCACCGACCCCGCCAACGACGGATCCGGTCGCCGGGTCGTCCTGGCCGGAGTGCTCCCGCTGGCGGCACTCACCGCCCTGTCCGTCCTGGCCATCACGGCGGCCACACCGGCCACCGGCTCCGGCGTCGACCAGGCGAAGCTCGAGGGCTCCCTCGCGACGGCGTACGGCCACCTCTACCGTCTCCAGGCCGAGCAGCTGCACCGGCCCAGCGTCACCGAGGCGCAGCTGCAGACCAGCGCGTCCTGTGACAAGGGCGGCTCCCGGGTGACCGACGAAGGGCCCGGCACCGACTGGCGCTGCGTCGTGACGTGGCACTTCCCTGGCGCGACCGCAGTCGGGTCCGCCACCTACCAGCTCGACGTGAGCGCCGATGGGCGCTACGTCGCAGACGGCGACGGACCCAAGGAAGTCAACGGCTTCTTCCAGGTCCGGACGCCGTACGGGGACTCCCCCAACCCCCTCTGGCAGTTCGACGGCACCGTCGATCTGTTATCACCCCCTCGGAAGGACTGATCCATGAACGTCATCCGCCAACGCCGACGCGTGGCTGGGAGCCGGCTCGGGTTCCTCAAGCACCGTCAGCCAGCCCGCTTCGTCATCGTCGGCATCACGGCCCTCGCGGTCGCCGGCACTGGAGCCGCCTACGGAAACACCAAGTTGTTCGGCAACCATCAGGTCGGCACCCAGTACACCAACGGCCTCCAGGTTTCCTCCGACCAGGCGATCAAGCCGCTGGGCAGCCGCCTGCTGACCAAGTACGGCAAGTTCATGGGCTCGACGGTCAGCCCCGACGGACGCTTCCTGGCCGCCTCGAGCACCGACAAGAAGGTGGTCCTGCAGATCTTCGACCTCGCCACCTACCGGCCCATCTGGCTGGTCGGCAGCGCGGCCGGGGTCAACCAGAAGCTCGCCGACGGCAGTGTCGGCCAGGAAGGTCCGACGTACTCGCCCGACGGCAAGTTCCTCTGGCTGCCCCAGACCAACGGCTTCACCCGGTTCGCGGTCAACGCCGACGGAACCCTCGGTGAGGCGACCTCGGTCCCGCTGCCGAAGAAGTCCATCACGCCCATCCCCACCTCAGGGCTGAGCGAGCTGTCCCCGCTGCCCGGCAAGTCGGTCTTCTCGCCCGACGGATCGACGCTCTACGTCCCGGTCAACGGACACAACACGGTGGTGGCGCTCGACCCGATCAGCGGCGAGGTCAAGCAGACCTGGAACGTCGGCATCGCCCCGCGGGCGCTCGCCTTCTCCGGCAACAAGCTCTACGTCAGCAACGAGGGTGGTCGCCAGGCCAACTCCGGTGAGACCACGATCGAGTCCTACGGCACTCAGGTGCCCGCCGACCCATTCAAGGGCACCTCGACCAACGGCTCAGTCAGCGTGATCGACACGTCCGATCCGTCCGCCTACGTGAGGTCCATCAAGGTCGGACTGCACCCCACGGCGCTGTACGTCAACCAGAACGCGCTGTTCGTGACCAACACCTTCGACGACAGCGTCTCGGTGGTCAACACGACCACCGACAAGGTCGTCCAGACGATCAGCACCCGGCCCTGGCCGTCGTCCAAGGTCGGATACGCGCCGAACAGCGTGACCTTGACCGCAGACGGGCACCTGCTGGTCACCCTGGGCCGCGCCAACGCGGTCGCCGTCTACCGGTACTCCGGCAACCCACAGGAGCCGGTGACCTACATCGGCCTGTTACCCACTGACTACTACCCGTCGGACGTGGCCACCGTCGGCGACCAGGTCGTCGTCACCAACACCCGCGGCATCGACGCACGCGGTCCAGAGCTCAACTTCGACAAGGGCCAGGGCACCGTGCTGGCGACCGGGCACGGCACACACAGCACGACCGCGTCGCTCACCCGGTTCGAGCTGCCCACCGACCAGCAGATCGCCAAGTACACCGCGACGGTCTTCGCCCAGAACGGGTGGACCAAGAAGGATGTGGTCAAGGCTGGTAGCAAGAAGGCAAAGGCCGTACCGGTGCCGACGCGGATCGGTGACCCGTCGACCATTCAGCACGTGTTCCTGCTGGTCAAGGAGAACCGCACCTATGACCAGGTGTACGGCGACGACAGCCGTGGTGACGGTGACGCGACGCTCGCTCAGTTCGGGCAGAAGGTCACGCCCAACCAGCATGCGCTGGCGAAGCAGTTCGGTCTCTACGACAACTTCTACGACGTCGGCACCAACTCCGCCGAGGGTCACAACTGGGTGCTGCAGGGCGACAACCCGGAGTACACCGAGTCCGACGCCGGCGAGTACGTCCGCAGCTACGACACCGAGAACGACGTGCTGGGACACCAGCGCTCCGGCTTCCTCTGGACCGCGGCCCAGGCTGCCGGCAAGACGGCACGCAACTTCGGCGAGTTCATGGCCTTCGAGAACAAGCCGGAAGGCGCGACCTGGCAGCAGTACTACTGCGCCTCCAAGAGCGTCGAGGCCGGCGGCGACCCGGCCCAACTGACCGATCCGGCCATCCGGGTGAACGAGCAGTCGCCGATCCCGTCGCTGAACTCGATCTCGAACCACGCCGCCCCGCAGTTCGACACCGACATCCCGGACCTCTACCGCTACCAGGTCTGGAAGCAGGAGTTCGAGAAGAAGGGTCCCGCCAACCTCAACATGATGTGGCTGTCCAGCGACCACACCGGGGGACCCGCGAGCCCCGAGGCGCAGGTGGCCGACGGCGACCTGGCGCTCGGCAAGATCGTGGACGAGATCTCGCACAGCAAGTACTGGAAGAACTCGGCCATCTTCGTGGTCGAGGACGACAGCCAGGACGGCGCCGATCACGTCGACGGCCACCGTGCGCCGATCCAGGTGATCAGCCCGTGGGCCCAGCACGGCAAGGTGGTCAGCACCTACTACTCACAGATCACCATGGCGCGCACCATCGAGCAGATCCTCGGGGCCCAGCCGCTCAACCAGAAGGTCGCCGCGGCCACCCCGATGTACGGCGCGTTCAGCACGACGCCGAACTACCGGCCGTTCGCCTCGGTGCCGAACAAGGTCCCGCTCACCGAGGGCGTCGTGACGCCGCCGGCCTGCGGGGTCGACGCCCTTGGCCTGAAGGGGGCGGCCGCCAAGAACCTCAAGACGCGGCAGGCGGTGTCCAACGTCGTGCCGAAGGCGCAGCAGAGCGTCGCCAAGGCATGGGAGACCTGGGGCCATGCTCAGCATTTCACCGGCAACGGTGCGGTCCCCGACTTCGCCCACCCGGCGCAGATGAACCGCTACACCTGGTACCAGACGCACGACTGGAAGAAGCCCTACCCGGGTGACTCCAAGATCTACGCTCCCGCGGATGTTCCGGGCGCAGACATCCCAGGGGTCGACGGCGACCGCTGAGTTCTCCGGCCGACGCGTCGCGTCGGTCTCGACCCGAACGGCCCACCGAAGAAACCGGCGGGCCGTTCGGCGTCTCACGGCCGGCGCGGCCAGATTGGCCACTATCTGGCCGGATCGCACTTCTCGTTCATACCCTAGGGGGGTAGTATGCAGGCATGACCAGCCATCCTCGACACCACGACATGGGCCTCGCCGACGCTCTCGCCCAGGATCCCGTGTGCGGGATGGACGTGGATCCCCAGGCCGGCGGTCAGCGGTCCGAGCATCATGGCCAGACGTACCACTTCTGCTCGCAGCATTGCCGGGCGAAGTTCGACGCCGACCCGACGGCGTACACCGACCGATCCGAGGACGCCCACCCAGCGGTGAAGTCGGCGGCGGTGCCGGCCGGTGACCAGGTCGAGTACACCTGTC
>JBBRYD010000026.1:0-35408 GCA_038238065.1 Propionibacteriales bacterium | reverse complement strand
GTATCTGCCCCAGTCCAACCGGGTGGTGCGCGGCCGGCCCGTCGCCGACCAGGTGACGGCGACCGGCAAGAACGTGGTCATCATCGGCGGCGGCGACACCGGCGCCGACTGTCTCGGCACGGCGATCCGTCAGGGCGCGAGGTCGATCACCCAGCTGGAGATCCTGGAGACGCCGCCGCACGAGCGTCCGAGTCACCAGCCCTGGCCGACGTACCCGATGACCTATCGGGTGTCGTCGGCCCACGAGGAGGGCGGCGACCGGGTCTACGCCGTCTCGACCAGCAAGTTCTCCGGCGACGAGGACGGCAACGTCAGCTCGTTGACCCTCTCGGAGGTCAAGTTCGAGGGGCGTCAGATGATCCCGATCGAGGGCACCGAGCGGGAGCTGCCGGCCGAGCTGGTGCTGCTGGCCATGGGCTTCGTGGGTCCCGAGAAGGAGGGCCTGATCAACCAGCTGGGTGTCGCTCTGGACGAGCGCGGCAACGTGGCCCGGGACGACGACTACGCCACCGACGTCGATGGCGTCTTCGTCTGTGGTGATGCCGGGCGGGGCCAGTCACTGATCGTCTGGGCCATCGCCGAGGGTCGCGCCTGCGCGGCCGGGGTGGATGCCTACCTGTCCGGGTCCACCAAGCTGCCCAAGCCCATTCCGCCCACGGCCCGGCAGATGATGGTCTAGCGTTCGCTCATGCCCGCGGGAGCCACGACCACGACCCGATACGCCGCCTTCCTGCGGGGGATCAACGTGGGCGGGAAGAACAAGATCGCGATGTCTGAGCTCCGCGCGTTGGCCGAGGCGCTGGGGTACAGCGACGTCCGGACCTACATCAACAGTGGCAACCTGCTGTTCAGCGCCGAGGGGTCGGACCTCGAGCTGGCCGGACAGATCGAGCGCGCCATCACCGAGCAGTTCGGCAAGTCGATCGACGTGGCCGTGCGCACGGAGGCTCGGCTGCGCGACATACTGCTCGGCAACCCCTATCCGGACCAGAACGCCAGCCAGGTCACGGTGGCCTTCCTGACCCGGCCGGCGCCGGCCACCGCCCCGGAACGGGTGGCCGCCCTGGCCACCGACGGTGAACCTGTCACCTTCTCCGGCCTCGAGGTGTGGGTCAACTACACGAACGGGATGGCCGACAGCAAGCTGGCCGCACAGTTCAGCAAGGCCGTCGGGGTCAGCGCCACGGTGCGCAACGTCCGTACCGTGGGCAAGGTCGTCGCCTTGTTCGACTAAGCCCTGTTCGACTGAGCCCTGGTCGACTCAGCCCTGAGGAGAACAGGGCCGGGGCGATCAACGGCCGTCGCGCGGGCCGAAGTTGTGCAGGGCTTCGGCGTCACTGTGAGTCGAACGGACGTATTCGTCCGCCCAGGCTTGGCGATCCGGGTAGGTCGACTCGGAGACGATCTGCGACACCACTGCCGGTACGTCGATCACGGTGTGTCGCAGCTCGACCTGACCGGAGCGGAGCAGCGCCCACGCGCCACCGACACGCCCGTACGGCATGCCCACACTCCCCGGGTTGACCACCAGCCGGCGATCGACCAGTCGGAGGAACGGCATGTGCGTGTGCCCACAGACCACGGTCCGAACCTTGTCGTCGAGGTCTGCGAGGACCTCGGCCCACTTCTCCAGCCGGGTGTCGACCAGCACCACCTCCTCGTCGTCGCGCGGGGTGCCGTGACAGAACACCACGGTGCCGAAGCCTTCGACGTCGAGCAGCACGGGGTGCGGCAGCCCGGCCAGCAGCTCTACCTGGTCGGGCCGCAGCTGGCGAGCCGCCCAGTTCGACTCCGGCTGGGGGGAGGTACCACCGCGAGCGAGGTCCACCAGCTCTCGATCGGCGTTGCCTCGGACGAGCACCGCCCGCGGCCCGAGCTGGACGAGCCGATCGAGCACCTCGACCGGCATCGGCCCGGCCGCATGGTCGCCGGTGACCACGACCAGGTCAGCGGACTGCACCTCCAGCTCGGCGAGGATGACGTCGAGCACCGGCAGCACACCGTGGATGTCGGAGAGCACCGCCACCGAGGTCAGCATCGCCCGACCATACGCTGCCGACGCCGGACTAGGCCGACGCCCCGGTGTAGCGCCGCAGCGCCACGAGCCAGAAGGCTCGAGAAGCGACCAGAAAAAGGGCGGCCACGCCGACCGACAGCACCGCACCGGTCCCCGACAGCTGGCCGGTGAGCGCCTGAGCCGGCACCGTCACGGCGAAGGCGATCGGCACCACGAAGGTCAGCACCGGACGAAGCCAGCCCGGGAAGATGGTCACCGGCCACCGGCCCGCGTTACCGAACAGCGCCTGGAAGATCACCAGGATGTTGTCCAGCTTGACGAACCAGAACGCCAGGGTCGACAGCATCAGCAGGAAGCCGTAGACGATGGCGAAGCCGGACGCCAACGTGACCAGGAACAGGGCGACCGAGACGGGGTCCAGGTCCAACCCGATCCTGGAGAGGCCGAAGCCGATCACGCCCACGCCCACCAGGAGGTCGGTGGCCGACTGTGGGGCGACGACCTGGGAGCTGGCCAGCAGCTGCGAGTCGGCCGGCTTGGTCAGCACGAAGTCGAACGTGCCCAGCCGGATGCCTTCCATCATCGCCTCCATCGAGGGGCGGATGACCAGCCCGATCAGGCCGCTGATGAAGAAGTGGATGCCGATCAGCACCAGCAGACCGTCGGCGGTCCAACCGCGGAGATCTGCGGTGTTGGAGAAGATCACCGAGAGCCCGAGCAGCTGGGTCAGCAGGCTGATCAGCGCGTTGAGCACGGCGATGGCGAAATCGGAACGGTACTGGACGATGTTCAGCACGCCGACCGACAGGTAGGCGCGCAGCACCCGCAGTGAGTGCACTTCAGGACCCCACCGCACTGTAGCGGCGGGTCGCCCTGGTCCAGAGCAGCCGGAGCACCAGCACGGCGATGGTGATCCAGATCAGCTGGGCCGCGTAGCCCACCAGCAGGTCCCCGCCGCTGCGCCGGCCCAGCAGCACCTCCGTCGGAAAGGCCAACGTCCAGGGGAAGGGAGTCCAGGCGGCGACGGTCTGCATCCAGCCGGGCAGCACCGACAGCGGGGCGAACTGTCCGCCGAGGAAGGTGAACAGCGAGAAGAAGACGGCGTTCATGGCCGACACCTTGGTCAACCAGAAGGCCGACAGGGCCACGCACCACTCGACGATGAAGCGCAGCACCATGGCCAGCAGCAGGGCGGGCAGGAAGGCGAGCACGGATCCGAGCGACGTCAGGGACAGGTCGGCGTGAAAGATGAGAGCGAGAGCGACGGCGGCGGGACAGATACCGACCAGCCCGACCAGCTTGTACGTGACGTTCTCGCAGATGTCGTTGTGGATGGGATGCACCGGTCGAAGCAGCAACGGGGAGAACGCGCCGGTCCGGATCCGGTACTCGAACTCCCACATGTGCCAGATGAAGGTCAGGTGGTCCACCACCATCATCACCAGGAAGTAGCCGACGAACTGCTCCGCGGTGTAGCCGCCGGTGCGCCCCGTTCCCGCCACCGTCCGCCAGACGACGATGAACACCAGCGGTTGGATGATGCTGGTCACGACCCAGATCGCGACTGCTCCCCGGTAGGCCAGGTTCGCCGCGAGCGACGAGGCGAACTGCCGGCGGTAGTAGGCAGCCAGTGCGGCGCCCGAGAACCTCCGGAAGTCAGCACGGCCGCCGGGTACCGGTCCGGCCGGCACTGTGGACTCAGGCGGACGGGTGGCCATCGGCCGCCTCCGTCGCCGCCGGGGCCGCGAACACGTCCTCGATGACCCGCTCGATCGGAGGATCCTCGATGGTCAGGTCGACGACGGGCAGCGCGGCCAGCAGTCGCCCGGCCGCGTACGGAGTCTGCGCCTTGGCCACCCGGACCGTGACGCCGGTGCTCGTCCGCTCGGTCACCGTGCCGTCCACCAGGGCGGCGATCTCGGGGTCGGAGATGGTGGTGCCTTCCTCCATCTCGATGGTGATGACCTTGTGGGCCGCGAACTGTCCGATCAGCTCGGCGAGGCTTCCGTCGAACAACAGCCGCCCGCGGTGGATGACGATGACCCGACGGCACAGCGCCTCCACGTCGGCCATGTAGTGACTGGTCAGTATCACGCACGCACCGGTCTGCACGTTGTACTCGGAGATGAACGACCGGATCCGTCGTTGCATGGCCACGTCCAGGCCGATGGTGGGCTCGTCGAGGAACAGCACGCTCGGGTAGTGCAACAGCGAGCCGGCGATCTCGCACTTCATCCGCTCACCGAGGCTGAGGTTGCGCACCGGCTTGCGGAGCAGGTCGCCGAGCTCCAGCAGGTCGGTGAGCTCGGCCAGGCGGCGACCGAAATCGGCCGCGGAGATGCGGAAGATCGCCTGGTAGAGACGGTAGGAGTCCAGCACCGGGATGTCCCACTGCAGCTGGTTGCGGTTACCCATCACCAGAGCCATCCGGCTCAGATAGCTCCGGTCCCGCTCCCAGGGGGTGAAGCCGAGCACCGACGCCGTCCCCGAGGTGGGGTGCAGTAGTCCGGACAGCATCTTGAGGGTGGTGGTCTTGCCCGCCCCGTTGGGACCCAGGAAGCCGACCACCTCGCCGGGCTCGATCCGGAAGCTCACCCCGCCGACCGCCTGCACGCTGCGGGTCCGTCGATGCACCAGCGACCGGAGCGCAGCCTTGACGCCGCCCTCTCGCTCGGGCACCACGTAGGTCTTGCCGAGCTCCTCGACGATGATGTCGGCCATCTGCCGGGTCCAGCCCCCTCCAGGTCGTCGCCGTCCACCGCACCGTCGGCCGGCAGGGTGGCTACGGCGTCGCCCAACCTACAGCGGAGGCGCGGTCGGTGCCGGAACAGGCGCAGGTGATCAGGACGGCGGGGATCAGGGCGCGGGGATCAGGGCCGCGAAACGCAGGGCGAACGCCCGCCAGGTCCTCTGCAGCCGGGCATCGGCGTCGCGGATGTCGACCACCCGGGCCGCGGCGTCAGCGGCGGTCAGCCGGCCGGACCGGACGTCACCGGCAGCCCACAGCGCGGCGGTCTCCGGCTCGACTTCGGGGTGGAACTGCAGACCCCAGACGCGGGTCCCCAGTCGGATGGCCTGGACACCGCCGGTGGAGCGCGACAGCACCACGGCGCCCGGTGGCGTGTTCACCACCACGTCGTTGTTCCAGTGCACGGCCACCGGATCAGCGCCCAGACCGTCGAACAGGGGATCGGTCTGCGCGGCCGAGGTCCGACACACGGCCGTGACGCCGGCCTGGGAGGCGTCAGCCACCACCACCCGCCCCCCGTTGGCCACCGCCAGCAGCTGGTGGCCCAGGCAGATGCCCAGCGTGGGGAGATCCCGACGGGCCGCCTCCCGCAGCAGCTCCTTGGTGGCGGTCAGCCACGGAAACTCCGCGTCGTCGTAAGCGCCCATCGCCCCACCGAGCACCACCAGCGCCTCGTACGACACCAACGATGCGGGCAGCTCCTCGCCGTGGTGGGCCCGGACCACGTGCCAGGAGCACCCTGCCTCGGTGAGCCAGCCGCCCAGCCGCATCGGGGGGTCCTCGTCACCGTGCTGCACGATCAGGACGCTCGGGACCCGCCCGGTGGTTGGGGGGCCGGCGGCGACGTCGTTCGAGCTCATGGGTCCGTGAGGCTATCGGGTGGGCCGAGGCAGCGCGCCGGCGGCGCCGGGAGCTGTCGCCACAGGTGCGACGCTCGGGGTCGGGTCGATCGGCGTCTCGTCCTCCCCGACCGTCGCCTCGGTCTTGGTCCGGCCCCGGTGGTGGTCCCAGACGTCGCGCACGATGACCTGGATGATGCCGGCGATCGGAATCGCCAACAACGCGCCCAGGATGCCGGCCAGCTCGACCCCGACCAGGATCGAGACCAGGACGGCGAGCGGGTTGAGCTTCACGGTCCGGGACAGGATCAGGGGCTGCAACACATGGTTCTCGAGCTGCTGGTAGGCCACGAAGAAGATGGCCACCACGATCAGCGCCGGGACGGAGTGCACCACGGCGGCGATCAGGGCCACGATGGCGCCGAGGGTCGCCCCGATCAGCGGGATCAGGTCCGCCACGGCCACGAACAGAGCGATCAACCCGGCGAAGGGGACACCCATGATCTTCAGGGTGACGTAGGTCAGCGCGCCGCAGATGATGCTGATCAGCAGGTTGCCGGAGATGTAGCCGGTGATCGACTTCGCACAGTCGCCGCCCACCTGGCGCACGCGCTCCCGGATGGTCTCGCTCTCGATCAGGTTCAGCGCCCCGTCGACCATCTTGCGCCCCTCCAGCACCATCAGCAGCGTCAGGACGAAGATCGTGACGACGCCGGCGATGCCCGTGGCCACGCCCTGGAGGACGCCGACCGCGGGTGTGGTGAGTCGGGTGAGGAAGGTGCGGATCTTCTCCTGGTTCTGCTGCAGGTAGGTCAGGGCATGGGTCCGGTCCAGCAGCCGGCCGACGGTCCCCCGTCCGGACTGGGCGTCGTTGAGCATCTGGGGAAGCTGGGTGGCCAACGCCGCCCCCTCCCGGGCCAGCGGCACCACGAACAACGTGGCCAGTCCCCCGATCACCACCAGCACCACCAGGAAGACGAGCAGGGTCGCCAGCAGGCGGCGTCGGAAGGTGATGCGCCGTTCGACCCAGCCGACCAGCGGGTACAGCGCGATGGTGAAGAACGCGGCGATCACCAGCCAGACCAGGATGCGGCGCATCTCGTAGAGCAGCAGCAGGGCCAACGCGGTGGCCAGCACCATGCCGATGGTGACGGCGATGGTGCGTACCGGTACGCCGCGGTTGGTCGACGGCACGGGCAAGGCCATGGTGTTCCTCAGTTCTGTTGTCGGCCCCAGCGGGGCAGGCGATTAGTTTACGACGTAAACTCAAGTCGGCTTTGCGTCGTATCGGTGGGAGGTTCCTCCGTGGAGACGTTCAGGTTCTCACTACCGTCCCACCGCGGCGGCCAGGCTCGCTCTGCTAGGTTCACCGAGCCGTGTCGTAGCCGACCGGACACCGGCTGCCCACCAGCCGGCCCGCCTGGCGATGATGGAGAGATGATGACCAGTTCGCCGCCCGACACCAACCCGACGGTCCGCGGTCGGACTGTCCTGCTGCCCAGCGACTTCCAACGCCGCTTCGAGCTCAACCGGGCCTACGTGTCGAGTCTGACGACGGCGAACCTCTTGCGGCCCTATCGGTTCGAAGCGGGCTTGTGGAGCTACTCAGGCTCGGGGAGCCCGGGCAGTGTCGATGGCGAGGACCCCTCCAGCTGGCACGGAGGATGGGAGCGACTGACCTCGGAGGTGCGCGGACACACCCTCGGACACTGGCTGTCCGCGGCTGCGTACCTGTCAGGTGCCGATCCCGGTCTGGCCGCAAGAGCCACCGAGGTGGTGGCGGAGCTCGCCCGGTGTCAGGAGGCGAACGGCGGTGAATGGGCCGGCCCGTTCCCGGAGACCTACCTCCACCGGATCGCCGCCGGGAGGACGGTGTGGGCGCCGCAGTACACGTTGCACAAGCTGCTGAGCGGGTTGTTCGACCAGTACGCGGTCGCCGGAAGCCAGCTCGCCCTGGACGTCCTGGTCCGCTTCGCCCGCTGGTTCAGTCGTTGGACCGACCCGCTCACCCGAGATCAGATGGACGACCTGCTCGACGTCGAGACCGGCGGCATGCTGGAGGTCTGGGCCAACCTGTACGGCGTCACGGGGGACGCGGCTCACGCCGAGCTGGTCCGACGTTACGACCGGCCGCGGTTCTTCGATCCGCTGCTGGCCGGGGAGGACGTGCTGACCAACCGGCACGCCAACACCCAGATCCCGGAGATCCTCGGTGCCGCCAGGGCCTGGGAGGTCACCGGCGAGGACCGCTGGCGGCGCATCGTCGAGGCTTTCTGGCGTGCGGCGGTGACCGAGCGGGGAACGTTCTGTACCGGGGGCAGCACGTCGGGGGAGTTCTGGCCGCCGCCCTTCCGGCTGTCGGCACGGCTGAACCGAGCCCAGGAACACTGCACGGTCTTCAACATGATGCGTCTGGCCGAGATCCTCCACCGCTGGACGGGTGAGTCGACCTACGCCGACTACTGGGAGCGCAACCTGCACAACGGCGTGCTCGCCCAACAGCACCTCGACACCGGGATGGTGAGCTATTTCCTGCCGCTCGAGGCCGGCAGCACCAAGGAATGGGGCAGCCCCACCGACGACTTCTGGTGCTGCCACGGCACCCTGATGCAGGTACACACGTCCTATGCCTTTCCGGCGGTCGCCGCCGACACCACCGGCATCCGGATCGTCCAGTACCTCCCGACCACGACCAGCTGGGACCGGCTCTTCGGTACCGGCGTCACGGTCTCCATCACGCCCGACACCCTCCAGGGTCTGCCCTTCGGCCAGTTCTCCTCCGGCCCGCAGGTGCACCGTGCCCAGCACCTGTCGGTACCGCCGATGCCGACCAGCCGACCCGAGGCGTTCGTGTACGACATCGCGGTGCGCTGCGACGAGGCGGTCGACTTCGACCTCAGAATCCGGGTCCCGTGGTGGGTGCACGGCGATCCGGCCGTCACGGTGAACGGTCAGTCGGCCCAGCCGCTGCGTCGCGGCGTCGACCTGGTGCTGCCCGGGCGCTGGCAGGACGACGTGGTGCGGGTCACCCTGCCCAAGACGCTGACCGTTGCCGGGCTCCCCGATGCCCCCGACACGGTGGCGTTCCTGGACGGCCCGCTGGTGCTGGCCGGGCTGGTGGGCTCGGAGCGTCGACTCACCGGCGACGTGGCCCGGCCCGAGACGATCCTCACTCCTGACCAGGAGCGGCTGCACAGCTGGTGGAACACCGGCCACTACCGCGCGGCCGGGCAGCACACCGGGCTCCGGTTCATCCCGCTGAGCGAGGTCAGGGACGAGACCTACACCGTCTACTTCCCGGTGACGCCCCCGGAGTAGCCGAGCACGACCTCCCGGCGAAGCGCGCGAGACTGTCAGTGGCGCGTCGGAGGATGGACTCGGGGTTCGGACGACTAACCTGGGGCCCTTGCTGGCTTCCCCTCAGCAGACGCCGCGGTGCTCGACGACCGCGGAACGCACCTCGAGCAGTCACAGGCAGGGCAAGGCGGGACACAGCACGCACAGCGCAGGCTGGCGCGCACACGGTACGGCAGGTCGGTCGATGGTGTGGAGGTAACGCACGTACATGGGAAGCACAGCGAACGGAAGCCGTCCGGTAGAGGGCGGGCAGGCGGGTGCGTCTGACTCGTTCGTGCATCTGCACGTCCACTCCGAATACTCGATGCTCGACGGAGCCGCGCGCGTCGGCGACTTGTTCTCCGGGGCGGAGGAGATGGGCATGCCGGCCATCGCCATCACCGACCACGGCAACCTGTTCGGTGCCTACGAGCTCTACAAGCAGTCCAAGGCGACGGCGGTGAAGCCGATCATCGGCCTGGAGGCCTACGTCACACCCAAGACCCACCGTTCGGAGCGCAAGCGGGTCCGTTGGGGCGATGGCGGTTCCGACGACGTGTCAGGGGCCGGAGCGTTCACCCACATGACGCTGCTGTCGGAGACCACCGAGGGCATGCACAACCTGTTCCGGCTGGGCTCGCGCGCCTCACTGGAGGGCTTCTTCTACAAGCCCCGGATGGACCGCGAGCTCCTCAGCCAGTACCACACGGGCCTGATCGCCACCACCGGCTGCCCGTCGGGTGAGGTGCAGACCTACCTCCGGCTCGGGAAGTACGACGAAGCGGTCGCCTCCGCGGCGGAGTTCCGGGATCTCTTCGGGGCCGACAACTACTACGTCGAGCTGATGGACCACGGGCTGAGCATCGAGTCCCGGGTGCGACACGACCTGCTCAAGATCGCGCGTGATCTGCACCTCCCGCTGGTGGCGACCAACGACCTGCACTACGCCAAGAAGGAGGACGCCGGCAGTCACGAGGTGCTGCTGTGCGTCCAGTCCGGTTCCACCATGGCCGATGCGAACCGGTTCAAGTTCGACGGCGACAGCTACTACCTGAAGTCGCCCGCCGAGATGCGTGCCCTCTTCTCCGAGCTACCCGAAGCCTGCGACAACACCCTGGCCATCGCGGAGCGCTGCAACATCGCCTTCACCGAGGGCAACGGCACGTTCATGCCGCGCTACCCCTGCCCGCCGGGGGAGAACGAGGACTCCTGGTTCCTGAAGGAGGTGGAGGCGGGCCTGCGGTTCCGCTACCCGGGCGGTATCACCTCCGCGATCCGCGAACGGGCCGACTTCGAGACCCGGGTCATCCTCTCGATGGGCTTCGCCGGCTACTTCCTGGTGGTCGCGGACTTCATCAACTGGGCCAAGAAGAACGGCATCCGGGTCGGGCCGGGCCGCGGGTCGGGCGCCGGCTCCATCGCGGCGTACGCGATGCGGATCACCGACCTCGACCCGCTCGCGCACGGCCTGCTGTTCGAGCGGTTCCTCAACCCCGACCGGGTCTCGATGCCCGACTTCGACATCGACTTCGACGAGCGACGCCGCGGTGAGGTGATCCGCTACGTCTCCGACAAGTACGGCGACGACCGGGTGTCGATGATCGTCACCTACGGCACCATCAAGGCCAAGCAGGCCGTCAAGGATGCCTCCCGCGTCCTGGGGTACCCGTTCGCGGTGGGGGAGAAGCTCACCAAGGCGATGCCGGCGCCGGTGATGGGCAAGGACGTGCCGCTGTCCAGGCTCTTCGACGAGACCCACGACCGGTACTCCGAGGGCAACGAGTTCCGCCAGCTCTACGCCAGCGACGCCGACGCCAAGACCGTGGTGGACACCGCGGTCGGCCTGGAGGGACTGAAGCGGCAGTGGGGCGTGCACGCGGCGGGCGTCATCATGTCGAGCGAGCCACTGATCGACATCATCCCGATCATGAAGCGCGAGCAGGACGGCGCGATCATCACCCAGCTGGACTATCCGACCTGTGAAGCCCTCGGGCTGATCAAGATGGACTTCCTCGGGTTGCGGAACCTGACGGTGCTCGACGACGCGCTGGTCGGGCTGAAGTCCAACCGAGGCGTCGACCTGGTGCTGGAGGACCTCGAGCTCGACGACCTGGCGACCTACGAGCTGCTGGCTCGTGGCGACACCCTCGGCGTCTTCCAGCTCGACGGCGGACCGATGCGGTCACTGCTGAAGAGCATGCGACCCGACGCGTTCGCCGACATCTCCGCGGTGCTCGCGCTCTACCGACCGGGCCCGATGGGTGCGGACTCGCACAACAAGTACGCCAGGCGCAAGACCGGTCGAGAGCCGGTGGTGCCGATCCACCCCGAGCTCGAGCAGCCGCTGGCCGAGATCCTGGACGAGACCTACGGGCTGATCGTCTACCAGGAGCAGGTGATGGCCATCGCGCAGAAGGTGGCCGGCTACTCCCTGGGCTCGGCGGACCTGCTGCGGCGCGCCATGGGCAAGAAGAAGAAGTCCGAGCTGGACAAGCAGTTCGAGAGCTTCTCGGCGGGCATGTTGGAGCGCGGCTTCTCCACGGGTGCGATGCAGGCTCTGTGGGACATCCTGCTGCCGTTCTCCGACTACGCGTTCAACAAGTCCCACACCGCCGCCTACGGTCTGGTGTCCTACTGGACGGCCTACCTCAAGGCCAACTACCCCGCGGAGTTCATGGCCGCGCTGCTGACCAGCGTGCAGGACGACAAGGACAAGATCGCCATCTACCTGGCTGAGTGCCGGCGGATGGGCATCCAGGTGCTGGCGCCGGATGTCAACGAGTCCTCGGCCAACTTCACCCCGGTCGGGACCGACATCCGCTTCGGGCTGACCGCCATCCGCAACGTCGGCTCCAACGTGGTCGACGGCATCGTGGCCGCCCGGGAGGAGCACGGGAAGGCGGCCAGCTTCCACGGCTTCCTCGACCAGGTGCCGCTGGTGGTCTGCAACAAGCGGGTGATCGAGTCGCTGATCAAGGCCGGCGCCTTCGAGTCCATGGGCCACACCCGGCGCGCGTTGATGACCGTCTACGAGTCGGCGGTGGACGGCGTGCTCGACCTCAAGCGCAACGAGGCGCACGGCCAGTCGGACCTGTTCGGCGACTGGGCGACGGGCGGCCACGACACCGACCCGGTCCTCAGCGGGAGCGTGCCCGACATCCCCGACTGGGACAAGCGCACCAAGCTCGCGTTCGAGCGCGACATGCTGGGGCTCTACGTCAGTGACCACCCGCTGATGGGGTTGGAGCACATCCTCCTCGCCGAGCGCGACATCAGTATCGGCGCCCTCCTCGCCGAGGACGGCCCCCGCGACGGGATGTACGCCATCGCCGGGATGATCACGTCGGTGGTGCGCAAGACCACCCGGCGGGGCGACATCTGGGCCGTGATCACCGTGGAGGACCTGGAGGCCTCGATCGAGGTGCTGCTCTTCCCCAAGGCCTACGACCTCGTCTCGACGGTGCTGGCCACCGACGTGGTGGTGCGGGTGAAGGGCCGCGTCAAGGTCGACGACGAGTCGATCGCCCTGACGGGGCAGGAGCTGACCCTGCCCGACATCACCGACGCACCGTCCGGTCCCGTGGTGATCTCGCTGCCCGCCGTCCGCTGCACCCCGCCGGTGGTCCAGCAGCTGCGTCAGGTGCTCAGCGCTCATCCGGGGATGACGGAGGTCCGGCTCCGGCTGCAGTCGTCGGGCAAGACCACGGTGATGAAGCTCGACCAGCAGCTGCGGGTCACGCCGTCACCGCCGCTGATGGCCGACCTGAAGGCGCTGCTGGGACCCTCGTGTCTCGCGTCCTAGACGCCTCAGCCGTCCAGCACCGCCGCAGGGCCGTCCTGCTGGGTCACGTGGCTGCGTGCCTCCTCCTGGCCCTCGGGCTCGGGGCCCTGGCCGGGGTGGTCTGGTGGCAGGTCGTCGATCTCCCGGGTTACCTGGTGGACGGTGACGGGCGTGCCTCGACGAGCGAACGCGGACTGGCGGACTTCATCGGCGGGGACGCGTGGTTCACGCTGCTGGGTGCCGTGGTGGGCCTGCTGCTCGGTTGGCTGGCCTGGGCGCGGCTCGGTCGGCGGGGTTGGCCCGTCGTCCTGCTCGCGGTCGGGGCGGCGCTGGCGGCGGGCCTGGTGTGCTGGTTCGTGGGCAACCACCTGGGCCCTGACGACTTCGCCCGACGCCTCGCCACGGCCCAGCCCGGCGACGTGGTGCAGATCGAGCTGACCATCCGCGCCAAGGCGTCCCTGCTCGTCTGGCCGTTCGCGGCGACCATCCCCGTCCTGGTCGGCTCATCGCTCGGCCGAGACGACGAGGAGCCGCGCCCGTTCGGACGGCCCGGCTGGTTCAAGCGCCGATCGGCGCCACCCGGGCCGACGTCGCGCTGACCAGGTCCGTAGGTGCCAGCTCGACCTGAAGCCCCCGCTTGCCCGCCGACACCAGCACGGTCGGGTGGGTCAGTGCCGAGGCGTCGACCACGGTCTCCAGCCGGGTCCGCTGACCGAGCGGTGAGATGCCGCCCACCACGTAGCCCGTGCTCCGACTCGCCACCGCAGGATCGGCCATCACCGCCTTCTTGGCCCCGACCGCCGCGGCCAGCGCCTTGAGGTCGAGGTGCCCGGCCACCGGCACCACCGCGACCACCAGCTCGGTGCCACGGGCCGTGTGCACCTCGGCCACCAGGGTCTTGAAGATGCGTGTCGGGTCGATCCCGAGAGCCGCCGAGGCCTCGTCGCCGTAGCCCGTGCCGTCGGCGTGGTGCCGGTAGGTGTGCAGGGTGAACGAGACCTCCGCCCGGGTCAGCGCCACCGTGGCCGGGGTTCCACCACTGGACTTCTTGGCCATCGATCCTCCTGTCGTAGGACGTCAGCCGGTCAGCAGCCGGAGTAACGCCGTCACCGAGATGGCCACCAGGAAGACGACCAGAAACCCACGCCGGAGCAGCAGGGCCACGATCCCGGCGGCGACCCCGGCCAGCGTCCGCCAGTCGTAGCCATACCGGCCGCCACCGTCGAACAGCCCGACGGCGACCAGCGCCGACAGCATCGCCACCGGCAGGAAGTGCGCCACCCGCTGCACCCGCGGATGGTTGAGCACCGACTCCGGCAGTGACAAGCCGGCCAGCTTCAGGATGTACGTCCCGACCGCGGCGACGATCAGGGCCACCCAGAGGGCGCTCACGGATCGGTCCCCGCCGGCGGAGCCGTCCGCGTCGGCCACCACCCCGCCAGCACCGCCACCCCGGCGGCGGCGATCACCGGTACTCCGGCCGGCACCCAGGGCAGCAGGCCCAGGGCCGCAGCGGCTCCGCCGAGCGCCACCCAGCGCGCGGTCGCGCTGCGCATCGACGGCCACAGCAGGGCCAGGAACACCGCAGGCGCGGCGGCGTCCAACCCGAAGGTCTTGGGGTCGATGGCCGACCCGACCAGGGCGCCCAGGAGCGAGCCGAGCTGCCAGAGAGCGCAGAGGATCAACCCGGTGGCCCAGAAGGCGTACCGTCGGCCTGCAGCCGTGGCCTGGCCGACAGCCATCGCCGTGGTTTCGTCGATGACGAAGTGCGCCGTCCAGAGCCGGCGCAGGCCGTGCGGGTGCAGGATCTCGGTCATCGGGACGCCGTAGAAGGCGTTGCGGACGCCGAGCAGCAGGGCGGTCGGGATGGCCGCGAACGGAGACCCGGCGGCCGTGGCCACGCCGACGAAGGCCAGCTGGGAGGCACCGGAGAACATCACCAGGCTGAGCACCATCGTCTGGCCCACCGTCAGCCCCGAGCCGACCGACAGCGCGCCGTAGGACGCCCCGAACGCCCCGGCGTAGATTCCCATGCCGACCGCCGCCCGCAGCAGCGCGCCACGGTCCGGCTCGTCATCCGCCGACGCCGATGAGGTCATCTCAGCACCGCGACCAGCGACACCAGCAGCGGCGCGACGACCAGAGCCGGCAGCAGGTTGCCGACCGGGACCTGCTTGATCTGCAGCAGCCGGAGACCGAGACCGACCAACAGCAGGCCCCCGGTGGCGGTGATCGCCGCCAGCTGCGCCGGGGAGAGGAAGTCTCCGAGCAGGAAGCCGAGGCCCGTCAGCAGTCCCTGGACCACGGCCAGCGCGACCACCGACGCCATCACCCCGATCCCCAAGGAGGCGGCGAAGGCGATCGAGGCGAAGCCGTCGAGCACCGACTTGAGGATCAGCTGCTGCGCACCGAGGCCGAGCCCGTCCGACAGCGAACCGAGGATGGTCAGCGGACCGACGCAGAACACCAGCGAGGCGGTCAGAAAACCCTCGATGAAGCGGGCACGGGCCGCGTGCTCCTCCGTCGCAGGACCCGCGGCTTGCCCGGGGGTGCCGCGGTTCAGCCGCCGACGGAGCCGGTCGCCGAGGCCCTCCAGCCGCGACTCGATGTCGACCAACGAACCGGCGATCCCCCCCAGCAGCAGTGACCCGAGCACGATCAGCACGGGCGCGTTGCTGCCGACCTCCCGGGCCAGCACCTCCGAGGTCACCTCGATCGCCGACAGGGCGCCGATCATCAGCGTGACCAGGCCCAGCGCGTCGGTGACGGTGTCCCGGGTGCGCTGCGGCAGCCGATGTCCGAGCAGCAGGCCGAGGCCGGAGCCCACCAGCACCGTGGCCACATTGAGCACGGTGCCGAAGCCGGGAAACATCGATGCCTTTCGGAGGTGGGAGACCGGCCACGAGTCGGCCCCAGGTCAAGGCTGGTGAGATTACCGGAGAATGCCGAACGGGCCTCCGTAGACTCGTCCCGTGCTTCGCCTCATCGATCTTCGTGGCCGGGTCTCAGCCGGCGAACGGCTGGACTACGCCGCCATCGTCCCTCGAGCCGAGTTCGACGTGGAGGCGGCGGTCGAGATCGTCCGCCCCATCTGCGACGACGTGGCGGTCCGCGGGGTGATGGCGCTGGAGAAGTTCTCCGAGGAGTTCGACCACGTCGTGCCGCGCCACTTCCGCGTGCCCGCCTCGGAGCTGCGTCGGGCCGCAGAACAGCTCGACCCCGACATCCGGGCGGCGTTCGAGGAGTCGATCCGGCGCCGGCGTGTGGTCAGCGAGGCCGAGCTCGGCCCCGAGGTTGTCGACGTCACGCTCGGCGCCGGCGCGCAGGTCAGCCAGCGGATGATCCCGGTCGGCCGGGTCGGTCTCTACGTGCCCGGCGGGCTGGCCCCGCTGGCCTCCAGCGTGATCATGAACGTGGTCCCGGCCCAGGTGGCCGGTGTGGCGTCCATCGCGCTGGCCTCGCCCCCACAACGGGAGTTCGGCGGCCTGCCGCACCCCAGCATCCTGGCCCTCTGCCACATCCTGGGCGTCGACGAGGTGTACGCCGTCGGCGGTGCGCAGGCGATCGCGATGTACGCCCACGGCGTGCCCGACCTGTGCCGTCGGGTCGACCTGATCACCGGGCCGGGCAACATCTACGTCGTCGCAGCCAAGCGGCTGCTCAAGGGCCTGGTCAACATCGACTCCGAGGCAGGCCCGACCGAGATCGCCATCCTGGCCGACGCCACGGCCAACCCGGTCCACGTGGCCGCCGACCTCATCTCCCAGGCCGAGCACGACCCGCTGGCCGCGGCCGTGCTGGTCACCGACTCGGCCGAGCTGGCGGGCGCGGTCGCCGACGAGCTCACCTTCCAGGTGCCCGAGACCAAGCACGAGGAGCGGATCCGACAGGCCTTCGCCGGCCGGCAGTCGGCCGTGGTGCTGGTCGACGACGTGGCGCAGGGACTCGAGGTGGTCGACGCCTACGCCGCCGAGCACCTGGAGATCCAGACCGCCGACGCCGCAGCGGATACGGCCCGGGTGAACAACGCCGGAGCCATCTTCGTGGGGGCCTGGTCGCCGGTCTCGTTGGGCGACTACTCCGCCGGCAGCACCCACGTGCTGCCGACGGCGGGATGTGCCTGTCACTCCTCCGGCCTCAACGTGAAGAGCTTTCTCAAGGCGGTCAACGTGATCACTTACTCGGAGTCGGCGCTGGCCGAGGTGGCCCGGCACGTCGAGGTGTTCGCCGACGCGGAGAACCTGCCCGCACACGGCGCAGCCGTGTCCAGGCGCTTCCCGGCGGGCCTTCGACCGGTTCAGGGATCGGAACAGATTCAGGGAGCGGACGGGGCCCAGGGAGCTGAACGGGCGCGGGGCGCTCGGTGATCGGTACCGCGAGCCCGACGCTGGCCGAGCTGCCGCTGCGGCCGGAGCTGGTCGGGGAGCAGCCGTACGGTGCCCCGCAGCTGGACGTGGCCCACTGCCTCAACGTCAACGAGAACCCGTATCCGCCGAGCGAACAGGTGGTGGCCGAGATCGGCGCTGCCGTGTCCGAGGCGGCGAGGGGGATGAACCGCTACCCCGACCGGGATGCGCTCGCGCTGCGCTCCGACCTGGCCGGCTACCTCGGCCACGGGCTGGAGGCGAGCCAGGTGTGGGCCGCCAACGGCAGCAACGAGGTGATGCTGCACGTGATGATGGCCTTCGGCGGTCCCGGCCGGCAGGCGATGTCGTTCGCGCCGACGTACTCGATGTATCCCGAGTACGCGCGCGACACCCACACCGGCTGGCTGACCGAGGCCCGCCGCCCCGACTTCACCGTCGACGCCGACGCGGCGGTGGCCGCCATCGCGGCGCAGCAGCCCGACATCGTGATCCTGACCAGCCCGAACAACCCCACCGGCACCGCCGTCCCGCTCGACGTGGTGGCCCGGATCTGTGACGCCGCACCGGGCATCGTCGTCGTCGACGAGGCGTACCACGAGTTCGCCCACGCAGGCACCCCGAGCGCGCTGGAGCTACTGCCGCACTACCCCCGGCTGGGGGTCAGTCGCACCATGTCGAAGGCCTTCGCGTTCGCCGGCGGCCGGCTGGGCTACCTCGCCGCCGCGCCGGCTTTCGTGGACGCGCTGCGGATCGTCCGGCTGCCGTACCACCTGTCGGCGGTCACCCAGGCGACCGCCCGGGTGGCGTTGGCCCACGCCGACGAGATGATGCACCACGTCGACCAGCTCCGGATCGCCCGCGACGACCTGGCGGTCTGGCTGGCGGCCCAGGCCCTGGACGTGGCCGAGTCCGACGCCAACTTCATCCTGTTCGGCCGGTTCCTGGACCGCCACCGCGTCTGGCAGAGCCTGCTCGACCGCGGGGTGCTGATCCGGGAGACCGGCCCGGCCGGTTGGCTACGGGTGTCGGTCGGTACGCCGGTCGAGATGGCAGCGTTCAAGGGCGCCCTGACCGAGGTGCTGGCCGAGCCGGGCTCCGAGCGAGAGGACTGAGATGACCGAGGAAGAGGTAGCACCGACCGTGGCATCCGCCCCCGGGCACCGGACCGCGCACCTGGAACGGAGCACGTCGGAGTCCAGCATCGACGTCACCCTCGATCTGGACGGCACCGGCCGGGCCACCATCGACACCGGGGTCGGGTTCTACGACCACATGCTGACCGCGCTGGCCAAGCACTCGCTGTTCGACCTCGAGGTGCGCAGCGTCGGTGACCTCCACATCGACGCGCACCACACGGTCGAGGACACCGCGATCGTGATCGGGCAGGCCATCCGGCAGGCGCTCGGTGACAAGCGCGGGATCCGCCGGTTCGCGGACGCACTGGTGCCCCTGGACGAGGCCCTGGCCCAGGCGGTCGTGGATGTCTCCGGGCGGCCGTACTGCGTGCACACCGGGGAGCCGGCCGGGCAGGAGTACGCGTTGATCGGGGGCGGGAACGTGGGCGTGCCGTACAGCGGCTCGCTGACGCGGCACGTGTTCGAGTCGCTGGCGTTTCACGCGCACGTGTGCCTGCACGTGACCGTGCTGGGGGGGCGGGACCCGCACCATATCGCCGAAGCACAGTTCAAGGCGGTGGCTCGGGCGCTGCGGTTCGCCGTGGAGCTGGACCCGCGGGTCGCCGGAGAGGTGCCGAGCACGAAAGGTTCGCTGTGACGGGGCCGCGACCGCTGGTCGGGTGGGCGGGGCCGTCGGAATGAGCAAGCTGGTGGTGGTGCTCGACTACGGGTCGGGGAACATCCGGTCGGCGGAGCGGGCGGTGGCGCGGGCGGGGGTCGACGCGATGGTCACGGCGGATCGCGAGCTGGCTCTGGCTGCCGATGGGCTGGTGGTGCCGGGCGTCGGGGCGTTCGCGGCGTGCATGGACGGGCTGGTGGCCGCGGGTGGGGACGCGGTCATCACCGAGCGGGTGCGGCGGGGGATGCCGACGCTGGCCATCTGCGTCGGGCACCAGGTGTTGTTCGGGGCCGGGGTCGAGCACGGGGTGGCGACTGACGGGGTCGGCGTGTGGCCCGGCGTGGTGGAGGAGATCCAGGCGGAGCGGTTGCCGCACATGGGATGGAACACGGTGGCGGTGGCGGCCGGCAGCGGGCTGTTCGCCGGCGTGGAGACCGAGCGGTTCTACTTCGTCCACTCCTACGCGGTGCGAGACCTCGACGGCCCCGGGGACCGACGGGTGACCTGGGTCGAGCACGGTGGCGACCGCTTCGTGGCGGCGGTGGAGGAGGGGCCGTTGTGGTCCACCCAGTTCCACCCGGAGAAGTCCGGGGAGGCGGGCGCCCGGCTGGTCCGGAACTGGGTCGCTACGTTGTGACCCGTGAGTGACCCCTCGGACGCGAACGACCGTGGCTCCGGCCAGCGCTCGTCGGGAGTACCCACGACGGTGATCTTCGACCTGGGTGCCGTGGTGCTCGAGTGGGCGCCCCACCTGGCCTACGAGCAGGTGCTACCCGCCGAGGAGGTGGCCGCGTTCATGGCCAAGATCGGGTTCTGGGACTGGAACAGGACCAACGACGCGGGCCGGTCGTTCGCCGATGGAGAGCAGCACCTGCTGCAGCAGTTCCCGGACGAGGACGTGGCCATCCAGGCCTATCGTGAGCACTTTCCGCACGCGCTGACCGGCATGGTGGCCGGCACCGGAGCGGTGGTCGCCGAGCTGCAGCAGGCCGGCGTCCGGCTACTGGCGCTGACCAACTGGTCGGCGGAGACGTTCCCGCACGCGCGGACGAAGTTCGGGCTGCTGGACCGCTTCGAGGCCATCGTGGTGTCCGGGACCGAGCTGCTGGCCAAGCCCGATCCGGCGATCTTCCAGCTGGTCCTCTCCCGGTACGACGTGGACCCCGCGCGGTGCGTGTTCGTCGACGACTCACCGCCCAACGTGGCCGCCGCCGCGGCCCAGGGCCTGACCGCTCTGCACTTCACCGACGCCGACCGGCTCCGCACTGACCTGGTCGCTCTCGGCGTGTTGGGCGAGCGGCCGACCGTCGGCCAGTCGCTCTTCCACCTCACCGAACGCACCGTCTGGGACGCCGCGGTGCTGGCGGGGTCCTTCCCCTGGTCGAGTCGCGACCTGAGCTACGACCGGCAGGGATACGTGCACTGCTCCTTCGCCGGCCAGGTGGCCGGGGTGAGGGAACGGATCTACGCCGACGTGGCCGACGAGGATCTGGTCCTGCTGGAGCTGGACCCGGCCCGACTGGACGAACCCGTCGTGGTGGAGGACCTGTCTGCCGGGGACGCGTTCCCGCACCTGTACGCGCCACTGCCGCTGGGTCGCGTCACCGCAGTCCACCGGTTGCCGCTCCGGCTGACGGACTCCCGCCTCGCGCACGAGCTCCGGAGGCCAGCCGCTGGGAGAGCCGACGAACCCGGGCGCTGACTGCGGGGCCCAGCGCGCGCTTCACCGCCTCCCGGACCGGTGCCGGCGCCAGCGCACGGCGAGCCGGTCGCTCGGGGAGCCGCCCGGGCAGGTCGAGCAGGGTGAGGCGCTGCCGCTTGAAGTACCTCGACAGCTCGTCGCCACGCTCGCTGAGCAGCCGTTCGGCGACGATCCGTAGGGCTGGATAGCGGTTCGGCTGCATGCAGTAGCTCACCGCAGCGACGATGCGCACGAGCTCCGGCGGCGAGACCATCACGTCCGTCGAGCCGATCCACGGTGTCCGGTCCAGCCGGGAGACGTGCTGGACTGCGGCGTCGATGATCGTGACAGGGACCCGGTTGGAGTTCTGGTAGGGGCGCAGCCTCTCCAGCAGGAGCTCGGTGCCCACTCGAGCGGTGCGCAGGTCGTAGCAGGTGGCGGCGGTCATCAGGGCGGTGGAGAAGCACCCGATGACGCAGCCGATGCCCTCGGCGCGAAACCAGGTCTCGACCAGCTCCGGGCTGTCGTAGACCGTCAACGACGCGCCGAGCCGGCGCGCTTCCTCGACCAGCGGCTCGGCCAGCATGGGTGGCGCGGTGGGGTGCGGCTTGAAGACGAGCGTCCGGTACCCCGCGGCGACGGCCCCACGGACCATTTCGAGGTGCAGCTGGGTCTCCTCCGCTACGCTGACGATGCCCATCGCCGAGAGGTACTGGCCCACCAGCACGGCGAGCTCGCGCGGCGCGGCCGCAACGATGAGCGCGGGCGGCGGACCCAGCACGGCGACGGCCTTCCTGAACGCGTCGGCGGAGATGACCTGGGCGGGGACCGCGAACTCGGTCAGCATGACGGGGGAGAGTCCCGGCACCAGGTCGAGGTGCAGTAGCCGCTCCAGCCGGCCGGCCACCAGAGCCGGGAGCTTGTTGCGGGTCGGGCCATAGCTCATCAGCCCGTCGGCGTACACGTCGATCCGCGCGTCGGGGAGCAGCCGACACAGCGTCTGCGCGGGACTGACCTGGATGCTCTCGACGACGAGGTGGACGTCGTGGTCGAGCGACCAGAGGGTACGCAGATGCCGTTCCAGGATGGGGAGGTCCGCGGCGCGCGGCCGCCAGAGTGACGGGTGCTGCGGGGCGATCGCCTCGTTGTAGTCGTACACGGCGTCGAAACGGCCGAACAGGACCGTCATCTTGGCCACATCCTCGATCCGGTTGGCGGTCTCGGGGGTGGCCGCGTTGTTGCTCAGCACCAGGATTCGGCGGTCGGCCGGGTCGAACGCGCCGTCGTCGAGGGCGGCGACCACCGTGGCCAGACCGAACGCGGTCGATGCGACGAAGACCTGCGTGCTCACGCGGCCTCCATCAGGGCACGCAGCTGATCGGCCCGGTCGGGATCGAGGTCGGACATCACGCGCTCCAGTGGCCCGGTGGGCAACCCGAGCAGGGCCCGCTGGCACAACCCGAGGAGCTGCTGGGCCAGCGCCGGCTGGTAGCGCTGCTGCTGGCCCAGGTGGTGCTGGATCATCGCGCAGTAGGACCGGATCGCTTTCGGCAGCAGGATGTCGGCGTCGGGGTCATCCTGGACCAGGGTCAGGATCTGGTCGAACGCCCGGATGAAGTCGAACTGACGTTCGTCGGCCAGCTGGGTCAGCGAGCTGGCGACGTTGCGGCGGTAGAAGACGCCGAGCAGCCCGATGACCGCGAACGACCGGGCCTGCAGGTGCAGCCGCCAGTTCCACGGCCGGTCCTCGCAGGTGCGCAGGTCTTCGGAGAAGTGCAGCAGGCCGGCGTCGGCCAGCCGTCGGTGGTAGATGCCGGCCCAGGCGTGCGGCGCGTCGACCGAGGTGATCCGGTCGACCGGCAGGATGGCGTCCCGCGGCGAGGCGACCACCCGACGCGGGCCGTGGTTGATCCGGTGCACGCTGCGTTCACGGCCACGCACCTGGACGTGATCGGTGCGGACGAAGTCGCAGCCCAGCCGCTCGATGGTGCCCAACAGAGCCGGGTAGTAGTCGGCGGCCACGAAATCGTCCCCGTCGAGGAAGGCGATGTAGTCGCCGGTCGCGGCCTCGATCCCGACGTTGCGGGCCGCGGCGAGACCGCGGTTCACCGAGCAGGCGATCACCCGCGCGCCCGGTAGCTCGGCCGCGTGCGTCTGGAGGATGCTGCGGGTGGTGTCGGTCGAGGCGTCGTCGATCAGCAGGAACTCGATGTCGTCGCTGGTGTTGCGACTCAGGCTCCGCATGGTCTGGGCCACGTACTCCTCGACGTCGTAGCACGGCACCACCACTGACAGGCGGCTCACGCCGGCGACCCGAGGTCAGCGCGCAGCCGGGAGCCGGACGCCGCGATGAACGAGTCTCTCTGCTGTGGCACCGTTTCCCTCTGACTTATCGGCTCGGTGCCGACTCCCGTGGCAGACGCTAGGTCCGGCGCGTGAACGCGCGGTGAACATCGGTGCTGGTTCACCGATCCGTCGTCCAGGGTTCATCCGTCGGCCAACGAAACCGTCGGTTCGGCCAACCAGGAGTCGGCGAGTTGTTCGCCTGGTGTTCAGGTGTCCCTCCGCGTTTGTCCATCTGGGGGTCTTACGTTCAGCGTATGACCAAGAACGCACCGTACTTCCAGCCCCCGACACGCATGATCGGTGACCAGCTCGTGGGGCCTGGGCAGCCGGTGTTCATCACGGGTGAGATCGGCATCAACCACAACGGCGAGCTCGCATCCGCCTTCGCCCTGATCGACCAGGCGGCCGCGGCCGGCTGTGACGCCGTCAAGTTTCAGAAGCGCACCCCGGAGATCTGCACCCCGCGCGACCAGTGGGACGTCGAGCGCGACACCCCGTGGGGGCGGATGACCTACATCGACTACCGGCACCGGGTCGAGTTCGGCGAGGACGACTACCGGGCCATCGACGCGCACGCGCGCGCACGGGGCATCGTCTGGTTCGCCTCGCCCTGGGACGTCGAGTCGGTCGACTTCCTGGAGCAGTTCGACGTGCCCGCCCACAAGGTCGCCTCGGCCTCGCTGACCGA
This sequence comes from Propionibacteriales bacterium, assembly GCA_038238065.1. Taxonomy (GTDB): domain Bacteria; phylum Actinomycetota; class Actinomycetes; order Propionibacteriales; family Propionibacteriaceae; genus Microlunatus. The sequence goes on along the minus strand of JBBRYD010000026.1, from coordinate 11,810 downwards.
CGATGAGCTGCTCCGCCGCCTGCGAGCCACGGGTCGTACCGTGATCCTGTCCACCGGGATGTCGACCCCCAAACAGATCCGGCATGCCGTCGAGGTGCTGGGCAGCGACAACATCGTGCTGCTGCACGCCACCAGCACCTACCCCGCCAAGCCGACCGAGCTCAACCTCCGGATGATCCACACGCTGCAGTCGGAGTTCCCCAACGTGCCGATCGGCTACTCCGGACACGAGACCGGTCTGCAGACCACGCTGGCCGCGGTCGCCCTCGGTGCGGTGTTCGTCGAGCGTCACATCACCTTGGACCGGGCCCTGTGGGGTTCCGACCAGGCCGCATCCGTGGAGCCTCCCGGCCTGCAACGGCTGGTCCGCGACATCCGCACCATCACCGACTCGCTCGGAGACGGCGTCAAGCAGGTGTACGACGGCGAGCGGGCGGCCATGAAGAAGCTGCGTCGGGTGGCCGGTGTCGTCGACGAGTCGGGCACCCGACAACTGGCCAGTGTGGCCAGTTGACCGGGGTGCGCACGCTCGCCCTGGTCGAGAGTCCGGCCCAGCTGCTGAACGTGGTCGAGTGGGCGCACCAGACCGACGCCGACCGGTCGCTGCTGACCACAGTGGTGCTGGCACCCCGGAACGAGATGTCGCGGCTGCAGCTGCACAGGACCGCACAGCTGGCCGCCGACGCCGGCCACGCGGTCCGCTGGTGCGAGCCGCGGCAGGGCACCACCTCGACGCTGCGGACCGTGACCGCGCTGGCCGAACAGCTCCGTGGCGTGGACCGGTTGGTGCTGGGTGACCCGTTCTCCGGACTCCTCCAGCTCGTGCTCAGTCTGAGCCACCCCCGCGAGGTGGTGGTGGTCGACGACGGGACGGCGACGCTGCAGTTCGCCCGGCTGTGGACGAGCGGTGAGAGCCTGGTGCGCTGGCACAGCTCGGGCAGCGGTCGGAGCCGACGGCAGGTGGCGGCCTTGGCCCGTCGCCGGATCGCGCCCGGATCGGGCTGCGAGGTCACCGTGTTCAGTTGCATGCCGGTCCACCTGGACGGTGTCACCGTGCTGCACAACGACTTCTCCTGGGTCCGGACCGCTTTCGAGGACCCGCGGGTGAAGGACACCAGTGACCTGATCGGCACCTCGCTGGTCGAAACCGGTGTCGTCGACGTGGCGCACTACCTCCGCGGAGTCCGGGCCCTGGCCGGCGAGCACAGCATCGACCGCTACTTCGCCCACCGCAAGGAGGACGGCGCCAAGCTGGCCCAGATCGAGGCCATCGGCCTCCAGGTGGTCCAGCCCGAGCTGCCGCTCGAGCTGGTGGTCCGGCGGGAGGTGGTCGGGCAGACGTTGATCAGCTTTCCGTCCACGGTCGTGCACACCCTTCCTCTCGTGCTGAAGGGGACCCGGGCCCAGCTGTTGATCTGCGACATCGCCGACGACTGGTACACCCGACAGGCACCCAGCCACGCCGACAGGTTCCTCGGCGAGATCAGCACTTCCGCGCGCAACACCCACCGCCTGGTGTCGGTGGCCTGCTGACACGTGCGGCTGATCCGGTGCGCGACCGACCGGGCTGTGCCAGGGTGAGCCCATGACGGCTGATCTGCTGACCACCAAGGACTGGCTCGCGTACTGCCTGGCCAAGCCGGGCGCCTGGGAGGACCAGCCGTGGGAGGACCACGTCGTGGTCAAGGTGGCCGAGAAGATCTTCGCCTTCTTCGGTGACACCTCCATCGGGCTCACCTGCGGTGACCGGGAGTCCGCCGACCTGTGGCTCGACCGCTACCCGGAGGCCGCCAGCAAGATGGCCTACATCGGCGCGCACGGCTGGAACAACTTCCGCCTCGACGGCAGCATCGCTGACGACGAGCTGGCCGAGCTGGTCGACGGCTCCTACGCCCTGGTGGTGGCCAAGCTGCCCCGGAAGCGACGGCCCGTCGCCTCCTGAGCGTGTCCGCCGCAGGTCGAGATCATGGTCGAAGGCCACTCGGGCGATAGTGTCTCCAGGTGGATTCTTTGGTTCTGCTGCCCGCGGTCGACGTAGCCGACGGTCAGGCGGTGCAGCTCGTGCAGGGTAGGGCCGGCTCCGAGAAGCGGTTCGGCGACCCCCGCGCGGCCGCCCAGCGCTGGCAGGACGCCGGCGCCGACTGGGTGCATCTGGTCGACCTCGACGCGGCGTTCGGTCGAGGCAACAATGCCGAGATCATCGCGGAGATCACCTCCCAGCTGAGCCTGTCGGTCGAGCTGTCCGGCGGGATCCGCGACGACGAGACCCTCGAGCGTGCGCTGGCCACCGGCTGCGCCCGGGTCAACATCGGCACCGCCGCGCTGGAACGACCCGAATGGTGCGAGGAGATCATCGCCAGACACGGCGACAGGATCGCCATCGGCCTCGACGTCCGCGGCAGCAGGCTGGCGGCGCGCGGCTGGACCAGCGAGGGCGGCGACCTGTACGAGACCCTGGCCCGGCTGGACCAGGCGGGCTGCGCCCGCTTCGTGGTGACCGATGTGGCCTCCGACGGCATGCTGGCCGGCCCCAACACCGCCCTGCTGGAGCAGGTCTGTGCCCGCACCGACAAGCCGGTGGTGGCCAGCGGCGGTATCTCGAGCCTCCTCGACATCGCTGCGCTCGCCGAAATGGTTCCCCAGGGCGTGGAGGGTGCGATCATTGGCACCGCGTTGTACGTGGGGAACTTCACCATCGAGGAAGCCCTGACGGCGGCACGGTCGACGAGCGAGAGAGGGTAGATGCCGATGGCTACGGTGCCGGCCGAGGCGTTTCGCCTGCCCGCGTCCGACCGAGCCCGGCCCCGGCCAGACGGTGCTGACGGGAACGACTCCTCGGGTCCGCATCCCTCGACGCTGACGGCCGCGCTGGACCGCCGTCCCACTCTGGACGGCAGGTTGAAGGACCTGCTGGCGGGCAAGAAGATCGTGATGACCGGGGTAACGGGGTTCATCGGGGAGCAGCTGCTCTGGAAGATCCTGACCGAGCTCCCCGACACCACACCGAGCGTGCTGGTCCGTCGCAAGGGCTCGGCCACCGCGCAGCACCGGATGCTCGGCGTGGTCAAGAAGAAGATCTTCGCCGAGATGGCCGCAGCGGCCGGCGGACCCGAGGCGTTCCTGGCCTCCCGGATCGAGGTGATCGAAGGGGATCTGCCCGGCGTCCCGCCGCTGCCCAGGGATCTCGACGTGGTCGTGCACTGCGCCGGCGACGTCTCGTTCGACCCGCCGATCGACCAGGCCTTCATCACCAACGTGGTCGGCACCCAGGCCCTGATGGAGCGGATGTTGGAGGCGGTGACCGGCGAAGACGGTGAGCTGACCAAGATCCCGCACTACGTCCACATCTCCACTGCCTACACCGCAGGGCGGCGCCGCGGCGTGATCCCGGAGGCACCGCACGCGCACAGCATCGACTACCACACCGAGACTGCGGCCGGGCTGGCCATGCGCGGGCTGATCGACGCCGAGTCACGGACCTCGACCCAGCTCACCCGGCTGCGCAAAGAGGCCGAGCGGGAGCACCGGCAGGCCGGCTTCCTGACCACCGCGGCCGACACCGAGCGCCGTCGCAAGGAGTGGGTGCAGGCCAAGCTGGTCGAGGCCGGCGCCGAGCGCGCCCGCTCGCTGGGCTGGACCGACGTCTACACCTTCACCAAGGCGCTGGGGGAGCGGGTCGTCGCCGACCTCGGTGCCGCCATCGAGGTCAGTGTCGTCAGGCCCGCCATCGTCGAGTCGTCCTGGGTCCATCCCTACCCGGGGTGGATCGAAGGCTTCAAGATGGCCGAGCCGCTGATCCTGGCCTACGGCAAGGGCGAGCTACCCGAGTTCCCGGCTTCGCCGGACGCCGTCGTCGACATCGTGCCCTGCGACCACGTGGTGAACGCGATCCTGGCGGTCTGCGCCACCAGGCCCGAGATCGGGCAGCCGGAGTACTACCACGTGTCCTCCGGGGCGCGGAACCCGTGCACGTTCCAGGACATGTACGGCCACATCCGCGCCTACTTCACCGAGCATCCGTTCGACGGCGGCGAACGTGGGGCCGCACAGCTGCCCCAGTGGCAGTTCCCCGGCGCCGCCTCCGTCGAGCGGCTGCTGTCCACCTCGGAGTGGGCTCACGGGCTGGCCGAGCGCGGGCTGGCCAAGGTGCCCCGGTCCAACCGGGCCCGCAAGGTCGCCAAGGACCTGGACCGGATCTCCGACCGGCTCGACTTCCTGCGCAAGTACCTGCTGCTCTACAACGAGTACGCCCAGTCCGAGCTGCATTTCGTCGACGACAACACGCTCCGGCTGACCAACCTCCTGCACGCCGACGACCAGCCGGTCTTCGCGTTCGACACCGCGGTCTTCGACTGGACCACCTACGTCGAGGAGGTGCACTGCCCGGCGATCAGCGCACCGATCCGCCGCCTGGACGCGCTGCGCAAGCGCCGCGGTAACCGACCGAGCACCATGCGCAACCTCGACAAGGACACCTCAGGGTCGTCAGCGGTGGCGATCTTCGACCTGGACGGCACCATCATGTCCACCAACGTGATCGAGCAGTACCTGTGGGCCAGGCTGCCCGAGCTGAGTCCCGCCCGTCAGCTGGCCGAGGTCGGTCGGGTGATGCGTCGCCTCCCGTCCTACATCCGGGCCGAGCAGCGCGACCGCGGCACGTTCCTCCGGGCGGTCTACCGTCGCTACCGCGGCGCCGATCTGGCGGCGCTGGAGGAGTTCGTGGACACACGGATGGCGCCGGCGGTGCTGAGCCGGGTCTCCCCGGAGACCATCCGACGGATCCGTGAGCACCGGGCCGCCGGCCACACCACCATCCTGATCACCGGTGTGGTCCGACCGCTGACCCGACCGCTGCGGCCGTTGTTCGACGTCATCGTGGCCGCCGACCTGGCCACCGACGCCGAAGGGCGCTGCACCGGGTTCCTGACCGGCCCCCCACTGGTGGGGGAGTCCCGGGCCGCCTGGCTGCAACACTTCGCGGCCCTCAACGACATCGTCCTGGACAAGAGCTTCGCCTACGCCGACTCCCACTCCGACCTGCCGATGCTCGCCACGGTCGGCCATCCGGTCGCCGTCAGCCCCGACATCGCGTTGATGCGGGCCGCCGGCAGCAACTCGTGGTCAGTGGTGGAGTGGAAAATCAAACCGAGCTCACCCCGATGGGTCATCCCGCGATGACCGACCGCACCAGCCGCCCCCTCGGCCCAGACACGTTCGGCCCACCCACTTTCGGTGCAGACACAGGAGAACGCTAGATGGCCCGCCCCGGATTCGTCCTCGAAGTCGACGACCGCACCCCACCGCTCGTCGTGCCCGACGGGGACGCGTTCCGGTTGGAACGGTTTCCCCTCGGCACCCGGGTGGTCTACCCCGCGGAGTCCCTGACCCCGGTCACCGACCTGACCGAGGCGATCAATGTGGCTCTGGACACCCCTCTCGACAGCGAGCCGTTGAGCGCCCGGCTGCACCCCGGGATGAAGCTGACCATCGCCTTCGACGACATCAGCGCCCCGTTGCCCAAGATGCGCCGGCCGGACGTCCGGGGGCGGATCATCGAGGCCGTCCTGACGCGCGCAGCGCGGGCCGGGGTCGACGACGTGGTCCTGATCGCGGCCCGCGGCCTGAACCGGCAGATGACCGAGGCCGAGCTCCTGCACGTGGTCGGTGAACGGGTCTTCCGGTCCTTCTTCGCCGACGGCAGGCTGGTCAACCACGACGCCGAAGACGCGGAGGGGCTGACCAGCGTCGGACAGAGTCAGCTGGGCGAGATCGGCATCAGTGGCCGCGCCGCGGCGTCAGACCTGCTCGTCTTCGTGCACCTGGCCGCAACCCGCAACGGTGCGTCGGCCGTGGTCGCGGGGCTGGGCTCGACCGCCACCATCAGCCGGCTGGCGCCCCATCCGGAGCCCGGGCTGTCGCCCGATGGCGTCAGCGACCAGATCGAGCGGCAGGTCAGCGCCGCGCTCAACCTGTTCCAGGTCGAGGCCACCCTGGACAACGCCGCCTCCGCCCCACCGCTCAACCTGCTCAACAAACGCGAGTGGGAGTGGAGCTTCAAGGACCAGGCCGCCTGGCTCGGCCTGCACCGCGGGCTGGCCGTCACCACCCGCAAGGCCCGCCGACGCATCCTCAACAGTGCCCAGGCGAGCTACGCCCCGATCCAGGTGGTCGCCGGCGCTCCGGACGCCGTGGCCGCTGCGTCGGCCCTCACCGTCCGCGCGCAACGCACCGTCGAGGTGCATGGCCAGGCTGACGTCGGCATCATCGGCGTCGGTCCGAGCACCCCGTACAGCGTGGACTCGATCACCAACCCGGTGCTGGCGGCCTGGAGTGCAATGGGTGCCGGCTTCGGTGCCCACACCGGGCAGCCGGTCGTCAGGGCGGACGGCGCGCTGATCCTCTACCACCCGATGCCGATCGAGTTCTCCCCGCTGCACCATCCGTCCTCGGTCGACTTCTTCGCCGAAGTGCTGAGCACGACCACCGACGCGGTCCAGATCCAGGAGAAGTTCGAGACGAAGTTCGCCACCGACCCGTGGTACAGCCACCTCTACCGGACCAGCTACGCCTTCCACGGTGTGCACCCGTTCCACCTCTGGTACGAGATGGCCGCCGCCCGAGCCCACTGCGACGACATCGTCTGGGTCGGTGCGCACCGCCCCACCGTCGACCGGCTCGGGTTCCGCACCGCCTCCACCCTGGCCGACGCGCTGGAGATCGTCTCGTCCACGGTGGGTCGCTCACCGTCGATCACCTACCTGCACAACGCCCCCCAGCTGGTGGCGGACGTCCGGTGACCGACCCGTCAGACGCGCCGCATCCCGCCCCCGATCAGGCTGCCGTGAGCCGACGACGAGCCAGCGCGGCGACGAACAAGACCCCCGGGGCCTTCCCGACGGCGTGGGCCCGGACTCCGGCCGTCCGGGCGCTCCGCGAGGTGGTGCAGGTCGCCGGGCTGACCCCGCTCACCCACTCCCAGGTCAGCCTGGACGTGCACGGCCTCGAGGAGCTGCGGGAGCTCGACACCCCGGCGCTGATCGTGGCCAACCACTCCTCACACCTCGACACCGCGGTACTGCTGACCAGCCTGCCCGCCTGGCGGCGACGCCGGACCGCCGTCGCGGCCGCGGCCGACTACTTCTTCGACACCTGGTGGCGGGCCGGCGGCTCGGCGATCGCCTTCAACACCTTCCCGATCGAGCGCGGACACGGCAAGCTGGCCACCCCCGGTGACCTGCTGGCCAGCGGCTGGAGCGTGATCGTCTACCCGGAGGGCACGCGCTCGCCGGACGGTTTCATGGGTCGCTTCAAGCTCGGCGCCGCCTGGCTCGCGGTCCAGCACCAGGTGCCGGTCATCCCCGTGGGCCTGCGCGGCACCTACGCCGCGATGCCGCGCGGGCGCTCCTGGCCGGTCCGGGGCCGACCGCGGGTCAGCGTCCGCTACGGTCCACCGTTGATGCCCGCACCGGGGGAGACGGTCCGCCAGCTGGCACCCCGGATCTCCGCGGCCGTCCAGGCCCTGGTGGCCGAGGACGAGACATCGTGGTGGGCCGTCCAACGCGGCGCCGCGGTGGCGGTCGACCCTCCGCCGTCGGGCAGCTGGCGGCGAACCTGGGGACAGAGCGAACCGCCCGTCGAGGGACGTGCGCCTCGCCGGTCGGCCATCTGGCGCAGCTAACATCACCTCTGGGGAGGTAGTAGAGACCACGGTCGGGGGACTGAGATGGGGACCGAGGTCCCCCAAACGAACCGAAAGGCAGCATGCTCACTCGCCAGCAGGATCCCGTGCAGCCCCCGCCGTACGAGGTGGAGTTCCGACCGGTCACCCGGGTCGACCTCGACGACCTCGACGCGCTGCTGGACGCGATCGAGTCGACCGACGAGCCGAGCGAGCGCCACACCCGGGCCGAGCTCTACGACACCTTCGACGCTCTCGGGCCGGACGCCGGACAGGAGTGTCTGCTCGGTCGCCACCCGGACGGCACCCTGGTCGCCTACGGCTGGAACCACCCCTTCCCGACCGATACCGACCCGCGGCGGGTGCACGCCACCGGTGGCGTACACCCGGACTGGCGCCGGAGTGGAATCGGCCGGACCGTGCTGACCTGGCAGCTCGAGCAGGCCCGACTGTGGTACGACCGGACCTGGGTGGACGGATACGGTCCGCTCCAGGTCGTCGCCTACGCCGGGGAGCAGCAGGTCGGCCTCCGCCGGCTCTACGAGGAAATCGGCCTCTCCCCGGTTCGCTGGTACGCCGACATGACCCTGCGCTTCGCCGGCCCGCCCCCGGTCCATCGAGACCCGGCCGGGATCAGGATCGTGCCGATGAGCCGGAAGCGGATCGAGGCGGTCCGGATCGCGCACAACGAGGTGTTCGCCGATCACTGGGGCACCAGCCCGGTCGATGCCGAAGGCTGGGAGCAGCAGCTGCTCCGGCCGGAGTCGCGGCTCAGCTGGTCGTGGGTGGCACTCGACGCCGAGACCTCGGAGCTGGTCGGCTACGCCACCAACGCCGCACACGAGGGCGACTGGGCGGCACAAGGTTTCTCCGAGGGCTGGACCGACCGGCTGGGGGTCCGCCGGCCCTGGCGGGAGCGGGGGGTGGCCCGGGCGCTGCTGACGGCGTCGATGCGTTCCTTCCTCGAGGCGGGGCTGGACGGCGCCGGCTTGGGCGTCGACTCCGACGATCCGTGCCGCGCCTTCGAGCTCTACCAGGAACTGGGCTACCACTCGTCCCACACCGTGGTGATGTACGCCAAGACGGACGAGACAGCACCGACGGGCTAATATCTGCCCTATGTCGGGACATTCCAAGTGGGCCACCACCAAGCACCAGAAGGCCGTGGTCGATGCACGGCGAGCGAAGTCGTTCGCGAAGCTGATCAAGAACATCGAGGTCGCCGCCCGCCTCGGTGGCGGGGACCTCGAAGGTAATCCCACCCTGTACGACGCCATCCAGAAGGCCAAGAAGACCTCGGTCCCGAAGGACAACATCGACCGTGCGGTGAAGCGCGGTTCGGGGGCCGAGGCCGGCGCGGTGGACTACGAGACGCTGATGTACGAAGGCTACGGTCCGGCGGGCGTGGCCCTGATGGTCGAGTGCCTGACCGACAACCGGAACCGCTCCGCCTCGGACGTCCGGGTCGCCATGACCCGCAACGGTGGTCGGATGGCCGACGCGGGGAGCGTGTCGTACCTGTTCGCCCGCAAGGGTGTGGTCGTGGTGGAGAAGTCCCAGGAGGGTCGCCTCCTGACCGAGGACGACCTCCTCGAGGCGGCGTTGGACGCCGGAGCCGAAGACGTCAACGACCTGGGTGAGGCCTTCGAGATCGTGTCCGACCCGAACGACCTGGTGCAGGTGCGCTCCGCGATCGAGGGCGCCGGGCTGGACTACGACTCCGCCGAGGTCTCCTTCGTCCCGTCGGTCACCGTCGAGGTCGATGGCGAGACCGTGTCCAAGATCTTCCACCTGATCGAGGCGCTGGAGGACTCCGAGGACGTGCAGAACGTCTACGCCAACTTCGACGCCTCCGACGAGGTGATGGCGAGCATCAGCTGAGGACGTGCCGCTGCCGTCGGTCCGGGGCCACGTTTTCGGACCACGGCGCCCAAACCCAGCACCCACACCCCGAACCAGCCACATTTTCGGACCACGGCGCCCATCTGAGCCCTGTCGGCGTGTCGCTCACCCGAGCAGTGCCTGTTCCTGCATAGGGTCCGAACATCTGTTCGTTTCACCGGGCCAGTCCGCCCAGCCTGTGCAGCCAGGCCATCCACCCATCCGAGGAGTCCCGATGCGCGTGCTAGGCGTAGATCCCGGTCTGACCCGCTGCGGCCTCGGCGTGGTGGACGGCGGCCCAGGACGCACTCCGAAGCTGGTCGGTGTCGACGTCATCCGTACGCCCGCCGACCTGGAGCTGTCCCGGCGGTTGCTGCGGATCGAGGAGTCACTGGAGGAGTGGGTGACCGGCTATCGGCCCGACGTGGTCGCCGTCGAGCGGGTGTTCGCCCAGCACAACGTGCAGACCGTGATGGGCACCGCCCAGGCGGCCGGGGTGGCCATGCTGGTCGCGGCCCGGCACGGGCTGCCGGTGGCCCTGCACACGCCGAGCGAGGTCAAGGCGGCGATCACCGGCTCGGGGCGAGCGGCCAAGGACCAGGTGGGCGCCATGGTGACCCGCATCCTGCGCCTCGAGGTGGCCCCGAAGCCGGCCGACGCCGCTGATGCGCTGGCGCTGGCGATCTGTCACGTCTGGCGAGGTGCCGCGGCGTCCCGGCTCGACGACGCGCGCGAGGCGGCAGCCGTACTGGCCGCTCGGCAGCGCGCCGCCTTCGCGGTCGAGGTACGCCGCCGGACCGCCGCCAAGGGGGCCCGATGATCGCCCAGCTGACCGGCAGCGTGGTCCAGCTCGGTCCCACCTCGGCGGTGATCGACGTCGGCGGCTTCGGCCTGCTCACGCTGTGCAGCCCCAACACCTCGGCCGGGCTGCGAATCGGCCAGACCGCCACCCTGGCCACGTCGCTGGTCGTCCGCGAGGACTCCCTGACCCTCTACGGCTTCGCCTCCAGCGACGAGCGGGAGTTCTTCGAGCTGCTGCTGACCGCGACCGGCGTAGGTCCGAAGCTGGCCCAGGCCGCGCTGGCCGTGCTCAGTCCCGACGAGCTACGTCGGGCCATCGCCGGCGAAAACCTGGTGCAGCTGATGAAGGTGCCCGGGGTCGGACGCAAGGGCGCCCAACGCATGGTCCTGGAGCTCAAGGACAAGATGAACGCCGTGGCCCCCGCGTCCGCCGCCGCCCCGTCGACCGCCTCCGGGCCACACTGGCGCGAGCAGGTGGCCCAGGGGCTGGAAGGCCTCGGCTGGTCGACCCGCGACGCTGACGCCGCCTGCAGCGAGGTCGAGCACCTGGTCCGCGAGGACAGCCAGGTCAGCGTGGCCGTGCTGATGCGCGCCGCCCTGCAGAGCCTGGCCAAGAAGTAGCACGGTGGCCCGACCGCGAACCGACCCGCCCGCCGAAGAGCCGGACGACCAGCCCGACCCTCTCGCCATCGTCCGGCCGGTCGCCGATCCCGACGAACGGGCGGCGGAGTCGGCGCTGCGGCCCAGCACGCTCGCCGAGTTCGAGGGCCAGCCGCGCGTCAGCGACCAGCTGGGCCTGATGCTCGAGGCGGCCCGGGACCGCAGCGCGGTGGCCGACCACGTGCTGCTGTCCGGCCCGCCCGGGTTGGGCAAGACCACACTGGCCATGATCATCGCCAGCGAGATGACCGCCCCCCTGCGGATCTCCAGCGGCCCGGCCATCCAGCACGCCGGTGACCTGGCCGCCATCCTGTCCGGCCTGGTGGAGGGCGAGGTCTTCTTCCTGGACGAGATCCACCGGATGTCCCGACCGGCCGAGGAGATGCTCTACCTGGCCATGGAGGACTTCCGGGTCGACGTGGTGATCGGCAAGGGTCCGGGCGCTACCGCGATCCCGCTGGAGATCCCGCGCTTCACCCTGGTCGGGGCCACCACCCGCGCCGGCCTGCTCCCTGGGCCGCTGCGGGACCGGTTCGGCTTCACGGCCCAGCTCGACTTCTACGCCACCGAGTCGTTGGAGCACATCATCAACCGGTCAGCCGTCCTGCTGGGCGCCAGGCTCGACCTGGACGCCGCGGCCGAGATCGCCCGCCGCTCCCGGGGAACTCCACGGATCGCCAACCGGCTGCTGCGCCGGGTCCGCGACTTCGCCCAGGTGCGGGCCGACGGTCACATCGACCTAGCCGTGGCCAAGGCCGCCCTCGAGCTCTACGAGGTGGACGCGATCGGG
>JBBRYD010000025.1:0-36859 GCA_038238065.1 Propionibacteriales bacterium | reverse complement strand
GTCGAGGGCCTGGATGAAGGCCCAGCCCTCGACCTGCAACACCTCGCCCGACCAGGCCACCTTCGCGATGCAGGCGGCCAGGCTGGTCTGGTGCTGGCTGAGCTCGAAGCGCTCGGCGGGCAGCCGGAGCTCGGGCGCGGTCGGGAGGTGGGCCAGGATCTTGCCGTGGCTGACCCGCGTGGTGGGGATGGCCCCGTTGAGCCGGAAGTAGTCGATGGTCCGGTCGGCCTGCACCCAAGCACCCGCCGCGGCCAGGCCGAGCCTGAGCTTGCGGTCCACCCGGACGTGGCGCCAGGCTGCCTCGTCGGCCCGATCGCTGAACCTGCGGGCCGCCGCCTGCACCACGGCGCGATACTCGTCGTCGGCGTGTACCGCGAACTCGACGTAGAGCGACAAGTCGAAGTCCATCACCCGCCCCAGCCAGGCGGCCACCACGGTCGGTGACGCCTCCGCGGAGACGATCTCCCAGGCCAGGTCCTTGGCGGCGATCCGCCCCTCCAGGTTGCTGATCTGGTGCTTCTGCTGCCAGATGGTGGCCGGGTCGTCACGGATGCGGACGTTGGACGTGGTGGCCGACAGCAGGTCGAAGGACGTGGCCCGAACGTAGGCGGCGACCATGGGTGCGTGGTCCTCGAACGCCATGCCGGTCGGGAACGGACCTACTGCGTCGTCCCAGAACTCGCGTCGGAACACCCGGTTGCACGCGATCACGTCGTGCATGGCGTCCGGGAAGTCCTCGATGGTGATCTGCAGCCGCTTGACCCGGTGCACGTCACGGACCCAGGCGGGCCGGGAGCTCTTGCCCCGCTTCAGGCCACGGACAGCGCCGACGGCGAAGTCGGACCCGGTCCGCTCCAGCGTGGCGACCATGTAGGCGTACGCCCCGGCCGGGATGGTGTCGTCGGAGTCGACGAAGGTGATGTACGGGGCGCGTGCGGTGGCCACCCCGGCGTTGCGGGCCTGTCCGCGGCCCCCGTTGCGCCTGGTCGTGATGACCCGGACGCGGCTGTCCCGGTGGACGTAGTCGGCGAGGATGGTGGCCGAGTGGTCGGTCGAGCCGTCGTCGACCAGGATGACCTCGAGCTCGGTCAGCGTCTGGGCCAGCAGGCTGTCGATGCAGGCCACGAGCCGGTCCTGGTCGTTGTACACGGGGACGATGACGCTGAGCACGGGCAGGGTGCCGGTGGCCGGGGTCATGCGGCGCAGTCCGAGGTAGGACTGCAACCGAGCCGCCCGGCTGCTCGCGGCGAGCGCCCACCAGCGTTGCGCGAGCTGCGCACGCAGCTTCGGGACCGTCGTGAAGGCCATGGTCAGTGCTGTCCCTGTTCTGCTTCGGTGAGTCTCGTTCCTCTTGAGGTCGGCACACTCGCGGTGGAAGGTCGGGGTCAGTGTATCGAGGTGGCGCGGTCTCCTTTCGCACCAGCGTCTGCACCGAAGAAGCGGTCGACCACCCGCTCCGTCGCGTGACCGTCGTGCAGGCCCTGGTACTCGAAGTTGAACCGCTCCCGGTCCGCGGCGTAGCCGGCGGAGATCTCGTCCAGGTTGCGCAGGGCGGCCAGCACCTCCTCAGTGCTGTGCAGCAGCGGCCCGGGCGCGGTGGGTGCGTACTCGAACAGCACGGTCCTGGCACTGAGGTAGTCGGCCAGGTCCGGGACGAAGAACAGCACCGGCTTGTTGGTCAGCATCCAGTCGAAGCGCAGTGAGGAGTAGTCGAGGATGGCCACGTCGGAGGCCAGGATCAGCTCGTTGATCTCCGGGTAGGACGAGACGTCCAGCACCGAGGCGGTGCTGCCGGTGCTGCCGCCGCGCAGGTTGTAGTTGTGGCCACGGAGCAGCAGGGCGTAGTCGTCGCCCAGGGCGGCCGTCAGCTGGTCGAGGTCCAGCTCGTCGAACATCTGCGCGGTCCAGGCGCCGGTGGCCACGGTGTCGCGCCAGGTCGGGGCGTAGAGCACGACCTTCTTCGTGGTCGGGATACCCAGACGCTCGAGCACCTCGGTCCGCACGGCCTCGGCGTCGCTGATGACCAAGGCGTCATCGCGGGGGTAGCCGGTGACCAGCACCTCGTGCGGGTAGCGGTACTCGCGCCGGTAGAGCTCCTCGCAGAACGGCGCCGGCACGATGATCGAGTCCCAGGACGACGTGCGGCGCACGCACTCGGCCGCGATCATCGACTCCGACTTGCCCTGGGCCCGCCACAGGGAGACGCCCATCGACTTCCACGGGTAGCCGTGGAAGGTCTGCAGATACTTCTGGTGGGGGCGCTTGCGGAAGAAGCGGTCGTAGTCGATGTTCTGGCACAGATAGCGGGCGCTGCCCACCGCCTCGTACCAGGCGCGGCTGCCGATCAGCAGCGGCACGGCGCCCTCGGGCAGCGGTACCGACAGGGTGGACACCGCCCACAGCAGGGTCAGGCCGGAGCCGCGACGGCGCAGCTCCTCGTGGATCTCCCGCTGGCTGTCGGTGGAGAACTCGCCGCGGTAGCACTGGAACAGGACGGCGTCCCGAGGGGTGAAGTCGGCGGTCTGGTACCACGAGCTGAGCCTCGTCTGGGCGTACCGGCCGCGCTCGTCGTCGCTGAGCGGCGCGCGGAGGTTGATGGTCAGCCGGTCCCGGCCCGCCGAGCGGGCAACGGTGTAGCCGTGAGACTCGGTCCGGCCGAAGATCGGGCAGTGCTCCAGGAACGCGTCGGTCGTCCCGCACACCAGGTTGTCGAGGGTGATGGTGTGGATGCCGGTGGGCAGCGGGAAGTCGGCGGCTCCCCAGATCTGGGTTCGGGTAGGGAAATCCAGCCGGAAGGCGCCTGCACCGAGCTCGATGACGTCAAGCACCCCGACCGAGGACGCCGGGCCGGTGAGCCGGGCGCGCCGCAGGTCAAGCGCTGGCAGGCCGACGGTCTCGACCTCGACGCTCAACAGGTCGGCGGTCAGGACCAACGAGGTGGCTTGCAGGCTCCGCGGGTCGGTGATGATCTCGGCGAAGGCCCGGGGGGAACGGAGCCAGCTGAGGGACCCGTCGGTGCTGGTGACCCGCCGACCGGCACTCCCCTCGTCGGGCCAGGAGACCCGGTAACGACGACCGTCCTCCCCCAGCGCACGGACGTTCCAGCGTCGCTGGGTCCCTTCGCCGGGCGGGAGGTCGAGCTCGAAGCCGAGCAGCCCGCCACCCAGCTGGGTGACCGGGACCTCGACCTGGGCGTCGTTCCTCGCCACCCGCACCGCAACGACGGGCACCGCGATGGGGTTCATGATCTTGAGCGTGCCGCTGACGCGTCCCTGCGCCCCGCTGACCAGCCGGGTGGCCCGAACACGGTCCGGACGAACCTGGACCGCGAAGCCCTCGTCGAGGTCCATCACGGGCACCACCCGGACCGGGTCGTCGGCACCGGTGAGGTCGCGAGCGCGCATCCGCAGGGCGATCCCTGAACGGATCACCGCATGGGCCCGGTCGTGTCGATGGACGCCGAGGGTGGTGTTGTCCAGCTCCAGGAACCAGCGTCGGACCTCGTCGGCGGGATCGACCGTGGGCAGGTCGGCCGGATCGATCCGCAGCCGGAAGCCTGACGTGTCGTAGCTCTGGTTCGGCTGGTTGAGCCAGCGTGACGCCTGCGGGACGTGGATCGGCTCCAGGGTGAGGTCGACCCGGCGCCCGGTGACCGGCTCCACCAGCGACGCCGTCAGGGTGGGGGTCGTCGACCGGAGGTCGATGCCTCGGATGAACGCCCAACCTTCGACCCGGAGGCGACCGTCCGGTTCCCAGAAGCACTTCTCGATGCAGGCCGTCAGGGACGTCTGGGAGGCGGCCAGCTCCAGGCACACGGTCGGCACGTCGCCCAGGACGTCGCGGAACGGGACGTCGGCCAACACCCGTCCGTCGACCACTCGGGTGGGCGGCACGACACCACTCAGCCGGAAGTACTCGATGCAGGTCTCCAGCGCGGCCCACCGGCCCTGCACGGCGAGCCAGACGCGGAGCCTGCGGTCGACCCGGACGTGCTCCCAGGCCGCCGGGGTGGCCAGCTCGTAGAAGTGCCGGGCGGTCTCCTGCAGCAGCTCGCGGTAGGCCTCGTCCCCGGTGCCGGCGTACTCCAGGTAGAGCCCGAGCTCGGCGTCCAGCACGCCACCCAGCCAGGCGCCGGCGACG
The DNA here is from genome assembly GCA_038238065.1 of Propionibacteriales bacterium. GTDB lineage: Bacteria > Actinomycetota > Actinomycetes > Propionibacteriales > Propionibacteriaceae > Microlunatus. Next base: position 32,719 of record JBBRYD010000025.1, on the reverse strand, counting down.
GTCGCCGAAGAGCCGGTGGAGACGATCTCCCAAGCCGCCTTCAGCACCGGGAGTCGTTCGTCCAGCGTCTGCCGGTCGTAGCGTTCCTGGACGATGGAGGCGTGGTCGGAGCGGACGTGCCAGAGGTAGGTGACTGCTCGCAGCACGTCGAACGAGCTGGCCCGCAGGTAGGCCGTCACGTTGGACAGCAGTGCGGCGTAGTCGCTCTGCTCGGGCAGGCTCATCACGGCGTCGGTCCAGAACGACGTGCGGTACACGCGGTTGAACAGGGCGAGGTCGTGCATGGCCAGCGGGAACTCATCGACGGTGGTGGCGATCCGGTCGAACTGGTGCACCGTGGTCACCCAGGCCGGCCGGGTACCGCTGCCGTTGCGGACCCGCTGCACCCCGCCCACCACGAAGTCCGAGCCTGACCGTTGGAGCGAGCCGACCATCCGGCTGAACGCCGTCCTGGGGATGGTGTCGTGGGCCTGCACGAAGGTGAGGTAGGCGCCCCGAGCCCGGCTGACCCCCAGGTTACGGGCGACGGAGGCGCCACGCTGGTGGGAGAGGACGACCTTCAGGCGCCGGTCGGACGCGGCAACCTGGTGGAGGATCTGGACGGAGCCGTCGGTGGACCCGTCGTCCACCGCGATCACCTCGAGCCGCCGCAACGACTGGTTCAGCAGGCTCCGCAGGCACTCCTGGAGATAGTGCTCGGCGTTGTGGACCGACACCACCACCGAAAGCTGCGGCGGCCTGGCCACTTTCCTGGGTGAGGCGGGAGGCTGGGGTACGACGGAAGGCCGGACGGCCCTGACCCGGCGAATGAGCCGACGCACTCTTCGGCGCACCCTGGCGGTGACCTGGTCGTCCTTCATGGCGTGACCGTCATTCCTTTCCTCCTGCTACCCCCCTGACTCCGACAGGCCCTGCCGCCGTCGGCTGGCGGTCGCCGGTGCCCGCGCCTCGGCGGTGACGCAGCGCCGAGCAAACGATCGGTGACCGACACGTGACTATAGTGCGTCAGCCGAACCGTTCATCGGTTCAACGCGCCCGCCGGGTGACGCGGTCGACGGCGGCGCGCTTCACTTTTCCGGCCAGCCGGCGAAGCCGTTCGGGGTCCGCCCGGGCTGCGTCGGGAGGCCGACGCGAGGCGTCGAGATCTGGGACCGGCTCCGGCTCTGGTTCTGGCTCCGGCTCCGGTTCGGGTGAGGTACGGAGTGCGGCATGGAAGAGCAGGCCGACGTCGAGGCTCACCCCGAAGCTCTTCTTGGTGAGGTAGGCGACCATCTGCCTTTCGGGAGTGGCACCCGGATCGAGCAGGGTGCCGGACGGCAACCGGTCGGGCGTCAAGGTGAGCCGCTTCCGGCGCCGGAGACCCAGCAGGCTGCACTCCACATAGAGGTCCCAGATCCCTTCGGCCAGCGGTGCGCCCGCCGCCTGATGCCCGGGGTCGATGTCGGCGACGAAGACCATGGTCGAACCGTGACGGTCCACCTCGGCCCCGAAAGACCATCGCGCCCCGGACCGACGTTCGGTCAGGTCGAGCAGCAGTGAGCTCTTCGACAGCCCCGCGCGGTACTCCTCGTCACCCAGGCCGCCGAGCAGGTCCGAGTCGGCCAGCCCGTGGCCGACGGGGCGGCTCAGGTCCCGGAAGTCGGCCACCCCACTGATCTGCAGCCGACCGTCCAGCCAGCCCAGCTGCAGCAGGCGGGTGTCGAGGTCCCACTGGCTCTCCACCTCGGCCAGGTGCCGGACGGCGGTCAGGTCGCCCGCGATCAGGGCCCGAGCGACACCCCGGGAGACGACAGGGAGCCGCCGGACGACCCCTTCGCCGAAATAGCGCGCAGCGGTCTGGTGAGCCGCAGCGAAGAGTCGCTCCGCCTCATCGGGCTCCAGAGTGGTCAGCCGGCGGCCGCTGAGCCGGTTGACCATCTCGTTCTGCAGCCAGCGCCGGTAGATGCTGTCCCGCAGGTTGCCGGGCGCGGTGTGGGCCACCACGACGTCCAGAGCCTCGGACAGGTTGGTGAAGTATCCAGGCCAGTCGATGGCCGAGAAGCCCGCGTTGGAGGAGTCGCTCCGGCGGATGTGGTAGTAGCAGGTGTAGTCGGCGTAGACGCTGATCGAGGTGGCCAGCAGATAGGCAGTCACCACGAACAGATGATCCTCGAGCCGCCGCTTACCCTCCGGGAACCGGATGTGGTGCTCATCCAGGAAGGCGCGACGAAAGAGCTTGTGCGGGGTCAGACTGTCCATCAACGGCGCGTTGGCCAGGGTTGCGGCCGGCAGGTTGCGGCGGAAGATGTTCTGGGGGACCGAGCGTCCGATCCCGGCCATCTTGCCCAGCACGACGTCGGAGTCGTTCTCCTTGGCGTAGTCGTACAGCCGTTGCAGCGCCTCACCACCCAGCCAGTCGTCGTTGTCGCAGAAGAAGACGTACTCCCCCACCGACGCGTCGATGCCCACGTTCCTGGGCTTGCCGGGCCAGCCGGAGTTCTCCTGGTGGATGACCGTGATGTGGGGGTGCCGGGCGGCGATGTCGTCCAGATAGGCCGGGGTCTCGTCGGTGGACCCGTCGTCGACGAAGATCACCTCGAACTGGTCGGTGGGCAGGGTCTGGGTGACGAGGGAGTCGACGCAGGCCTCGACGTACGGCCACGGGTTGTATACCGGCACCACGACGCTGATCTTGATCATCGGGGGGGCTCCCGAAGTCCCCTGCTGCTGCTCCGCGAGCTGCTGACGAGCATGTCGGTCCTTCCGGAGCTACCGGTGGCCGCCGGAACGACCGGTGGCCCTGATGGGCCGAATGTACCGGACACGTCCGGCAACCTCTTGACCTGCGAACCGCTGTCGTCGTCTCTTGCGGGGCGAAACTCACCGCGTCGGGCGGCGAAAACCGGCTGCGCCGATAGAGTGCATGCCAAGTCCGGGCCGCCGGACCCGACGCGTAGCCGGTCTACGTCGTCACCAGCCGTACCACAGGAAAAGAGCCCATGGCCGTCGCTGTCAGCGTTGTCGTCATCGCTCGGGACTTTCGCTCCGAGCTGGACCAACTGATCGAGTCTCTGGACCACCAGTCGCTTCCCACCGACGCGTTCGAGGTCGTCGTGGTGGATACCGGCTCGACCGACGGCACCCTCGAACGGCTGCAGAAGATGGTCACCCGACGCCCGAACGTCACGTTGGTCGAGGCGAACGGATCGGGCGATGTCCAGCCAACGGTGCCGCTCGAGCACTGTCGGGGTGAATACGTGCTACGGCTGCAGCCGAGCCAGATCCTGTTTCCCGAGGCCCTCGAGCGGATGCACGCCGAAGCCGTCCGGGATGATCTGGAGGCCCTGTCCAGCCGCGTCTGCGAAACTGCTTCGGCAGTCCCGGACCTCTGGACGGCCGACGATCCCCGCGTGGATCCACGGTCGGTGGCCACCGCGCTCGCCGGCCCGGCAGTGCTGATGAGACGGTCGCTGCTCGACCTCGCCGCAGACCCGCACACTGACCGCCTGGCCGAGTCCACCCGGGTCGGTGTTCTCTCCAGCTACCCGGCGTTGCTGCAGCCCGCGGACCCCACCGACGCCCCGGCGGGGACGGTGCTGTCCGTCGACGTGCCGGTGGTCAGCTGGAACGAGGGCCGGCTTCAGCTCAGCGTTGCTGGGTCGATCTCGACAGCCGACGGCGAATCGGACCTGGGCTCGGCCCGACCGGCGGCGCTGGTTCGCGAGACCCACACCGGTCAGTCCTTCTGGCTCGGGTCGGGCGAGCCGGGCCGGCTGTCAGCCGACGGCCGCTGGAACCTCACGCTCGACGTGGATCTGCGGACCGTGGCCGTGGGCGGAGACCTGCCCGAGGGGGTCTGGGAGATCGACGTCCAGCTCGTCGGCGTCGGTGACCTCGTGGTGGCCCCGGTCGTCCTCCCCTGGACCGAGGCGTCGGCGGCGGTTCTCGGCTCCCTGATGGTCGTGCCTGCGCCGTCGGGTCCGGTCAGCTGGCAGCTCGACGTCGGCCCGACCACCTGGCCGCTGGTCGCCACCCCTGACCCGGCGAACGCGACGGTCACCGAGACGGCCGTCGGCTCGCTGCTGGTCCTGGCCCTGCCCGAGCTCCACGTCAGCGGCTCGACGGTGATCGAGGGTGCGCTGGGGCTGGAAGCGCTGCGACTGCCGGCGAAGCTGATCACCGACGGGACCTCGGCCCGGGTGGAAGCCTACGTCAGCGGCCTCGAGGGCGCGCCACGGATCGGCACCCAGTTCGGGGTCGGCGCCTACAAACAGACCGGGCTCCGGCTGGAGATCGCCCACATCGGCGAGATGGTGGTCGCACGAGTGCCAGCGCCAGCTCCGAAACCTGCTGCCGCGCCCGCCCCTCCCCCGGCCGCGGTGACGAAGCCGGCCGTCAAGAAAGCGCCGGCCAAGAAGACCCCGGCCAAGAAGGCGACCCCGGCCAAGGTGGCCAAGAAGAAGCCGGCGGCCAAGCCGCTGACGCGCGTGCAGCACCTGCGCCGCGCGTTGCCGTCGCGGCTCGATCCGGTGGCCAGGAAGATCTCCAAGAACCCGCTGGCTCGCCAGGTCTACCGCAAGATCGCGAACCTATGAGGTCGTGACCGCAGGCACGAAGGCGGTGCCGAAGGAGCGGCGCACCGCCTCAGCCAGCTGCTGGCGGAACGTCGCCGCGTCCTCGGTGGCGTCGAAGCTCTGGAACACCTCCCAGAGTCCCGAGGTGAGCACCCGCTCCGGCGGGATCATGATCTGCCGGTCGAAGAGGTCGTCGGGAACGGGCTGCGGATCGGCGTGGCGATACTCGGCGATGATGTCGTCGTAGTGGTCGGTCAGCACCGTGCTCGTCGGATCGAGGCCCAGCACCAGGAGCAGGCCGGTCGGCTGGGTGCTGACCGGCAGCACGACCAGTTCCGGGCGGTAGCGAGCGAGCACGGCCAGCATCGGGTAGACGTCCCCGGTCCATGAGGTCGTGATGCGGTGCCGGGCCGCCTCGTCGACCGTCCGCGGGAGGACGTCGTCGAAGATGATGGCACCGTTCGGCGCGCTGTGACGTTCAGCGTTGATGAAGTCGCGGAACGCGAACTCGAAGAGGTGCAGACCGTCGATGAACGAGAGGTCGAACGGTTCTCCTCCGGTCACGGCCAGCGGATCCGGCCGAGAGAAGTACTCGTCACTGGTGGTGCGGAACAGGCTCACCCGGTTGTCCAGCTCGACCGTGATCGAGTAGAACGGATCGAGGCCGACCGCAGGGCATCGAGCCAGCGCCAGACTGCCCCCGTCCCGCACACCCACCTCCAGATAGTGGCGCGGCTGCAGCAGCTCGTGGACAGACGTCAGGAACGGGCGATAACGCATGGGCGACACCTTACTGGCTTCGGTCGGGTACGTCGGGTAGGCGACGCGATCTCGGCTCGAGCCCTCGATGGGCCTGTACAGTCACCGGCGTGACGAAATTGCGCAACGTTGCTGTGGTCCTCGCGGGGGGTACAGGAACCCGGGTCGGACTCAGTATTCCCAAGCAGCTGATCAAGATCGCGGGCAAGCCGATCATCGAGCACACCATCGCCGCGATGCAGCAGTCTCCCGTGGTGGACGAGATCATCGTGATGATGACGCCGGGCTATCTGGACGAGATCCGCGCCATCGTCCGCAACGGTGACTACGACAAGGTGAGCCAGATTCTGGAGGGCGCCGGCACCCGGAACGACACCACGGCGGCTGCCCTCGCGGCGCTCGGGGACGCTGAGTGCAACGTCTTGCTGCACGACGCCGTCAGGCCGCTCGTCTCCCAGACCATCATCGCGGCCAACGTGGCCGCCCTCGCCGACCACGAGGCCGTCGACACGGCCATTCCGTCGGCGGACACGGTGATCTCGGTGCGACCCGACTCCAACCAGATCTCCGACGTGCTGGCGCGGCACCTGCTGCGGCGCGGCCAGACGCCGCAGTCGTTCCGGCTGTCCACCATCCGCGCCGCCTACGCCAACGCCGCCCTCGACCCCGACTTCACCGCCACCGACGACTGCACGGTGGTGTTGCGCTATCTGCCCGAGGTGCCGATCGCGGTGGTCCCGGGTCACGAGCGCAATATGAAGGTGACCGAGCCGATCGACGTCTACATCGCCGACAAGCTGTTCCAGCTGACGTCGGCCGACACGCCCGCGGCGTTGTCGGAGGAGGAGCGGCGCGCTCGGCTCGCCGGCAAGACCCTGGTCGTCTTCGGCGGCTCGTACGGTATCGGCGGGGACATCGCGGAGCTGGCGGCGGCGCACGGGGCCACGGTGCGGACATTCTCCCGGGCCTCGACCGGCACCCACGTCGAGCGTCGAACCGACGTCGTCGCGGCCGCCCGGTCGGTGCTGAAGGAGACCGGGCGGATCGACTTCGTGGTCAACACGGCGGGCGTGCTGCCGCGCGGGGAGCTGGCCGACACCAGCGAGGAGACCATCTTCCAGGCCACCGACGTGAACTATCTGGCGCCGATCATCATCGCCCAGGAGTTCTTCGAGCCGCTGAGCGCGACCCAGGGGTCGCTGCTGCTGTTCACCTCGTCGTCCTACACCCGAGGGAGGTCCGGGTACTCCCTGTACTCCTCGGCGAAGGCGGCGGTGGTCAACCTGACGCAGGCGCTGGCCGACGAGTGGACCGGGGTCGGCGTCCGGGTCAACTGCGTCAACCCCGAGCGGACCGGGACGCCGATGCGGACCAAGGCGTTCGGTGACGAGCCACCGGGCACGCTGCTCGAGTCCGCCGAGGTGGCGCGGCAGTCCCTCGACGTGCTGCTGTCGGGTCAGACGGGGCACGTGATCGACATCCGCCGGGTCGAGGGTCCCGTCGCCTTGGGCAACGGCTGAGGTCACCTGACCAGCCCGTCAGTCGACGGGCTACGGCAAGACGCCTGCAGCGGCTGCGACCGCCTCGGCGATGGCCAGGTCCTCCCACGACATACCTGAGCTCTTGAAGACCACGGGGGTGTCTGCTCGCAGTCGTGTCCGCGAGCACACCACGTCGGCCAACGTGATGAGGGTGTCGGCGCGGAGAGCGCCGTCGGCCACGGCGAGCACCACGTCACCGCACTCACGCAGTGCCGTAGCACGGTCCTCCACGATCACCTGGGCGCGGTGCATCAGCGCCCCGTCGAGCTCGCGGACGTCCGGCTCGTGCGAACCAACGGCCACCACGACCACATCGGGCGCCAGCTGCTCGGAGTCGAACAGAGGCGTCCGAGCGGTCGTGGCGCAGATGACCAACCCGGCCAGGCGTGCGGCCGTCTCGGCCGCTCTCGACCCGGCGGCCACGACCGTACCGCCGACCGGGACTCGGGTGGCCACTCGGTCCGGTGAGCGGACGATGACCGTGACGGACGCGATCGGACGCTGTCCCTGGAGCACCTCCACCAGTGACCGCAGGTGCCCCACCGCCTGCGGTCCGGCCCCGAAGACGACCACCGGCAGCGGTTCTGACGTCCTGACCACCGCCGACCGCACGGCGGCCAGCGACACCGCCGGGGTGCGGGTCGTCGTCACGGCGGCACCGTCCAGCAGGGCGTACGGGGTGAGGGTTTCGGGGTCGAACAAGATGTAGAGACCTTGGATCCTGGCGACCCCGCGGATGGCGTTGTCCGGGGCCAGCGTGAGCACCTTGATGCCCGTCGCCGTGGGGCTGGCCGACGGCATCAGCAGCAGCTCACCCCGCGGCACCGGAATGGATGAGCGTGCAGGGTCCGCGGCCGGGTCCAGGCCGGAGAGCAGCACGTCCTCGATCGCCCGCACCGCCTGCCGGGGGGTGATGGCCCGACACACCGCGGCGGCGTCCAGGAAGGTCAGTGGGGTGCTCACCGCAGCACGAAGCCCGGCACCTGAGGATCGTGCGGGTCGACGCTGAACTGGCTCTCCCCCGTCCGGTACGCCATACCCGTCACCCGAGGCAGCACGCCGACCTGCCCGTCGACCTCGACGGCGGCGAGCGCCGTGGCCTCGAACCGTGACCCGACGATGGAGTCGTGCACGAAGACGTCGCCTACGGCGAGCAGGCCCTGGTCGATCAGGGTCGCGAGTCGCGCGCAGGTGCCCGACCCGCAGGGCGACCGGTCGAGCTCTCCGTCGGCGAACACCGTGGCGTTGCGCTGGTGGCGTCGACCGGCGCGGTCACGGCCGAGATCCTCGTAGACGATCGTGCCGTAGATCCCGCTCAGCCGACTGTCGGACCGGTGCTGAGCATGCGCGGAGTCGTTGAGCAGCCACTTGATCTCTCGGCCGATGGCCGTCAGCTGACTCAGCTGCTCCGGCACCACAGCCAGGCCCACAGATCTCGCGTCGAGCATGGCGTAGATCGCGCCACCGAAACCGATGTCAACCGACACCGCCCCGAGCGAGGTCTGCAGCGGCACGTGCTCGGCCACCGCGTAGCTGGCCACATTGTCGAAGTCCACCGCCGTCACGCGTTCGGCGGTGGTGTGGACACGTGCGGTGACCCGACCTGAGGGGGTGTCGATGACGACGTCGGTGGTCCCGCTCTCCGCGCGCGGGACCAGCCCCGACTCGACCGCCCACACACCGAGCGCGATCGTGCCGTGCCCGCAGGCCGTGGAGAACCCGTCCTTGTGCCAGAACAGCACGCCCAGCTGAGCGCTGTCGTCATCGGCGGGCACCAGGAACCCGCCGTACATGTCGGCGTGACCCCGTGGTTCGAAACACAGCAGTCGACGGAGATCGTCGGCGGGCCCGGGTAGAGCCGCCCGGATACGCCGCACCGCGACCGTGGTGCCCACGATGTCGATCCCGGGCTCGACCACGAGGCGGAAGGGCTCTCCGCCCGTGTGGTAGTCGACGGTACGAGCGATGTCTTGGGGACCGACCCCGTGGTCTCGTGCCTCGATCATCCAAACGTCCCGTCTCCCGGCGTGTGCCCGACAGGCCGTTACGCTACGCGACTACAGGACGACATCGGAGAGGATCAGGTTGTGGTCCGAAGGACGTGAGGTGTCCTTCACCTTCATCACGTTCTCGTACCGCTGAGAGCCCGTCACCCCCTTGACGAACAGCTGGTCGAGCCGGACGCCCACCCGCTGGCTGGCCGCAGGCATGGTCGCTTTGAACGCCGTATAGGTGGAGTAGCTGAAGTTCACCCGGTGGACGGCCGACGACGTGTCGTAGAAGCCCAGGGCGATCAGCCGATCGTGGGCGCTGTTGGCCACCTTGCTGTTCTGCCAGGAGTTGAAGTCGCCCCCCACCACCAGCGCCGCGTGGTCACGGTTGAATCTCGCGACGCGCGGGATGATCGCCTCGGCCTGCGCCCGGCGCAGCGCGTCGTACTTCCGCTCGGTGGCCACCGTGGAGCTGTGGCGTGCGTCCAGATGCACCGACACGAACCAGAAGCGCTTACCGGTGGAGCGGTCCCTGAACTCGGCCATGGCGCCGCGCCGCCGGTCGGACTCGCTGTCGGAGGAGAGCATCGGCAGGATGATCGTGCAGGAGCCGGAGTAGGACCGTTTCCCGGTCTTCTCCGGGCAACGGGTCAGCAGGGTGTAGCGGCTGCTGTCGTAGAGGATGCGCGCACCCTGGGTCGCGGTGGCCTGTTCGGGAGCGACGTACGGAGTGGTACGCACCAGCTGGTAGCGCTTGCCTCCCGCCTTGTTGAGTGCCGCCTCGAGGCTGTCGGTCTGACGGGTGGTGCCGCCGATGGTGCCGGTCCTGCCGTCGGCGCGTCCGGGACCGAGCTCCTGGATGGCGACGACGCCAGGCTTGTGGCTGATGATCTCTGCGGCCACGTCGGGCGCTCGTCGCAACCAGCTCCGCTCGTCCTGGGTTGCTCGCGAGGTGCGGACGTTGAACGAGGCGACGCGGACCGAGGTGCCCTTCGCTTTGGGTCCGGACGGCCGGGGCAGCATCGTCTGGAGATAGGGGTAGGCCCGCACAGTGGTGCCGGTGCCCTTGGCGTTGAGAGCGTAGAAGCGGAAGAACAGGGCGTTGCCCGACGCCACACCGGCCCCGAGGCTGTGGACCCGCGTGGCCGACAGGATGGTGGAGCGGGCGCCGCCGCCGAACACCGTCAACCGCGCTCGGCGGCCGCTGCCTGGGGTGAGCGAGGTCGTCGTGCTGAACGAGTTGAGTGCGGTCTGCAGGGCGAAACCCGTGGTGTTCTGGCCCGACGACTTCCAGCTCAAGGTGACCTGACCGACGCCGGGGCCGGGTCTGGCCGTGACGGAGGTGACCGACGCCGGCGTGGTGGGCTTCGCGGCCGCGGCCGGGACTGCGGTGACCAGAGCCGGGGCTACGAGGGCCAGGGACATGATGGCGAGAGCAGATCTTCGCATGGGGGACTTTCTGAGTGATGCCTTCGATGATCCCGAGACAGGTCCCCGTGAGCAGCCCCGCCGTTCGGCAGCTCTGCGTTGTTGGTCGTGCACTGGTGATACCTGCCAAGTCGACCACCTCGGCGCCGGAGGTTCCCGCGTGGAACCGCCCCACCCCCGTATTGACTAGGTATCCGATCGTGATCTTTCTAAACCGGGACCGACAGCGGTCGTCGTCGGCCGGTCATCGAGTTCGCTGACCTGCGGCAGCGGCGCCACGCCAGAGACGTGATGACCGGGATCCACCTCCTGCTGTCGCTACACTGCGGGTCTCAAGCGAGATAACACGCCCACCTCGGGTTAATGGTGAAACCTTGAAGGAGATCGCTGTTGTGGCACGAGTGAACCCGTTGGAGAAATACTTCCGGCAGAACTCCAAGCGGCTGATCCATAAATGGATCCACTACTTCGACATCTACGACCGACACTTCTCGCGCTTCCGCGGCCAACGCATCGTGGTGCTCGAGTTCGGCGTCTCGCACGGCGGCTCGTTGCAGATGTGGCGGCGGTATTTCGGTCGGCGGGCCAGGATCTACGGCGTCGACATCGACCCGAGCTGCAAGCAGTTCGAGGGGCGGCGGACCAAGGTCTTCATCGGGGACCAGGAGGACCGGGATTTCCTGCGCTCCATCGCCGACAAGGTGGGGCCGATCGACGTGCTGATCGAGGATGGTGGTCACACCATGGGCCAGCAGATCGCGACCTTCGAGGAGATGTACGCCAAGGTCAAGCCGAACGGCGTGTTCCTGATCGAGGACCTGCACACCAGCTACTGGAAGGGCTACGGCGGCGGCTACCGCAAACCGGGGACGTTCGTGGAGTACGCCAAGGCCCTCACCGACCAGCTCAACGCCTGGCACTCGCGCGAACCGCAGTTCAAGGTGAACGAGTTCACCCGGACCACCAAGTCCATGCACTTCTACGACAGCATCATCGTGTTCGAGAAGGAGCCGGTGGACAAGCCGCACGCTGAGAAGACCGGCACCCCGATGATCTTCGGGGCCTACCGACCCGAGGCTCAGCCGTCGGTCTCGCCCGGTTAGCTGGTCGGCCGGAGCACCGCGTGGATGTCGGCGGCGTCCACGGGGTGGATCACCACAGCCCCCTCGGCCTTGAGGGAACCGACCACCAGTCGATCGGTCCCGACGGTGCCGAGATAGATCGAGACATAACCTTTGCGCCAGAAGATGTCCCCCGGCTCGGCGTCGGCCAGCGCCACGTGACGCACTGTCGTGTGTTGGAGGTCCGACTGGGCCGGGATCATCACGCCGGCGGCCCTCCAGGCCGCGGCGGTGAGACCCGAGCAGTCCCAGGCGTCGGGACCGTGAGAGCCGAACGTCCAGGTGTCACCCACCTGGTCGAGAGCCTTGCTGAGCACCCGTCCCCGCTGGCCGGTCGGGATGGGCACCAGGAACATCCGCCCCGACCGGGGGTCGGTGACCGGCAGCACGCTCTCGGTCGTCTGATCCCGGCTCCCGGTCACCAGGCTCATCGCCGACGACTGGAAGGTCACGACCATCGGTACGTGGTCCGAGCCATGCCGATCGCCGCCGGTGGACTGCGACGCGGGGGCCTGGTTGGACCAGACGTAGTCGATGTAGCGCCTACCGTGGGTGGCTCGACCGTCCAGGGTCGACCAGTTCGGGGTCAGCCCGTGGCTACGCATGGTCACCACCGGTGACACGTCGGCGGAGTAGTTCACGTTGCAGTCACAGGTGGCGTAGACCGCAGCGCCCGAGGCGAGGAAGCTGTCCGTGAGTCGGGTCAGGGTCGCGAGCTGTTTGGTGTACAAAGCGACCCGGAGCCGGTTGGCCTTGCGTTGCGATGAGCTGTTCTGCGCCCCGACCAGCAGGTGCGTGTTCACCACGTAGAAGCTCTCCGAGGTGACCACGTCCTGCAGCTGCACCCAGGACACGTACTTGGCGGCCGTCAGCTCAGTGCCCTTGCCGTTCAGCCGCTCGACCTTCTCCCCTCGGCTGAAGGCTTGTACCCGTCCCTGGGCCAGCGCCGTGTACCGAGAGGTCCGGTAGAGGATCGGCACGGCAGTGCGGTCGGTGGTCATGCTGAAGCCGACCGCGCCCCTGGCCGCGGCTGCCCGCTTGGCCGGGCTGCCGAGCTCTTGCAGACCGAACACGTCAGCGCGCTGGGTCAGGGCCCTGGTGCCCGCGGCGATCCGCGACGGCGAGTTGCTGTTGAGCACGTTCCAGGTGCCGATCCGGACCTCGGGCGCATCGGTGGTCACGCAGTCCCCGACACCGGTGTCGGGGACCCCGGTTTCGGTGGCGGAACCGGCTCGGAGGAACGTCCGATAGCTACCGGAGTTGTACACCGACCAGGGGGTCCACGAACCCTTCTGGTCACCGGTGGTGCCGTCCGCGGCGTCCCAGACCTGGTGAGCCATCCACGCGTTGGTCTCGGGCGTACGCCAGTTGCGGCCCCGCAGCAGGTCGGCGTGCACCGAGTTGATCTGCCACAGCCCGTAGTTGCCGCCGGCCGCCTTGTTCACCGCAGTCGGGTTCCAGGACGATTCAGCGCCCGCGATGGCCGTGGCCATGGCCACCTGATCGGCCGGGAACACCCGCGCAGCAGCGCGTCGAGCCACCGACTCCCTGCTGCCACCGGTGACCGGGGTGGAGGAGCCTGCTGCGGAACAGCTCGTGCCGTCAACTGCGGCGAATGCCGCCGAGCTCGTGGCGACCTGCGCGCAGAGCGGAAGCGCAAGGGCCAGCGCGGTCGGTACCGCGAGAGAGGCTCGGAACCGGACCCTCAGCGACCGTGTGCGGGCCTGGACGACGCGTTCGAACCCGTCCGCCGGAATGCCTCCAGCTGTCCCCCACGTCACGTCGCTCATGGTGCCTTCCGATGAGCACGACCGACCCCGCAGCCGGCCGTGCCTGTTGACCCGAACCTGCAAGGTCACTCTTCGCAGAGAGTAGTGGCCCAAGAGTAGTCCAGGTCACATCCCTTGCGGCCGTCGTTGCGGGACCGTGACCAAAGCGCCCGAACCGCGAGAACGGGTCCGGGCGATGGTGACGTCAGAAGACATCGTGGGTCGGGCTGACAGGATTCGAACCTGCGACCCCCTGGCCCCCAGCCAGGTGCGCTACCAAGCTGCGCCACAGCCCGTGGACACCCGCTTGCGGAGCAGATGCCACGAGGGGAAACCTTACACGACGCGGACTCGACCACCCGGACGACCAACCTGGGCGCGTCGTGCCGGGGCGGTCTTCGAGGATCTAGGCCTGCCGGTCCCGCCGTTTCTCCCGGGCCCGGACCTCGATGTGGACCGGTGTCCCGACGAAGCCGAACTCCTCACGGAGCCGACGTTCGACGAAACGGACGTAACCCGGCTCGATCGCCCCGGAGGTGAACAGGACGAACGTCGGCGGGGCGGTCTGCGCCTGGGTGGCGAACAGGATGCGAGGTTGTTTGCCACCCCGGACCGGGTGCGGGTGGGCGGACACGATCCGACCGATGAACGCGTTCAGCTTGCCCGTGGAGATCCGGGTCTCCCAGCCGGCCAGCGCCTCCTGGATGGCGACGCCCAGGCGGTCGACGTGCCGGCCCGTCGTGGCCGAGATGTTGACGTGCCCGGCCCACGCGAACTGGACGAGGTCGCGCTCGATCTCGCGGTCGAGGTAGCGACGGCGTTCCTCGTCGGTCAGGTCCCACTTGTTGAAGGCGATCAGCAGCGCACGCCCGGCCTCCTCCACCGAGGTCAGGATCCGGAGGTCTTGCTCGCTGACCGGTTCGCTGGCGTCCACGACGACCACGCAGACCTCGGACCGTTCGATAGCGCCGTGGGTGCGCAGTGAGGCGTAGTACTCGTGCCCGGACGCTTCCTTGACCCGCTTGCGGATGCCGGCCGTGTCGATGAAGCGGTAGATCTCGCCGTCGACCTCCACCAGCTCGTCGACGGGGTCGACGGTGGTGCCTGCCACGTTGTCCACCACCACCCGCTGCTGCCGGGCCAGCTTGTTGAGCAGGCTCGACTTGCCGACGTTGGGCTTGCCGACGATGGCGACCCGCCGCGGGCCACGCTCACGCGTCTCACCTTCTCTCGGAGCCTCCGGGAGCGCGTTCAGGATGGCGTCGAGGAGGTCACCGGTCCCACGGCCGTGCATGGCCGAGACGGGGTACGGCTCACCCAGACCCAGGTTCCACATGGTGGCGGCCTCGGCCTCGGTCCGCTGGTCGTCGACCTTGTTGGCGGCCAGTACGACGGGCTTCTTGCTCCGACGCAGCACCTGGACCACGGCTTCGTCCTCGTCCAGGGTGCCGACCGTTGCGTCCACCACGAACAACACGGCGTCGGCTGCGGTGATGGCCATCTCCGCCTGCTCGGCGATCTGGCCGGCCAGACCCTTGGCGTCGGCAGCCCAGCCGCCGGTGTCGACGACGACGAACTGGCGGCCGTTCCAGTTGGCGTCGTAGGACACCCGGTCCCGTGTGACACCGGGTACGTCTTGCACGACCGCCTCGCGACGGCCGATGATGCGGTTGACGAGAGTCGACTTGCCCACGTTGGGACGGCCGACCACGGCGACGACGGGGGCGATCAGATCCTCGTCGTGCGCGGGACTTTCTGACATGTGCTCAACACTTTCACGATTCAGGTTGCACTCGGTTTCGGCTTGGGTGGCCCGGGCAAGGGTAGCCCGGTCAGGGCCTGCGCGGCGATTATGTGCTCCGCCAGCTGACGCCGGACCTGCTCGGTCAGCTCGGCCACGTGAGCCTTGCGCCGTGGCCAGTCGGCGCGTCCCAGCTGGATGGGTTGTCCGTAGACGACATGGATCGGCGCTCGTCGGTGAGGCATCTGGGCGGTGGTCTGGCCCGCCTCCCGGGTCCCGAGAATCGCCACCGGAACGATCGGGGCCCCGGTGACCAGAGCCAGGTAGGCGGCGCCCCCCTTGGCGAACGTCATCTCGCCGGCACCACGGACGCCTTCGGGGAAGACCGCCAGCACCTTGTTGGTGCGCAACACCTGGATGGACCGGCTGATGGCGCGCTTGTCGACGATGCGACGGTCGACCGCGATCTGGCCCACATGGGCGAAGATCGCTCCACCGATACCGGTGAACAGCTCGTGTTTGGCCATGGCGAAACACAGCCGGCGGCTGATGGCCACCAGCAGCGGACCATCGAGGATGCCGATGTGGTTGGCCGCCAGGATCACCGGACCACGGCTCGGCACGTTGGCGGCTCCGTGCACGTTGATGCGCCAGAGGGTGTGCATGATCCACAGGACCGGCCGCTTCATGATCCGCAGCGACCACTGACGGATCGGCGGCAGCTCGTGGATCCGGGGCAGATCAGGGCTCACGCCCTCGATCACGACGACACCGGTTCCGACGGGTGGCGGTACCCCGTCTTCAGTTCGACGAGCTGGCAGATGGCTTCGATGACCTCGTCCAGAGACAGATGGGTGGAGTCGAGCACCAGCACGCCGGGCGCGGCTGCGTGGAACTGGGCGACCGTCGAGTCGTCCCGGTCTCGGCGGATCACCTGGTCGGTCACCGCGGCCAGATCGACCCGACCACCCAGCTCTGCCTCGCGCCGAGCCACGCGCGCGTCGGGATCGGCTACGAGCAGGATCCGTACGGGCGCCTCCGGGGCGACGACCGTGGTGATGTCGCGACCCTCGGCCACGATGCCGTGCTCGGCCCCGGCGATGATGGATTGCTGCCGGGCGACCAGATCGGACCGGACACCGAGGTTGGTGGCGATCGCGCTGACGGCCGAGGAGACCTCCGGCTCGCGGATGGCCTGGGTGACGTCGTGACCGTTGATGCTGATGGTCGGGGAGTCAGGGTCGACACTGACGTCGAGGTCGGCGGCGGCCACCAGGCCGGCGACGGCGTCGACATCGGCGGTGTCGTGCCCGGACTGCAGGGCCAGCCAGGTGGCGGCCCGATACATTGCGCCCGTATCCAGGTAGGCAAGCCCGAGCCGGCTCGCCACCCCCCGCGACGTCGACGACTTGCCGGACCCGCTGGGTCCGTCGATCGCTACCACCAGACGCTCGTGCGTTCCCATCGCTGCTCCAGACACGTCGCACAGCGTACTCAACGCGACCGACAAAATCTGGATCGAGCGGAGGGGTCAGGGCTGGACGTCCCAACCGTGCTCGGTCATGGCCGCAGTCAGGTCGTCAGCCCGTTCCGGCGCGACCGACAGGGCCAGGTAGCCCACCTGGCGGGTCTGGTCGTGCTCGATCGAGATGTCCTCGACGTTGACGCCGGCCTCGCCGACGTCGGTGAAGAGCCGCGCCAGAGCGCCTGGAGCGTCGGGGATCGCCACCACCACCTGACTGTAGGCGACTGGGGCGGCGCCGTGCTTGCCGGGGATCTTGCGCGTGCCGGTGACTCCACGGTCGAGCTGGGCCCGCAGCTCCTCGGTCTCGGGGACCGCCTCGACCGCCTTGATCACCACACTGAGCTGGTCGGCCACCGACCGGAGCTCAGCCAGCACCGCAGCCGAGTTGGCACCCACGATCTGCTCCCAGAGGGTCGGGTCGCTGCCCGCGATGCGGGTGACGTCGCGGAGCCCCTGACCGGCAAGGATCAGGTGCCGGTCCGGGACGGTGGTCAGGTGTCCGGCCATCAGGACCGACATCAGGTGCGGTAGGTGAGACACCCGGGCCACAGCGGAGTCGTGGTCGTCCACGTCCATCACCACGGTCACTGCCCGGCAGGACTCGGCGAGTGCGACGACACGGGCCACCGCCACGGAGCTGGATCGCCGGTGCGGGGTGATCACCCAGGTGCGGTCCTCGAACAGGTCAGCGCGCGCGGTCACCGGCCCGGAGTGCTGCGAGCCGGCCATCGGGTGCGAGCCGACGTAGCGCTGCAGCTCGAGACCGCTGTCCCACAGCGCGGCTAGCACTCCCGCCTTGACCGAGCCCACGTCGGTGACGGTTGCCCGAGGGTACGTGCGGAGGGCCTGCGCGACCACGGCCGCGATGGCGCGTGGCGGTACCGCGACCACCACCAGACCGACCTGGGAGCGGACCGGCGGGTCCGTCGTGCCGGCTCCGAGCGTCGCGGCCACGCGTGCGTGACTGAATTTCGCGTCGCGCAGGTGCACCCTGGCGCCCACGGCGGTGAGAGCACAGCCGATCGAGGCTCCGATCAGACCCGCGCCGATGACGACGACTGCGGTGGCCGTCTCGGCCCCGACCGGTTCGGTGGGAGCGGGACCGGCCTCGGGCAGCGGGTCTACGGCCGCCGCGGCGACCGGGGTGGTCACGGCGTGGGGACGTCCGTCGACGGGTCGGTGCCGGACTGGTCCGTCGGTACCGACCCTGCGGTCAGCTCGGTCCTGGGTACGGCGGGCTCGGGCGCGACCGCCGGCGGGGCCATCGGTCCCTGGTCGGGCGGCTCGACCTGGCCCGTCAGCAGGGCCTCCAGCCGCTCGCCGGCGATCCGGCGGAACTTGCGGGGCAGCGACCGCGCGCGGTCCAGGATGGCCACTTCGAGCGCCTCGACGCCCAGGGTGCGTGGCTCAACGTTGGGTCCCCCGTCGGCCTCGAGGCTGCGAACCGCGAGCCTGATCGCGTCGGGCAGGCGGAGGTCGGCCTGGAAGTCCTTCCTCACCACCTCAGCGATCACGTCGGCCGAGCCACCCATCACGGCGAAGAACTGCTCGTCGCCGACTGACCCGTCGTAGGTCAGCCGGTAGATCTGGTCGAGGTCGCGGGTGGCCCCCAGCTCGGCCACGATGATCTCTACCTCGTAGGGCTTCTCGCCGCCGGAGGAGAAGATGGTGCCGAGCAGCTGGGCGTAGGCGTTGGCCAGCCCCCGGCCGGTGACGTCGGTCCGGTCATAGCTGTACCCGCGCAGGTCGGCGTAGCGGATGCCGGCCTGCCGCAGGTTCTCGAACTCGTTGTAGCGACCGACGGCGGCGAAGCCGAGCCGGTCGTAGATCTCGCTCACCTTGTGCAGGGCCTGCGAGCGGTTCTCGGCCACGAACAAGATGCCGTCCGCGTAGTGCATGACGATGACGGAGCGGCCGCGGCCGATTCCCTTCCGGGCGAAGTCGGCCCGGTCTTTCATCTGCTGCTCGGGGGCGACGTAGAACGGCATGCTCACGGGGTCAACTCCATCATGGCGAGCACTCCATCACGTGAGCTGGGCGGCGGGTCCGTCGGGTCGGACCATCCGTGACTCGATCATCGATGCGACCATGTCGCTGACCGTCGCGTCGCTGACCCGCTCCACGCCCTCGGCCGTGGCGATCAGCACCACGGGGTAGATCTTGCGGGTCAGGTCGGGCCCGCCGGTCGCCGAATCGTCGTCGGAAGCGTCGTAGAGCGCCTGGATGACGGCCATCGCGCACTCGGACGCCTCGAAGTCGGGCCGGTAGAGCTTTTTCAGCGAACCGCGGGCGAAGATCGAGCCAGAGCCGACGGAGAAGAATGCGTGCTCCTCGTAACGACCGCCGGTCGCGTCGTAGGAGAAGATGCGTCCCTGCTCGGCGGCCACGTCCCAGCCGGCGAACAGGGGCACGACGACCAGGCCCTGCATGGCCAGACCGAGGTTGCCCCGGATCATGGTGGCGAGCCGGTTGGCCTTGCCCACCATGGAGAGCGGAGCTCCCTCGATCTTCTCGTAGTGCTCGAGCTCGACCTGGAACAAGCCGACCATCTCCACCGCGATGCCGGCCGCTCCGGCGATGCCCACGATGGAGAACTCGTCGGCCGGGAAGACCTTCTCGATATCGCGCTGGGCGATCATGTTGCCCATGGTGGCGCGGCGGTCCCCTGCAACGACGACGCCGCCGGGGAACGTGGCGGACACGATGGTGGTCCCGTGTGGTGCCAGGTCACCGGCACCGACCCCACCGGTCCGCGAGCTGGGCAGCACGTTCGGCGCGACGGCGGCGGCGAAGTCGGCGAACGACGACGATCCGGCACTCAGGTATTCGGAAGGCAAACCGCGGAACGTCGAGCTCGGACTCACTGGCCGCCCTTCTGCACGAACGATCGGACGAACTCTTCCGCGTTCACCTCGAGCACGTCATCGATCTCGTCCAGCAACGAGTCCACGTCGGAGTCGATCTCTGCCTTGTGTGCACTATCGGCGGGCGCAAGCGCTTCGACCTCGGTCTCCTCGGTCCTGCGGGCCTTGCGTTGGCTGTGCTCTGACTCGGGCATCTGCTGCTCCTTCACCGTGTGATGGCTCCAGCGTAACCACACGGCCCTGACGCTTTTCTCGAGCGGCCGACCAACCGCCGGCACCATCAGCGCCCGAGGGCGTCGAACAGCTCGGTCACGGTGGTGCACCTGTCGATCATCTGGCCGACCTGCTCGCGGGTGCCACGCAAGGGGTCGAGCAGCGGAACACGCTGCAGGGCGGGTCGCCCGGGCACGTCGAAGATCACCGAGTCCCAGGAGGCAGCGACCACCGAGGAGCCGAACTTGTCCATCATCCGACCCCGGAAGTAGGCGCGGGTGTCGGTGGGCGGTCGGAGCCGGGCCTGCTCGATCTCCTCGTCGGTGATCAGCCGCTGCATCTTGCCCTTGGCCACCAGGGCACCGTAGAGACTGCGACGCGGGTCCACGTCGGCGTACTGGAGGTCGATCAGGGCGAGCTTGGGAGCCTCCCAGCCCAGACGATCGCGGCTGCGGTAGGACTCCATCAGCTTGAGCTTGGCCACCCAGTCGAGCTGGTCGGCCAGCAGGTAGGGATCCTCCCTGAGCGCGTCCAGGCATTCCTGCCAACGGCTGAACAGGTCTTTGGCCTCGATCCGGGCCACCTCGGTGAGGCCCTCAGCGGCCCGCTCGTAATGGGCGCGGCACGCTTCGAGGTAGATCTCCTGCACGTCGGTGGCGGTGATGGTCCGGCCCTCGGTCAGGGTCAGGGGCCGGCGGCAGGTCAGGTCGTGGCTCACCGCGCGCATCGTGGCGACGGGAGCCTCCAGTCGTAGATCGGTGTCGAGCTCGCCCGCCTCGATCACCCGCAGCACCCAGGCGGCCATGCCGACCTTGAGGTAGGTCGAGATCTCAGACAGGTTCGCATCGCCGGTGATCACGTGCAGCCGACGGTGTCGGCTGGCGTCGGCGTGTGGCTCGTCGCGGGTGTTGATGATCGGCCGGTTGAGGGTGGTCTCCAGTCCGACCTCGGCCTCGAAGAAGTCGGCCCGCTGGCTGATCTGGAAGCCGGACTTCTGGCTCGTCTGCCCGATGCCCACCCGGCCGGCGCCGGTGATGACCTGCCGGGTGACCAGGAAGCCGGTGAACTGGGTGACGATGCGGTCGAACGGGGTGGCCCGGTCCAGCAGGTAGTTCTCGTGGGTGCCGTAGGAGGCGCCCTTGCCGTCGGTGTTGTTCTTGTAGAGCCGCACCGAACGGCCGAGCGCCTGGGTCGCGCGGGCGGCCGCCATGGCCATCACCCGGTCGCCCGCCTTGTCGAAGCGGACCACGTCGAGGGCGGAGGTGACCTCGGGGCCGGAGTACTCGGGGTGCGCGTGGTCGACGTAGAGCCGAGCGCCGTTGGTCAGGATGACGTTCGCCATGCCCAGGTCGGTATCGGTCAGCTGGTCCGGGTGGGCCTGCGACCGGGACACCTCGTACCCGCGGATGTCGCGCAGCGGTGTCTCGGTCTCGTAGTCCCACTCGGCCGGCCGGCCAGGGGCTGACGACCCGTACGCCTTGACCACGTGGTTGGACAGCTGCATCGGGTGCAGCTCCTCGTCCTGGGGGCCGCCGAGCGCACTGATGCCGTACTCGGTCTCGATTCCCATCACCCGGGTCTCCCGGACCCCCTCGACGGGTGCTTCGGTTCGCCCCACTTCAGCCATGCCTTCAGCGTAGTGTGAGGGCCGTGAAGGTCTCCCGCGCTGCGGCTACCGATGTGATCTGTGTCGTCTTGTTCGCGATCATCGGCCGCAGCAGTCACGCCGAGGCCAACAACCTCGGTGGCGTCGCGCACACCGCCTGGCCGTTCCTGGCCGGCTGGCTGGTCGGGCTGGTGCTGAGTCGGGCCTGGCGGGACCCCGCCGGCCGGCGGACGGGAGTGGTCGTCTGGCTGGGCACGGTCGCGGGCGGCATCGCCTTCCGCCTGTTGAGCGGATCGACCGCCCAGTGGCCCTTCATCATCGTGGCGACCATCACGCTGGGGGTGCTGCTGCTGGGCTGGCGCGCTCTGTTCCACCTGGTCCAGCGTTCGCACACCCGACGCCGGGACCGGGCTGCGGCGTAACCGGCGCCCCGCTGCGACACCCGACCCCCCGTCCGGGGCAGCCGGCGACAACGATTCGTTGGTGCCTTTCACCGCCTGGTGCCACGGCCGCGTCTGTTTCTCACCTAGGCTGGGCACGATGCACCAGCCGATCCGCCGTATCGTACCGGCTGCCGTCGTCGTCCTGCTGTCCAGCTGCGGTGCCGTTCCCGGCGCACCGGGGGACGTGGCCGAGCCGACGCCGGGCGCGCAGTCGAGCCGTCCAGCGGCCACCCCGGCTCCGTCGGTACCCGCCTCGACAGATCGGGTGGACCCGGCCCGTCGCTCCACGACGACCGAGCCCGCTGACTCTCCCGCGCCCACGACCCCGGGAGCATCCGAGGTCGGGGCGGCTTCGTTCCGGGACGGGTACGCACACCTCGGCGTCGAGGTGCGGGTCAGCCGGATCAAGCGCACCACGCTGGGCGGGGAGGCGAGCGCTGCCGGTGCCGACCGGGGCGACCCGATTCAGATCCTGACGGTCCGGGTGACCAACAGGACCGGCGCGGATCTGGTCATCGCAACGCCCATGAGCACGATGACGTACGGGGCACACCGGCACGCGGCTGCGGTCGTGCACGCCGAGGACCTCAAGGGCCTGCACGGCACCATCCGGCCAGGCCGGACCCAGACCGCAAGGCTCGGCTTCGCGGTGCCTCGCGCACAGCTGAACGAGGTGACCCTCACCGTAGGGCTCGGCACCCGAAACCCGCCGGCCGTGTTCACCGGGTCGATCGAGTACGCACCCTCCGACGACGTGGTGTTCAACGACCCCACCGGGTCCAAGGCCCGACAGCTCGCCATCACGAGGCACATCGAGCGGTCCATCGACGCCGCGCCCAAGGGTTCGACGATTCGGATCGTGCAGTACTCCTTCGACATCCAGACGGCCGCCGACAAGCTGGTAGCCGCCCACCGACGCGGGGTCCACGTGCAGATGATCATCGACCAGCACGATCAGGTGGTCACTCCGCAGACGATGCAGCTGGTCGACGAGCTCGGCGAGAGCCGACGCAGGAAGAGCTTTCTGATCCGATGCGGTGCGAGCTGCATGTCCAACCGTCCCTCGACCATGCACGCCAAGTACTACCTGTTCTCCTCCGTGGGTCCCGTGCGCCGGGTGGCCATGGTCAGCTCGGCCAACATCACCCACACCAACTCACAGGGCAGCTGGAACGACATCCAGACCATCGTCGGAAACGCCACCATCTACGACTCGTTGACCAGGTACTTCGTCGACATGGCGTCCGACGACAACGACCGCAACTACTACCGGACCACGACCAGCGGCCCCTACATGTTGTACTTCTTCCCCCGCGCCGCCCAGCACCGCATCGCACTGCTGGAGGCTCTGGACCACGTCTCCTGCTCCGGCGCGGCGACCGGTTACGGCACCCGGGATGGCCACACGGTGGTGCAGGTGACGATGTACAGCTGGCGCGGGCCGCGGATCGACATCGCCAGGCTGCTCTGGAAGCTGCACGACCAGGGCTGCACCGTCGACGTGATCCTCAACAGCGGGCGGACCGACCTGGCCATCAAACGGGTGCTGACCGCGCGCAGTGCCAAGCACGGGGTGATGCAGATTCGGGACGCGTGGGTGGACAGGAACGGGAACAACGCCGCGGAGCGCTACATGCATCAGAAAGGCATCACCATCAACGGCGTCTGGGCCGGAAACCCGACCAGCAAGGTGGTGTTCTCGGGATCACAGAACTTCGCTCCGCTCTCCACCACCGACAACAACGAGATCATCCTCCGCCACATCGACGACTCCACCTACGACGCGTACGCCGAGAACTTCCGGTACGTGGTGGCGAACGGGACCCGCCCGTTGTGGTGAGGCGCGCGGGTCGAGCGAGGTCAGAGGTACTGACCCGTGTTGGTGACGGTGTCGATGGAACGGCCCGGCTGAGTGCCCTTCTTCGACGAGATGAGGGTCCGGATGAACACGATCCGCTCCCCCTTCTTGCCGGAGATCTTCGCCCAGTCGTCAGGGTTGGTGGTGTTGGGCAGGTCCTCGTTCTCCAGGAACTCGTCCAGGCAGGCCTGGAGCAGGTGACCGATCCGTAGCCCCTTCACGCCGGTGTCGAGCAGGTCCTTGATGGCCATCTTCTTGGCCCGGTCGACGATGTTCTGGATCATCGCGCCCGAGTTGAAGTCCTTGAAGTAGAGGACCTCCTTGTCGCCGCCGGCGTAGGTGACCTCGAGGAACTGGTTCTCCTCGGAGTCCTCGTACATCCGGGCCACCGTGCGCTCGATCATGCCGCGCACCGTGGCCTGACGGTCCTGGTCGAACTCAGCCAGGTCTTCGGGGTGCAGCGGCAGGGACGACTTCAGGTACTTGCTGAAGATCTCGCGTGACGCCTCGGCGTCCGGTCGCTCGATCTTGATCTTCACGTCGAGCCGGCCGGGCCGCAGGATGGCCGGGTCGATCATGTCCTCGCGGTTGGACGCGCCGATGATGATCACGTTGTCCAGACCCTCGACCCCGTCGATTTCGCTCAGCAGCTGCGGCACGATGGTGTTCTCCACGTCGGAGGACACCCCCGAACCGCGGGTGCGGAACAGCGAGTCCATCTCGTCGAAGAAGACGATCACGGGCATGCCGTCGGAGGCCTTCTCCCGAGCTCGCTGGAAGACCAGCCGGATGTGCCGCTCGGTCTCCCCCACGTACTTGTTGAGGAGCTCGGGACCCTTGATGTTGAGGAAGAAGCTGCGCCCCTCCTGACCGGTCCGCTCGGTGACCTTCTTGGCCAGCGAGTTGGCCACCGCCTTCGCGATCAGCGTCTTGCCGCAACCGGGGGGCCCGTACAGCAGGATGCCTTTGGGGGCCTTCAGCTCGTACTCGGCGAACAACGCCTTGTGCAGGTAGGGCAGCTCCACCGCGTCTCGGATCATCTCGATCTGCGAGCCCAGGCCACCGATCACCGAGTAGTCGATGTCGGGGACCTCTTCGAGCACCAGCTCCTCGACGTCCAGCTTGGGGATGCGCTCGTAGGCGAAGTGCACCCGGCGGTCGATCAGCAGGGAGTCGCCCGAACGTGGTCTGTTCTCACGCAGCTCCTGGCCGAGGCGGACGATGCTCTCCTCGTCGCCGTGGCCGATGACCAGCGCGCGGTAGCCGTCGTCGAGGACCTCCTTGAGCAGCACCACCTCGCCGACCTCGTCGAGCTCCATCACCTGGACCACGTTCAGCGCCTCGTTGACCATCACCTCGCGCCCCGGCGTGAGGCCCTCCAGGTCGACGTCCGGGCTGACGCTGACCCGCATCTTGCGGCCGGAGGTGTAGATATCGGCGGTGTGGTCCTCGGTGGCCTGCAGGAACACGCCGTAGCTGGCCGGCGGCTGGGCCAGCCGGTCCACCTCGGTCTTGAGTGAGACGATCTGGTCACGAGCCTCGCGCAACGTCGCGGCGAGCCGGCCGTTGTTGGCTGCCGTGGTCCGCGCTTCCTGACGGGCGTCAGCGAGTCGGCGTTCCAGCATCGCGATGTCGTGCGGATGCGAGGAGACCCGTTCCCGCAGTCGGTCGAGTTCTTCCTTCAGGACGCGCAGCTGCGAACTCAGCGCGTCACGGTCCTCGTAGGGTCCTCGGTCGTCAAATGACGTCATGGCAGACCTCCTTTGCAAAACCCTACCCGGCGTTTCAGCGGGGTCCCGTGTAATCCTCGCCATACGCGCCGGGTGCTGGTCGACGCTTGCGTAACGGTGCTGTTACGCCTGGCGCCAACCGCCGGCTGGTGACCAGAAAACCGGTATGTCCGACCATCGCGTGCTTGGGCCGCACGGCCAGCCCCTCGGCGTGCCAGCTGCGGACCAGCGACTCGGTCGCCTCTGGTTCGGTGAAGCCGCCGTGGATGCGCAGCGTTTCGACAGTGCGGGCCAGCTGGGTGGTGGTGGCCAGATAGCAGCAGAGCATGCCGCCCGGCTCCAGGACGTCGGCGACCGCGTCCACGCATTCCCACGGCGCGAGCATGTCCAGCACGACCCGGTCGACCGGCTCAGGGGTCGCTGTCTCGTCGGTGAGCGACTCCACCAGGTCGCCGACCCGCAGCTCCCAGCCGGGGTGCGGGCGGCCGAGGAAGTCCTCGACGTTCTTGCGCGCGATGGTCGCGAAGTCCTCGCGCCGCTCGTAGGAGACGAGCCGGCCGGTGGGTCCGATCGCTCGCAGCAGCACGCAGGTCAGGGCCCCGGACCCGACACCGGCCTCGAGCACCCGGGCCCCCGGGAAGATGTCGGTGCCCATGATGATCTGGGCGGCGTCCTTGGGGTAGATCACCTGTGCACCGCGCGGCATCGCCACGGTGAACTCGCTGAGCAGGGGTCGCAGGCAGAGGTACTCGACCTCGCCGGTCGACCGGACCACGACGCCCTCCGGCCCGCCGATCAGCTCGTCGTGGGCGATGCCGCCCTTGGCGGTGTGGAACTGGGTCCCTTCGGCCAACACGATGGAGTGCCGTCGGCCCTTCGGGTCGTTGAGAGTCACCCGCTCGCCCACCTGGAGCGGACCACGGCGGACGCCGGACAGCTCCACCGGGTCGACGCTATCCATTCTTCAGGCCGAACAGTCCCAGCTGCCATCCCGGACCGAACGAGTTCTGGTTGACGTCGACGCCGTCGCGGGCAAACAAATACTCATCTCCTTGACTGACCGGCAGCACCACGCTGTCGGTGGCGGCCTGCTTCTGCAGCGCTGCGAGCTTGCTGGTGGCTTCGACGTCGCTGGTGGTGGACCGGTAGTCGTTCTCTAGCTTGGTCACCACGGCCCGACTGGCGGGCAGCGGAGCGTCTACGTAGGGCTGCAACCAGGCCAGGGCGGTTGCGGTCCAGGCCTTGCGGTCCACCAGCACCAGGTCGGCCCCCTCCGGGTCGGGGGTCACTCGCACGCTCAACCCGCCGGTGTCCTCCAGCCGGGACCGGATCTGGGTGGCGATGTCGCGGCCGTCGGGCATGGTCGGGTCGTACCCGAGGTTGAGCTGGATCCGGTTCGCCCAGGTCACCTTGGGTGTGCCGCGGCCGCCCACGGCGAAGCTGTTGTTGTGGCCGGGGACACCGCCGGGCACGACGGAGTCGAGAGTCCGATCCCCCTGCAGTGCCGCCCGGATGGCGTCCCGGACCGCCTGGTTGGCCCGTTTGCCGGAGTCGGGGGCCCACTCCACCTGACGGACGCGGACCCCGGTGAGCACCTGCATCCGGAATCCGTCGGTGGTCAGCCGGTCCGGGCTCTGGGTGGCCTGCTGACCCAGCCGGGTGACGGCGGCGGCGTTCAGCCCGCGCCACACGACGTCGACCTTACCGAGGCGCATGGCCTCCTCGAGCGCCGGCGAGTCCGCGGCCGTGCGGTAGGACAGAGTGTTGGTCCTGGCCGGGTTACGGCCGACGTACTCGGTGTAGCGGGCCAGCTCCAGGTCGCGGTCGGTGAACGTGGTCACGGTGAACGGACCCGAGCCGACGATGGGCTGGGTCGCGGACCGGAGCTCGTCGGCGTCGTAGACCTGCTCGTCCACGATCGAGGCGCCGGGCGAGGCCAGCGCCCAGCCGAACTGGGTGTCGACCCGACTGAGGATGAAGCTCACGGTCAGGGGGTCGGGGGTGTCGATCCTGCGAAGCGAGGAGAGCAACGGGGCCGAGGAGCCGGCGACATCCAGTCGGGCGGCCCGCTCGATGCTGAACTTCACGTCGCTCGAGGTGAGCGCGTCACCGTTGTGGAAGAAGAGCAGCTTGTTGAGCGTGCAGGTGTAGGTCGTGCTGGACGTGAACAGACAGTCGCGCGCCGCGTCCGGCTTGAGCACGCTCTCGCCGGGTTCGGCGGTCATCAGCCGCTGGAAGACGTTGAGCGACAACACGGTGGAGCCGCCTTCGGTGATGGCCGCCGGGTCGACCACCCTGATGGGGTCGGGCGACATGACGGTGAAGGGCCCCGCCGTCGAGCTGCTCGGCGGGGTCGGGCTGGGGCTGCTGCCGGGGAGCTTGCAGCCGGCGAGGTCTACGGCACCCAGGCTCACCACGACGGCCAGGGCGATCCGGACGACCGACAGCTTACGCATTGGCTCGCTCGAGGAGCCCCGCCACCTTCGTCGCGTCGAGCTCGGTCAGAGACCCGATGTGCAGGCGGCGGGCGGCCGCCGGGATCCGGACCAGGTTGGGAACCGCGAAGACCAACGCGCCGGCGGCGTTGCCCGACAGCGCTCCGGTGCCGGAGTCCTCGAAGACCACGCAGTCGCGTGCCTCCACCCCCAGCTGCACACAGGCGTTCGCGTACGGCTCCGGGTCCGGCTTGCCGCGCAGCACCTCGTCACCGGCCACCGAGGCCTGGAACGTGTCCGGTGGCAGCTGGGCCAGCGCCGCATCGAGCAGGATGCGGTAGGACGCGGACACCAGAGCGCAGGGGATGCCGGCCTCGTTGAAGGACCGGAGCAGCTCCAGGGCCCCAGGTCGCCAGGGAATCGGCTGGGTGCTCAGCGAGCGAACCACGCGCTGAAGCAGCTGATCGACGACCCACTCCGGGGTCAGGTCGGGTCGACCGATGGCGTCGAGGATGTAGGCGCCCGAGACGATCAGGGAGTTGCCGACCAGCTGCTCGGCGTGCTCGTCGTCCCAAGCGTGACCCAGGCCGTTGATCAGGTCGTATTCGGCAGCGACCCAGAGGGGTTCGGTGTCGGCCAGCGTCCCGTCGAAGTCCCAGAGAGCGGCGGCCAAGGTGCCGGCGGTGGTGGACAGGTGGGGTTGACTCATGGCCTCGCCAGTCTTCCAGCCGCGATGCCGGAGGCGAAATCGTCATCAGTCCAGAAATCAGCCGGTCGTCGAGCGGCAACCCGGGTACCAGCGGCGTGTCGGCGACCGTGGAACCCATCGAGGGGCCGGTTCTTGTGTGGTCCACAGCCCCCGGATGTCCTGGGGTTGTCCACAGGCCTGCTGAGGCGCGAACATTCCTGCGTCGACGTGCCCACCCTCAACGCGTGACCGCAAACCAGATCGACATCGACCGACTCCTGCGCGCGCGGGGCGGAGTCATCGTCCGGCGCCAGCACCCAGAGCTGGCGGATTCACTGTCCTATCTGGTCCGCCGGGGCCGGCTCCACACCGTTCTGCCGGGCGTCTATGCGGCGGCCGACCTGGTGGACGAGCCCCTGATTCGGATGCGCGCGGTCGCAGCCTGGGACGCGGACGCGGTCCTGACGGGTGCCGCGGCTGCCCGGTTGACGTTCTGGCCCGAGCTCCCGGTGGTCGACCTCCAGGTGGCGGTCAGATCCAGGAGGCTCCAGCAGCGGGGGTTCGTCTTCTCTCGACGGTTGATCGCGCCGGAGCTCATCATCCGACGTCACGGTGTGCGGTGCACGGCTCCGGCGCTGACCGCTCTGGACCTGTGCCCGTCGCAGGGGGCCGAGGCCCTGGATGTGGTGCTGAGGTCTCGAGCCACCACGGTCGCTGCGCTGTACGAGGCCCTGAAGCTGACGTCCGGGCGCCGGGGCAACGCCGTTCGTCGTCACCTGATGCTGGAATCGCGTGACAATGCCTGGTCTCCTGCCGAGCGCACCGCCCAGCGCCTTTTCCGGGCCGAGGGGCTGCGCGGCTGGGTGGCGAACTATCCCCTGCCTCTCCTGGGATTGGTCTACTACCTGGATTTCGCCTTCCCGGAGTTCAAGCTGGCTGTGGAGATCGACGGCCGGACCTATCACTCGAGTCGCGAGGCCTTCGAAGGCGACCGGTGGCGTCAGAATGACATCGTGCTGGCCGGGTGGCGCGTGTTGCGGTTCACCCCCACCATGCTGGAGGAGCAACCGCAGATCGTCGTGGCGATCATCAGGAGGGCTCTCCAAGAACTCGACCGTCGTTGACGCGGCACCGCCCGACACACCGCCTGCCGCTGCTTCGTGACTTGACGAGGGGCGACTTCTTGGGAACCCGTCACGGCCTGCGCTGCGGGTGAGACCTACATCACATTCGAGGAGTGTAAGAAGTAGGCCCCGGGTGACGATGTAGGAATCGAAGTTCGTGGTTACCTGAACCCCCGAGCAGGCAACCACGGACTTCACTGATGTCCAGATGTCACTCAGTCGCGGCGGACGCCGGGTCGAGCTCGCTCCCCGGTTCCGTCGCCGCGTCAGCCTGGACGCCGTCTCGCCCCGCCGGACGGCCCCCGGTGCTCAGTCCTCCGGCTCGTAGCTCAGGTTGGGTGCCAGCCACCGCTCGGCCTCGCGCACGGTCCAGCCCTTGCGCTTGGCGTAGTCCTCGACCTGGTCACGACCGATCCGGCCGACCACGAAGTAGCGCGACTCCGGGTGCGAGAAGTAGAAGCCGCTGACCGCAGCGCCGGGCCACATGGCCATGCTCTCGGTCAGCTCGATCCCGGTGTTGGCCTGGACGGCGAGCAGGTCCCAGAGGGTGGCCTTCTCGGTGTGCTCGGGGCAGGCGGGATAGCCGGGAGCGGGCCGGATGCCGACATACTTCTCGGCGATCAGCGACTCGTTGTCCAGGGTCTCGCCGCGGGCGTAGCCCCAGAACTCCGTCCGGACCCGTTGGTGCATCCGTTCGGCGAACGCCTCGGCGAGCCGGTCGGCCAGTGACTCCAGCAGGATGGCGCTGTAGTCGTCGAGGTCGTCCTTGAACTCCTTCACCTTGTCGCTGCTGCCCAGCCCGGCCGTCACCGCGAAGGCGCCGACGTAGTCGTGCAGGCCAGTGTCCTTGGGGGCCACGAAGTCGGCCATCGACCGGTTCGGCACACCGTCACGGTGTTCGCCCTGCTGACGCAGGTGATGCAGCGTGGTGAGCACCTCGCGCCGGGACTCGTCGGTGTACACCTCGATGTCGTCGCCAGGGACCGCGCTGGCCGTGAACAGCCCCAGCACACCGTTGGCCCGGATCCAACGCTCTTCGATCAGCCGGTCGAGCATGGTCTGCGCGTCGTCCCACAGCTTGCGGGCCGCCTCGCCCGAGGCCGGGTTGTTGAGGATGTCGGGGAACCGGCCCTTCATCTCCCAGGCGTTGAAGAACGGCTGCCAGTCGATGTAGCTGCGCAGCTCGCTCAGGTCGTAGTCGTGGAACGTCTTGATGAACTGGCGCGCCCGACCGTGGGTCTGGTCGTTAGTGCCGCCACTGACGTCCATCGACTCCTTCAGCAGCATCCGGGGCCGGGGTGGTCGGTAGGACGACCAGTCGATCGGCGTCGCGTTGGCGCGGGCGGCCGCGAGCCGCATCAGCGGGCGTTCGGAGAGCTTGGCCGCGTGTCGTTCCCGGAGCGCGTCGTAGTCGGTGGTGACCGAGGACAGCAGGGCCGGTCGCTGCTCGTCCGACAGCAGCGCAGCCGCGACCGGTACCGAGCGGGACGCGTCCTTCACCCAGACCACCGGACCGTGGTACTTCTGGTCGATCTTGACCGCGGTGTGCGCGCGCGACGTGGTGGCCCCGCCGATCAGCAGCGGGATGTCGAAGCCCTGTCGCTCCATCTCGGTGGCGAAGGTCACCATCTCGTCCAGCGAGGGGGTGATCAGACCGGACAGCCCGATGATGTCGGCGTTCTCGGCCTTGGCGGCGTCCAGGATCTTCTGGTACGGCACCATCACCCCGAGGTCGACCACGTCGTAGTTGTTGCACTGCAGCACCACGCCCACGATGTTCTTGCCGATGTCGTGCACGTCGCCCTTGACCGTGGCCATGACGATCTTGCCCTTGCTGGTGGCGGCGTCGCCGGGCTGCTTCTCGGCCTCGATGAACGGGATCAGGTACGCCACCGCCTTCTTCATCACCCGCGCCGACTTGACCACTTGGGGCAGGAACATCTTGCCGGCCCCGAACAGGTCACCGACCACGTTCATGCCGGACATCAGCGGGCCCTCGATGACCTCGATCGGCCGGCCGCCGCGGGCGCTGATCTCGGCCCGCAGCTCCTCGGTGTCGCTCTCGGCGAACTCGTCGATGCCCTTGACCAGCGCATGGGTGATCCGCTCCCCCACCGGCAGGGCACGCCAGGCCTCGTCCACGACCTCGCGCACCTGACCCGAGGAGGCAAACCGACCCGCGACCTCCAGCAGCCGCTCGGTGCTGTCGGCGCGGCGGTTGAGGATGACGTCCTCGATCCGCTCCCGCAGCTCCGGATCGACCTGGTCGTAGACCACCAGGGCGCCCGCATTGACGATGCCCATGTCCATGCCGGCCTGGATGGCGTGGTAGAGGAAGACGGCGTGGATGGCCTCCCGGACGGCATTGTTGCCGCGGAACGAGAACGACACGTTGGAGACGCCGCCGGAGATCAAAGCCCCGGGCAGGTTCTGCTTGATCCACCGGGTCGCCTCGATGAAGTCGACGCCGTAGTTGGCGTGCTCCTCGATGCCCGTGGCCACGGCGAAGACGTTCGGGTCGAAGATGATGTCCTCGGCCGGGAAGCCGACCACCTCGGTCAGGATCGTGTACGCCCGCTGACAGATCACCTTGCGGCGCTCCAGGCTGTCGGCCTGGCCGTCCTCGTCGAACGCCATCACCACCACGGCGGCGCCGTACTTGCGGCACAGCCGAGCCTGGGCGATGAACTTCTCCTCGCCCTCCTTCATCGAGATGGAGTTGACGATCGGCTTGCCCTGGACCGACTTAAGCCCGGTCTCGATCACCTCCCACTTGGAGGAGTCGATCATCAGCGGGACCCGGGAGATGTCGGGCTCGCTGGCCACCAGCTTGACGAACCGGTCCATCGCGGCGACGCCGTCGATCATCCCCTCGTCCATGTTGATGTCGATCACCTGAGCGCCGGCCGCGACCTGCTGCCGGGCCACGGCCAGGCCGGTCGCGTAGTCGCCGGCCTTGATCAGGTTGCGGAACCGGGCGGAACCGGTGATGTTGGTGCGCTCGCCCACGTTGAGGAACAGCGACGTGTCGGTGACCGTGACCGGCTCGAGGCCCGCGAGCCGTAGCGCCGACGGGATGCGCTCGGGTACCCGTGGCGTCTTGCCCTTCGCCCCGGTGGCGACGGCGGCGATGTGGTCCGGCGTGGTGCCGCAGCAGCCGCCGAGCAGGTTGACCAGGCCGGCGCTGGCGAACTCCTCGAGCACGCTGCCGGTCTGGTCGGGGGTCTCGTCGTACTCACCGAACGCGTTCGGTAGACCCGCGTTGGGATAGCACGAGATGAAGCAGTCGGCGATCCGGGACAGCTCCGCCACGTACGGGCGGAGCTCGCT
>JBBRYD010000024.1:0-37870 GCA_038238065.1 Propionibacteriales bacterium | reverse complement strand
GCGGCCGCTCGGGTCCCGGCCGCGACCTTCACCTGTCCCCGGCTCAGTTTGAGATATCTGCGGTAGCGCTCGGCGGGGCCAAGGTCGGCTGCCAGCGTGACGTAATCGTCGGCGGGCAACACCGTAGCCAGCGCGGCATCGAGTCGTTCCAGGTCACGCGCATCAGCAACGACCAGCAAGGCACCCCGACGACTGATGGCCGCCGCGGCTGCCAGGTCGGCAAGTCGGGCCGCCCAGTCCTCCCCCGGAAGTGCCTGCCAGACGGCCCGTGCGGGGCGGCCATGTCCGACGGCTGACAGGAAGGCGCCACCTGCCTGATAGACCTGCCATCCGGATGGGTCGAAGTGTTGCTTGCCCTGCTGCCCCGGCAGTTCCGGGACGGGGTCGACCATCGCCTCCGCACGTGCATGCCGGGGCGGGACCGCGAGCCTTAGCACATCGGCCATGGATCCGGCATAGCGGTCGGCGACTGCCCTGGCCAGCCTGGCGACTTCCGGCGTCAGCACCCGTTCGACCGAAACCACCCGGTCCAGGAAGCCCAACCGCCCGTCGTGGTCGGACTCGACCAGACGCTCCAGCACGTATCCGTCCAGCAGCCGGCCGGCGAACCGCACCCGGACCCGGGTGCCGGGCTGGGCGGCTTCGGAATCGCTGTCGGCGACCAGGTAGTCGAACGTCCGGTCCAGATGCGCCAGGGAAACGTCGACCGCCACCCTGGCGACCGGGAGCACCGCGGCGGGCACTTTCGCACCAGCGGTGGCCCGCCTGCTGCGGGTGGGGGCGGGGCTCATGGCCCTTGGATATCAGACGCCGGCGACAGTTCGGCCATTTCCGCACCCCGACGTTCGCATTCGGAGCCGGCCGCCCGCAACATCCACGACCGCCGAACGCACGACTGCCGAACGCCGAACGCCCCGACCGCCGAACTCACCTCCGCCGAACTCACCTCCGCCGAACGCCCGACCGGGCCCCTGCATGGATCAACTTTCCGGATTTCGGATCGGAGTGAGAGAAGTCCTCAATTTCGTCCATGCCGTCGAAGTTGATCCACGCCGGGGGCGGCAGCGGGCCGTGCGGGGGCAGTGGCGGGGCGGCGGCCGGGGGCAGTGGCGGGGCGGGGCGGGGAGTTACAAGCCGAGGTAGGCCTTGAGCGGGTCCACCCGGTCCAGTTGCTCCCACGGGAGTTCGATGTCCGTCCGGCCGAAGTGCCCGTAGGCGGCGGTCTGCGCGTAGATAGGGCGCTTGAGGTCGAGATCCCGGATGATCGCCGCCGGCCGGAGGTCGAAGACCTGCTTGATGGCGTCCGCGATCTTGTCCGGATCTACCTGCTCGGTGCCGAATGTCTCGACGAAAAGACCGACGGGGGCGGCGACACCGATCGCGTAGGCAACTTGGACCTCCAGCCGATCGGCCAGGCCGGCCGCGACCGCGTTCTTGGCCACCCACCGCATGGCGTAGGCAGCCGAGCGGTCCACCTTCGACGGGTCCTTGCCGGAGAAGGCGCCGCCCCCGTGACGGGCCATGCCGCCGTAGGTGTCGACGATGATCTTGCGGCCCGTCAGCCCGGCGTCACCCATCGGCCCGCCGATCTCGAACCGGCCGGTCGGGTTGACCAGCAGCTGGTAGTCGGAGGCGTCGATGTCGTAGCGCTCGAGCACCGGCTCCACGACGTGCTTGCGCACATCGGGCGCGAGCAGAGCGTCCAGGTCGATGTCGGCCGCGTGCTGGCTGGAGAGCACCACGGTGTCGAGCCGTACCGGGGTGTCACCCTCGTACTCGAAGGTCACCTGGGTCTTGCCGTCCGGACGGAGGTAGGCCATCGTCCCGTCCTTGCGGGAGGCGGACAGCTGCTCGGCCAGCCGGTGGGCCAGGTCGATGGGCAGTGGCATCAGGCTGGCCGTGTCCTGGCACGCATAGCCGAACATCAGACCCTGGTCGCCCGCGCCCTGCGCGTCGAGGGCGTCGAAGGACTCACCCGTACGGTTCTCGAAGGCCTTGTCGACGCCTTGGGCAATATCGGCCGACTGCTGACCGATGGCCACCTGGACACCGCAGGAGGCGCCGTCGAAGCCCTTGGTCGAGGAGTCGTAGCCGATCTCGAGGATCCGCTGCCTGACGATCTTGGGGATCTCCACGTAGGCCTCGGTGGTCACTTCGCCGGCCACCACGACGAGACCGGTGGTCACCAGGGTCTCGACCGCGACCCGGCTGTTCGGGTCCTGCTGCAACAGGGCGTCCAGCACCGAGTCGCTGATCTGGTCAGCGATCTTGTCCGGATGCCCTTCGGTCACAGACTCCGAGGTGAACAGTTTTCCCGCCATGCCGTGTGTCTCCTGAGGTCTCGTCGTCGTCGAAGCTGAGCGTCGCCCAGTCCACGATCTTTCCTGCGGCACCTTACCGTTGAGAACGCAGCTGGAGCGCCTCATCCCAGATGTCGTGAGCCAGCGTGTCTTTGCTGCCCGCGAGTGGGCCGATCTCGGAGCGGGCGCTCAACAGCGTGATCTCGTTGTCGGGCTGGCCGAACACCAGGCCGCGGCCGACCGAGTTGAGGACCAACAGGTCGCAGCCCTTGCGGGTCAGCTTGACGCGGCCCAACTGGAGCAAGCTGTGGTCAGCAGTCGGAGTTTCGGCGGCGAAGCCGACCAGCACCTGGGCCGGGTCGGTCCGTCCTGCGACCAGACCGGCGAGCACGTCGACGGTCTGGACCAGATCCAGCGACAGACCGGAGGTGTCAGACTCCTTCTTGAGCTTGGTCTGACGCGGGTCAGCCGGTGTGAAGTCGGCAACGGCGGCCGCCATCACCACCAGGTCGGAGTCCTTGGCCGCCCGGTTCATCGCCTGTTCCAGCTCGGCGGTGGTGGTGACCGTCTCCAGCTGGGCACCGGCCGGCGGCGGCAGGCTCACGTTGGCGGCGACCAGCTGCACGTCCGCCCCGCGCAGCACGGCGGCGCGGGCCAGCGCCCAGCCCATCAGTCCGGACGAGGAGTTGCCCAGGTAGCGCACCGGGTCCAGGTGCTCCCGGGTCCCGCCCGCGCTCACGGCTACGCGTAGTCCGGCCATGTCCTGGGCAGCCATCCTGGTGACGGCGTCGGGACGGTCCAGCACGGAGAGCGCGATCCCGGTGATCTCGGCCGCTTCGGGCAGCCGGCCCGGCCCGGAGTCAGCACCGGTCAGCCGACCGCTGTCGGGGTCGACCACCACGCAACCGCGGGACCGCAGGGTGGCGACGTTGGCCCGGGTGGCCGGGTGCTGCCACATCTCGGTGTGCATGGCGGGGGCGAAGACCACCGGGCCGGTGGCGGTCAGCAGTACGTTGGTCAGCAGGTCGTCGGCCCGGCCGGACGCGGCGCGCGCCAGCAGGTCGGCGGTGGCGGGCACCACCAGGACGAGGTCGGCCGACTGCCCGATCGAGACGTGACGCACCTGGTCGACGTCGTCCCAGACGGAGGTGGAGACGGGCTGGCCGGACAGGGCGGCCCAGGTGGCGGCGCCGACGAAGTGCAACGCCGACTCGGTCGGGACGACCGTCACGTCGTGACCGGCGGCCCGGAGTCGGCGTAACACCTCGCAGGCCTTGTAGGCGGCGATGGCGCCGGCCACACCCAGCACGATGCGGCTCATGACGTCGGTCGCGCTCTACAGCTCAGTCGGGGCTCTAGAGCTCGGTCAGTGGGCGGATCAGGCCGGGTCGGAGAAGGTGGGGCTGGCCACCTCGGGCTCGGGGGCGTCCGGGTCGATGTCGGTGCAGGTCAGCAGGCCGGCGTTGACCTCGCGCAGTGCGATGCTCAACGGCTTCTCCTGAACGGTGGTCTCCACCAGCGGGCCGACGTAGTCGAGCAGTCCCTCGCCGAGCTGGGAGTAGTACGCGTTGATCTGGCGTGCGCGCTTGGCGGCGTAGATGACCAACTTGTACTTCGAGTCCGAGTGGGTGAGCAGGTCGTCGATCGGGGGGTTGGTGATTCCCTCGGCAACGGTGTTGTGTGCAGGCAAGTTAGACCTTCGGGTTTGGAATCAGCGTAGAACGGGCAGGCCGGAACACAGCCGGTGGACTACAGACTCAGCAAGCCTACCAACTCCTGGACGGCTTGCCCTACTTCACGGTTCACGATGACGTGGTCGAACTCCGACATCGCGGCCATCTCGCCCCGCGCACTCTCCAGCCGCCGCCGCCGTTGCGTCTCGGACTCGGTCCCCCGGCCCACCAGCCGCCGGACCAGCTCGTCCCACGTCGGTGGCGCCAGGAAGACGAACCGGGCGGTCGGCCAGGACTCCCTGACCTGACGGGCGCCCTGGAGGTCGATCTCCAGCAGCGCCTCACGCCCGCTGGCCAGTGCGGCCAGCAACGGCGCTTTCGGGGTGCCGTACCGGTTCGTTCCGTGCACCACCGCCCACTCGAGCAGCTGAGCGCCGCCGATGAGCTCGTCGAACTCCTCGTTGCTGACGAACATGTAGTGCACCCCGTCGACCTCGTCCGGGCGCGGCGGCCTCGTCGTCGCGGATACGGAGACGAAGATCTCGGGGTGGTCCTCACGGAGCCGGGCGACCACCGTGCCCTTACCGACCGCGGTCGGCCCCGAGACCACGGTCAGCTGCGGAGAGCTCACGAACTCAACGGCTGGCCAGCATCAGCTTCGGCGTCGGACCGGACGGCGAACTCGGCGATCAACGCGGCCGTCTGGTGCTTGCCCAGCCCACGGAGCCGTCGGTTCGGGGCGATGTCCAGCCGGTCCATCACCTTGCCGGCGCGCACGACCCCGACCCGCGGCAGCGACTTCAGCACGTCGACGACCTTGGCGTGGGCCACCACCTCGTCCTGCTCGGCGAGGGCGAGCACCTCGGCCAGCGTGCGGCCTCCGGTCCGGAGCGCCTGCTTGATGTCTGCACGCCGACGTCGAGCCTCGGTCGCGGCGCTGCGCGCCTGCTGGCGCTGCTCGTCGCTCAGCGGCGGTATGGTCACGGGCATGTCCTCATCTGCGAGCCGACCACTTCCCAGTCGAGCAATCGTGTGGATGGCTTGAAAACTTACCTCACCAGTCCGACGGCTTCCATCTCGCCCAGTGCTCGCTGGGCCGCGGCCTGGAGAGCCTGCGGTTCGGGACCTGCCGACATGACCTCACGGCTCATCGACGGCAGCACCAGACCGATCGCGGACCCGAACACCTCCACCAGGTCGGCCGGTCCTGCTCCCTGTGCGCCGAGACCCGGCGCCAGGATCGAACCGTTGAGGGACGAGAAGTCGGTGCCGGTGCGGCCGACGGTCGCGCCGACCACGATGCCGACGTGGCCGGGCACGAAACCGGCGTTGGCGCGGGCCGCGGCGTCGACGATGGTCTGGGCCACGCTGCTGCCGGTCACGGTGACGGCGTGCTGCGGCTCGGGGGCCTCGGGGTTGCTGGTCAGCGCCAGCACGTAGACCCCACGACCGTGCTGACCGGCCAGCTCGATCGCGCCGGCCAGCGATCCGAACCCGAGGTAAGGACTCAGGGTGATGGCATCCGCGGCCAGCGACGATCCGTCGGTCAGGTACGCAGCGCCGTACGCGTCCATGGTGGAGCCGATGTCGCCCCGCTTGACGTCCAGCAGGGACAGGGCGCCCGAGGCACTGATGTCGGCCAGCACCCGTTCCAGCACAGCGACCCCCTTCGAGCCGAACGCCTCGAAGAAGGCCGACTGGGGCTTGAACACCGCGACCGTGGTCTCCAGTGCGTCGACCATGCCCCGGGCGCACCGCTCCAGCCCACCGACGTCGACGGACAGGCCCCACGCCTTCAGCAGACCTGGGTGGGGGTCGATCCCCACACAGAGGGCTCCGCGTTCGGAGGTGACGGCCGCGAGACGGCTGCCGTACGACGCCAGATGCGCCCTCTTGGTGCTGGTCATGCGTTGCTCCTCAGCTGGTTGATCGCGGACACCAGAGCCGGTCCGGCGTAGACGTAGCCGGTGTAGACCTGCAGCAGACTGGCCCCTGCGTCGAGCATCGCACTCGCGTCGGCGGCCGTCATGATGCCCCCCACTCCGATCACCGGCAGCCGCGAGCTCGAGGTCAGGTAGCGGACCACCTCACGCGCCCGGACGGTCAGCGGCGCCCCGGACAGCCCGCCCGCCTGGTCGGCCCAGCCCACGTCGGTGGGACTGATCCCGGAGCGCGCCACGGTGGTGTTGGTGGCCACCAGACCTTGGACCCCGCCGTCGGTGCAGACGTCCAGCACCTCGTCCAGGGCCGCGTCGCTCAGATCGGGGGCGATCTTGACGAAGACGGGTAATGGGGTGCCGTCGGGGCCGGCCAGCAACGCCGCTTCGGCCACCAGCTCGACCACCAGCTCGTGCAAGCACGCCCGGTCCTGCAGCGAGCGCAGGCCCGGTGTGTTGGGGCTGGACACGTTGACGGCCACGTAGTCGGCGTAGGGCGCCAGCAGCCGGAACGACGTCAGGTAGTCCTCCGTGGCGGCGGCCAGGGGGGTGGTCTTGGTCTTGCCGATCGACACCCCGACCGGCATTCCGACCGCGCCGTTGCCGCGCAGCACGCCCGCCAGCCGGAGCCGATCGGCCAGCGCCGCGGCGCCCGCGTTGTTGAAACCCATCCGGTTGATGATGGCCTCGCTCTGCCGCAGCCGGAAGAGCCGCGGCTCGGGGTTGCCCGGCTGGGCCCGTGCGGTGACCGTGCCCAGCTCGGCGTGGGAGAAGCCCAACGATGACCAGGCATGCACCCCCACCCCGTTCTTGTCCAGACCGGCCGCCACGCCGACCAACCCCGGGAAGTCGATCCCGGCCACGGTGACCGGGTGCCGCGGACCGGCGGTGAGGGCCGACACCGCACGGAGCGCCGCCCGGGACGAGCCGAGCCGGGCGATCGCCGCCAGGGTCAGCTCGTGCACCCGCTCAGCGTCGCCGCCGTACGATCCGAACAGGGCCGGTCGGAGCACCCTGCGGTAGCCCACGTCCAGGGCGGACCTGCGCAGCCGCCCCCCGCGCCCCGCGGGCCGCGGCGTCAGCTCGGCCGGCACGGCTCAGCGCCAGCCTTGCCCATGCCAGGACTGCAAGGAACGGACGCCGATGTCACCGGCCATGATCGACTCGATCCCCTGCACGGCAGCGGCCAGACCCTGCACCGTGGTGATGCACGGGACGTTGCGCAGCACGGCAGCGGTCCGGATCTCGTACCCGTCGTAGCGGGGCCGACCGTCCGGGCTGAGACCGTGTGGGGTGTTGAAGATGAGGTCGACCTCTTCGTCGAGGATCGCCTGCACGATGGTCTTCTCCCCGCCCGGACCGGAGCCCTGGCTGTGCTTGCGGACCGTGGTCACCGGCACCGCGTGGCGGCGCAGCATCGAGGCGGTACCGGCCGTGGCCAGGATCTCGAAGCCGAGGTCGGCCAGCCGCTTCACCGGGAAGATGACGTGTCGCTTGTCCCGGTTGGCCACCGAGATGAACACGGTCCCCCGGGTCGGCAGCGGGCCGAAGCCGGCCACCTGGCTCTTGGCGAAGGCCACCCCGAACGACATGTCGAGACCCATCACCTCCCCGGTGGACTTCATCTCCGGGCCCAGAATCGTGTCGACGGACACGCCCTCCACGGTGCGGAACCGGTTGAACGGCATCACCGCCTCTTTGACCGCGATCGGCGAGGAGCTGTCCTCGTCGGAGCCGTCGCCGGTGGGCCTCAGCATGCCCTCGGTCCGCAGGTCGGCGATCGGGGTGCCGAGCATGATCCGGGCGGCCGCCTTGGCCAGTGGGGTGGCGGTGGCCTTGGACACGAACGGCACCGTGCGGGACGCCCGTGGGTTGGCCTCCAGCACGTACAGCGTGTCGCCGGCCAGTGCGAACTGGATGTTGAGCAGGCCACGCACGCCTACGCCGCGGGCGATGGCCTCGGTGGAGACGCGGATCCGGTCGACCACCTCCGCCCCGAGGGTGATCGGCGGCAGCGCGCAGGCCGAGTCGCCGGAGTGGATCCCCGCCTCCTCGATGTGCTCCATCACTCCGCCGAGATAGAGGTCGGTGCCGTCGTAGAGCGCGTCCACGTCGATCTCCACCGCGTCGTCGAGGAAGCGGTCGACCAGCACGGGATGGGCGGGCGACACCTCGGTGGCCCGCGCGATGTAGCCGCTGAGCGCCCCCTCGTCGTAGACGATCTCCATCCCACGGCCACCCAGCACGTACGAGGGGCGGACCAGCACCGGGTAGCCGATCTCGTCGGCGATGGACTTGGCCTCGGTGAACGAGCGGGCCATCCCGTGCTTGGGCGCCGGCAGCCCCTCGGCGGCCAGCACCTCACCGAAGGCGCCGCGTTCCTCGGCCAGGTGGATGGCCTCCGGGCTGGTGCCGACGATCGTCACCCCGGCGTCCTTGAGCGACTGGGCCAGTCGCAGCGGGGTCTGGCCGCCGAGCTGGACGATCATGCCCGCGATGGGGCCGGCTCCGGTCTCGGCGTGCACCACCTCGAGCACGTCCTCGAGAGTGAGCGGCTCGAAATAGAGCCGGTCGGAGGTGTCGTAGTCGGTGGACACGGTTTCGGGGTTGCAGTTGACCATGATGGTCTCGTAGCCGGCGTCGCTCAACGCCATCGACGCATGCACACAGGAGTAGTCGAACTCGATCCCCTGTCCGATCCGGTTCGGTCCGCTGCCCAGGATCAGCACCGCCGGCCGCTCCCGCGGCAACACCTCGGTCTCGACGTCGTAGGAGCTGTAGTAGTACGGCGTCTGGGCCGCGAACTCGGCCGCACAGGTGTCCACCGTCTTGAACACCGGTCGGATGCCGAGCGCCCAGCGGACCCCGCGAACCACGTCCTCCCCGAGGTTGCGGAGGGCGGCGACCTGGGCGTCGGAGAAGCCGTGCCGCTTGGCCAGCCGCAGCAGGTCGGCGGTGAGCTCGGGCGCCTCCCGTAGCTCGGCACCCAGCTCGAGCAGCAGGGACAGCTGGTCCACGAACCAGGGGTCGATGTGGGTGGCCTGGTGCACCTGGTCCGGGGTGGCCCCGGCCCGCATGGCCCGGAAGACCACCCCGAGCCGGCCGTCGTGCGGCCGGGACGCCTCGCTCAGCAGATCCTCGACCGACTCGGTGATCTCTGAGGTGTAGTCGAACGGCGCCTTCGGATCCTCCAGGCCACGCAGCGCCTTGCCGAGGGCCTCGGTGAAGTTGCGGCCGATGGCCATCACCTCGCCGACGCTCTTCATGTGCGTGGTCAGGGTGGAGTCGGCCGACGGGAACTTCTCGAACGCGAAGCGCGGCACCTTCACCACGACGTAGTCCAGGGTTGGTTCAAAACAAGCTGAAGTGCCGCGGCTTTTTGGGGGGGATCCCGGGGGGGTGTCCCCCCTGGGGGTGGTGATGTCGTTCGGGATCTCGTCCAGGGTGTAGCCGATGGCCACCTTGGCGGCGATCTTGGCGATCGGGAATCCGGTCGCCTTGCTGGCCAGCGCGCTGGACCGCGACACCCGGGGGTTCATCTCGATCACGATCATCCGACCGGTGGCGGGGTCGACCGCGAACTGGATGTTGCAGCCGCCCGTCTCCACCCCGACGGCGCGGATGATGCCGATGGACACGTCCCGCATCCGCTGGTACTCGCGGTCGGTCAGGGTCAGGGCCGGCGCCACGGTGATGGAGTCGCCGGTGTGCACGCCCATCGGGTCGAGGTTCTCGATCGAGCAGACGATGACGACGTTGTCGGCCTGGTCGCGCATCACCTCCAGCTCGTACTCCTTCCAGCCGAGGATCGACTCCTCGATCAGCACCTCGGTGGTGGGGCTGGCGGACAGGCCGGCACCGGCCATCCGGCGGAGCTCGGTCTCGTCGTGGGCGAAGCCGGAGCCGACGCCGCCCATGGTGAAGCTGGGGCGCACCACCAGTGGGTAGCCGAGCTCGTCGGCCGCGGCCAGCACATCCTCCATGGTGTGGCAGGTGTTGCTGCGGGCGACCTCGCCCGGCCCACCTTCGAGGCCGGTAAGACCCTCGACGATGGTCTTGAA
Source organism: Propionibacteriales bacterium (assembly GCA_038238065.1). Lineage (GTDB taxonomy): Bacteria > Actinomycetota > Actinomycetes > Propionibacteriales > Propionibacteriaceae > Microlunatus. The sequence goes on along the minus strand of JBBRYD010000024.1, from coordinate 27,899 downwards.
CGTCTCCCGGTTCTCGCCACGCTGGATGGCGTCCACCGAGGCGCCGATGAGCTCGAGGTCGTACTTCTCCAGCACCCCACGATCGTGCAGGGCGATGGCTACGTTGAGCGCGGTCTGACCACCGAGCGTGGCCAGCAGGGCGTCCGGTCGTTCCAGGGCGATGACCTGCTCGACGAACTCAGGCGTGATCGGCTCGATGTAGGTCGCGTGGGCGAACTCGGGGTCGGTCATGATGGTGGCCGGGTTGGAGTTGACCAGGATGACCCGGAACCCCTCCTCCTTGAGCACCCGGCAGGCCTGGGTCCCGGAGTAGTCGAACTCACACGCCTGGCCGATCACGATGGGGCCTGACCCGATCACGAGGATGCTGGTGATATCCGTACGGCGTGGCATCACACGCTCGCTTCGCTCGCGCCGGAAGGGCCAGGAGGTCGCTTCGCTCCCGCGTCTGGTTGGTTCCGACCAACCAAGCCCTCGTCCCTCGGGCGGTTCGTCGCTCGGCTCCGCCGAGGTCGCTGGTCCATCACCGACACGAAACGGTCGAAGAGGTAGCTGGCGTCGTGGGGGCCGGCGGCGGCTTCCGGGTGGTACTGGACGGAGAAGGAGAGCAGGTTGCCGTCGGTGTCGGTGAGCCGCAGTCCTTCGATCACCTGGTCGTTGAGGTTGACGTGGCTGACCTCGGCCGTGCCGTACGGGGTCTGGGTCGGCTCCCCGATCGTCGCGGCCACGGCGAACCCGTGGTTGTGCGAGGTGATCTCGACCTTCCGGGTGCCCAGGTCCATCACCGGCTGGTTGATGCCACGGTGCCCGTAGCCCAGCTTGTAGGTCCCGAACCCCAGGGCGCGGCCGAAGATCTGGTTGCCGAGGCAGATGCCGAAGAACGGGATCTTCGCCGCGAGCACCTGGCGCAGCAGCTCGACCTCGTGCGTCGCGGACTCGGGGTCACCCGGTCCGTTGGAGAAGAACACCCCGTCCGGGTGGAGTGCCTCGATCTCGTCGAACGTGCTCGTGGACGGGACGACCTGCACCTCGATCCCCCGCTCGGCCATCCGGTACGGCGTCCGGGTCTTGATACCCAGGTCGACCGCGACCACGGTGAAGCGCTTCTCACCGACCGCCGGCACCACGTACGTCGCCGCGGTGGTCACGTCCGGCACCAGGTCGGCCCCGAGCATGGCCGGTGCCTGGAGCACCCGCTGCAGCAGAGCCTGCGGGTCGGTCTCGATGCTGGAGATGCCGACCCGCATGGCGCCCCGCTCGCGCAGATGCCGGGTCAGGGCCCGGGTGTCGACGTCGCTGATGCCCACCACGCCCTGGGCCGTGAGCTCGGCATCGAGACTGCGCCGGGAGCGCCAGCTGGACGGCACCCGGGCTGCGTCGCGGATCACGTACCCGGCGACCCAGATCCGGCCGGACTCGTCGTCCTCGTCGTTCCAGCCGGTGTTGCCGATGTGCGGCGCCGTGGCCACCACGACCTGACGGTGGTAGCTCGGGTCGGTGAGGGTCTCCTGGTACCCGGACATTCCGGTGGCGAACACTGCCTCACCGAAGGTCTCCCCGGCGGCTCCGAAAGCCGAGCCCGTGAACGTCCGTCCGTCTTCCAGCACGAGCAGGGCCGTGCTTCGCGCGAGCGGAATGGTGCTGGTGGTCATGACCGTCCTTTCCTGCCTCACAGGACAGGTCTTAAAGGTTGGTTGTCTCCGTGAGGCTACCGCACCGCAACCCAGGCAGCCGCATTCTGGACGCGGCGGTCATCCGTCCGCCTCGCATCGGGAATAGTTGTTCTATGCATGTAGTTGGCCTAAATTAGCACCCTGGCGATGTCACAGCCGCCGTCGGCAACTCGCTCCACTCTCACCTACCGAGGTCACCCATGACAACAACAGCGGTCACCCCGCCACGACAGGCGACGGTCCCCGGGGACATGTCCCACCAGCAGATCCTGCAGGCCATGACCGGTCTGCTGGCCGGCCTGTTCACGGCCCTGCTCAGCTCGACGATCGTGGCTACCGCGCTGCCCACCATCATCGGCGATCTGCACGGCACCCAACGGCAGTACACCTGGGTGATCACGGCCGCCCTGCTCGCCACCACGGTGAGCACCCCGATCTGGGGCAAGCTGTCCGACCTGTTCAGCAAGAAGCTGCTGGTCCAGCTGTCCCTGGTCGTGTTCGTGCTCGGCTCGATCGGCGCCGGTGCCTCGCAGAACGTGCCGTTCCTGATCTCGATGCGGGTGATCCAGGGGCTCGGGATGGGCGGTCTGACCGCATTGGTGCAATCGATCATGGGCTCGATAGTGGCTCCGCGCGAGCGCGGTCGCTACTCCGGCTACATGGGAGCCGTGATGGCGGTCAGCACCGTCTCCGGCCCCCTGCTCGGCGGCGTCATCGTGGACAGCGCGTTGGGCTGGCGCTGGTGCTTCTACGTCTGTATCCCGCTCGCCATCATCGCGATCATCATCCTGCAGAGCCAGCTGAAGCTGCAGACCATCCGTCGCCGGCCCAAGATCGACTACGTCGGCGCGGTCCTGATCTCCCTCGGCGCCAGCCTTCCGCTGCTGTGGATCACCTTCGCCGGCCACGACTTCGACTGGATCTCCTGGCAGACCGCGGCCTTCCTGGTACCGGCTGCCGTGGTGATCGCGGTCTTCGTGGCCGTGGAGCTCCGCGTTCCGGAGCCGATGGTCCCGCTGCGGGTGCTCGCCAACCGGACAGCGACGTTGGTCATCATCGCCAGTGTGGCGGTCGGGATCGCCATGTTCGGTGGCACGACCTTCCTCGGGCAGTACTACCAGATCGCCCGCGGCTTCACCCCGACGCACGCCGGTCTGCTGACCATCCCGCTGATGGTGTCGCTCCTGATCTCCTCCACCGTGGCCGGCAACATCATCAGCCGGACCGGTCGTTGGAAGAAGTTCCTGATCGGCGGCGCCATCTCGCTGGTCGCCGGCCTCGCCGGTCTCGGCACCATCGACCACACGACCTCGCTGTGGCTGATGGGGGGCTACATGGCGCTGATGGGTCTCGGCATGGGCGCCCTGATGCAGAACCTCGTCCTCGCGGTCCAGAACACTGTCGACGTGCGCGACATCGGCGCCGCCTCCGCTACCGTGGCCTTCTTCCGGAGCCTTGGCGGTGCCGTGGGCGTGTCGGTCCTCGGCGCGGTCCTGGCCACCCAGGTGGCCGACAAGGTGGCCGTTGGCCTCCAGCGGCTCGGGGTGCCCGGCGGCAGCGCCGGGGCCAGCGGCTCACTGGACCTCAGCCAGCTGCCGGCGCCCGTCGTACAGATCGTGCGAGCGGCCTACGGCGACGCGACCGGTTACCTGTTCCTGATCGCGGCCGGCGTCGCCGTGGTGAGCCTGGTCTGCGTGGTCTTCATCAAGGAGGTCCCGCTGCGGAGCACCGTCGGGATGAGCGACGCCGCCCGGGGCGCCGAAGGGTCGGCCGCGGTGGCCAGCGGGGCCGACGCCAACCAGTTCGAGGCTGCCGACGAGCCGGACCTGGGGATCAACGAGCCGCACTCCGACGCCCGCCGGGACCTCGATACGCTCGACGATCCCGAGCAGCGGATCTCGGTCGCTGCCCTGGACGTCCTGACCGCCGCTCAGGACCAGGCGCGGCAGCACCTGTTGGCGTCGGAGGGCGTGCCCGCGGACGTCAGCACCCAGATCGACGACCTGACGACCCAGATCGACAACGCCGTCGCCGGGTTCCACACAGAGCTCGGTCTGATCAAGGCCCGGCTCGACGTCACCGGCTCCGGCGCGGCCGTCAGTGGTGACCACGCGGGCGGTGACAGCATCCGTTCGTACGAGTACGGCCTGCTGCTCAACAGCCAGCAGACCGCCAACCGGGTGGTCAAGCTGGCTCGGGCCGAGGCGGAGCGGATCCTGACCGAGGCCGATGAGGAGCTGGTTCAGCGCGAGCAGCGGGTCCAGCAGCTGCGGGCGGCGGAGGCCGAGCTGCGTGGCCGGGTGGCGGAGACCCTGCGAGCTCACAGCGTCTGAGCAGCGTCGTGGCCGCTGGATCGGGTCCACGGCTTGCTCAGGCGGGTTTGTGCACGTGGCCCGTCACGCTGCGAGGGCCTCGATCTGGAACGGGCTCCAGGCTCCGGCCGCGCCCGGGATGCTGGCCAGGTAACCGGCGATCCGACCGGACGACCAGCCGTGTGACTCCCTGAGCCCCGTGACCATCGTGCGCAGATAGGCCGCCGACGGCGCTGCCAGGTCGCGGACCGCGTGGGGGTCGCTGGTGAAGGTCACCATCGGAAGTCCGCCGCGCGAACCCACGCGGATCAGGGTCTCGTAGCGCCCGGGGCCGTAGCGGTGCTCACCGGAATCGTGCAGCGGGGACAGATCGAGTCCGGCCCCCGGGGACTGACGCATCTCCTGGGCCAGGACGTCGACGAACTGGCCCGCGCTGAGTCGATACGCCCGAGCAGCCACCCGGCCGGTGCCCCGCGCGTCGTAGAGCACCATCCCGCCGCCCCAGACGCTCGACCGTCCGGCGAAGTAGAGCGACCCGGGGATCATCAGACCGACCGCCGATCTCGGTTCTGCGGAGTCACGGCAGCCGGGATAGACCCGCGTGCTCCCCTCCGGGCTACCACCCAGCAGGTAGTAGCGGAAGCGCTCCAGGCTCATGTTGGACCCGTAGGCGACGTACCAGACCTCCTGCACCCCACCCTCCACATCGCAACGGCCCTACTGAGGCAGCGTACGCTCCTGGCGCGCGGCCCGAGCCTCATCCAGGAGCACCTGGCGAGCGAGGTCGTACAGTTCCATGGCCTGAGCAGGTGTGTCCCCGACGGCCGTCATGCCTACCCGTCCGTGCTCGGTCAGGCAGCTGATCATGTGGAACACGATGCCCGTCTGGCGGGCCTGGTCGAAGTGCAGACCGTGCCGAGCCACGATGTCGAAGAGGTCGGCGACCGACAGGGCACGCAGTGCGTCCGCCTCCAGGTGGTCGGTCGCCACCAGGTGCTTGTCCTTCCCCTCCGGGGTGAGGAACCGGCCCGACTCGGCGTCGTAGCTGCCATCGGTCAGGTATTGCAGCGTGAGGAACGGGTGCGTGGTCCCGCCCTTGCGGAGGTTGAGCTCGATCGCGTAGGCCGTCCACTCTCCCGCGGAGTCGCGGACCACCACGAAGTCGATCGCGAACCGTCCCATCGCCCCCTCCCGCGCCAGCCGGTCCCCGATGACCTGGGCCGGTCCACTGATCAGCCGGGAGTACGCCGGGTCAGCCGGGAACGTGCAGCCCAGGTAGCTCTGTCCGCTCTGGCCGCCGAGCAGCTGGTCGTGGGTCGACAACAGCTCGACGCTGCCGTCCGGCAGCGCCCTGAGCTGGACGCTCGGGCTGAGCAGCTCCTCCCCCGTGATCCGCTCCTCGACGATGCCGCCGCCCTGTTCGAACTTCGCCACATAACCCTCGAAGGGGATGGTGGTGGCCTCGAGCTGCATCGACCGCACCCGATCCCCGACCGTTGCTCTGCGCTCCGACGCCTCGAGGGCGGTGACCCCCCGCAGGTCCACCAGTGCGTTGCCGGCCCCCGAAACGCCCTGGTTGGTCTTCACGATGGCCTCGGTCATGGTGGGCCGGATGTCCAGCATAGCGAGCAGGGCGTCGGTGACCTCGTCCAGGCTGTGCAGGTCCTCGACCCCCAGCGGGTGGGGCACACCCTCCTCGGCGAACAGCGTCCGACAGCCGGTCTTGCTGCCCAGCTCGTAGAGCCGTGGGTCCGCGCCGTACATCGGGATCCCCAGCGTCAGCGCCACGTCGCGTTCCAGGTCGGTGGTGTTGTAGGGGATGAGATGGGACCGGTGGACGTTGGGGATGGCTGCGGCGATTCTCGACAGCATCCGCGGACGCTCGAGCAGCTTCGCGCTCAACGAGCGCGGTGAGGCGTCGTCCACCGAGAGAAGCGTCAGTCGGGCGAGGGCGTGGCTCGGGATGACTCCCGGCAGCAGGGCCAGGTAATACTCGATGATGGCAGGGTTGATCGGCAACGAGGTGACGTAGACCATCCGTAGCCGCGGCTGCCGGAGCAGCAGCAGCAGGAACAGGAACCGCTCCTCGAAGGCCTGCGTCATGCTCCCGCTGCCCGCCGCAACCTTGTCGAGGCTGACCGAAGGGATGATGACCACGGATTCATCGTCAAGATCCAGCCGCATGGAGTCCCAGACCGCCGGCATCTGCTGCTGGAGCCGGGAAAAGCGCTCCTGCCGCACCTGTGGGTCCAGCTCGGACAGGGTCGGTCCCGCGGTGACCGGTTCGCTGGAGCTCAGCACGGTCATGCCTGCACCCACTTCCTCGAGTTGTCGATGCCTTTGACATCAAAGGCGCGGATGGCTCTGCGGAAACCGTGGAGGTCCAGATCCGGGACCGCCACGCCGACGGCGAAGCCGTCGGTAGCCGCGAAAGCGCGTTGCGCGACGAGGATCTGGCCCGCCCCGGCTGCGGCGCAGAGCCGCGCCGCGAGGTTGGTCACGCTTCCGATGGCGGCGTAGTCGAAGCGCCCCTCGAAGCCGATCCGGCCCAGGGTCGCAAACCCCTGCGCGATACCGACGCCGAAGCCGAGGTCGTGGCCCTGCCGGCTCCACTGCTCCGTCAGCGCCGATACCCGTTCCTGCATCTCGACCGCCATGGCCACGGCCCGGTGGGCTGGGTCGTCGCAGGGCAGCGGATCGTTGAAGAACACCATCAGTCCGTCGCCGGTGAAACGCTCCAGGGTGCCCTCGTAGCGGAAGATCAGCTCACCCAGGGCGGCGTGGTAGTCGCCGAGCACCCCCATCACCTCTTCGGGCTCGCTCGACTCGGCAAACGGGGTGAAGTTGCGCAGATCGCAGAAGACGACCACGATCTCGCGCCGATGGCTGTTCAGGAACGACTCGTCGCCGGAGTCCAGGACCAGCTCGGCGAGCTGGGGAGCGAGAAAGCGTCGCAGCCGGTTGACGCGTTGGAGCTCCTCGACCTGGGCGCGTACCCGCTCTTCGAGCTCGGTGTTCCAGGCGGCCAGCTCGGTGGCCTGACGAGAGATGGTGTCCTGGTAGCGCTTGATCCGCGCCAGTGAGGCGACCCGGGCCAACAGCTCGGCCTGGTTGATCGGCTTGTTGACGAAGTCGTCGGCGCCGGCTTCGAGGGCGTGGACCTTCTGCTGCCCGCCACTCGCCGTCACCATCACCACCGGGACGAAGGCGGTGTGGCGGTCGTCGCGGATGCGCCGGCACACCTCGTAACCGTCCAGGCCCGGCATGACGATGTCGAGCAGCACCAGATCGATGTCGCCTTCGGCGAGCCGGTCGAGTGCCTCCTGCCCGGACCCAGCCAGCACCACCCGGTAACCACGCGGACCGAGCACGGCATCGAGCAGACGGAGGTTCTGCGGTTGGTCGTCGACGGCCAGGATCGTCACCGGGGGGCTGAACCGATCAGCGGTCGGACCGCTGGTCGGATGACTCGTGGTCGTGGTCTCGGTCATCGGGTGGACCGACCGAGAAACCCGCCCACCTGTGACGGCAGCGAATGGACGCTGATCGGCTTGTCGAGATAACCGTCGAAGCCGAGGCGAACTGCCTTGTCCCGATCGTCCTTCATGGCGAATGCGGTCACCGCCACCACCGGAACCGCAGCGACCGCCGCGTCAGCACGGATCTGTCGCAGCGCCTCCGAACCGTCGATTCCGGGCAGCTGCAGATCCATCAGGATCAGGTCGGGCGCGCAGGACCGGGCCAGGGCCACCCCCTCTTCACCGGTCGTGGCCACGATCACCTGATAACCGGCGAACTCCAGTACGTCGCGCATCAGCTTGAGGTTGAGCGGATGGTCCTCGACCACCAGGATCCGGGAGGTCATCATGGTGTGCCGCCCACTGCCTGCGGAGACCCGTTCAGTCCCGACGTGGGGGGTGCCGCTGCGCCGACGTCGGCGGTGGGTAGCGCGTTCACCCGCTGCAGGGCCGTCACCAGCTCGTGCCGACCCACCGGCTTCACCAGGTACTCAGCGGCCCCGAGGGCCATGCCGCGGGACTTCTCGTCCAGGATGGAGACGATGATGACGGGGATGTCCCGGGTGGCGGAGTCACTCCTGATCTGGCTGAGCACCTCCCAGCCGTCCAGGCCCGGCAGCCGGATGTCGAGGACGGTGGCCACCGGACGCAGCCGGCGAACCACGTCCAGAGCCTCCTGCCCGTCGCGGGCGCGGACCACCCTGACCCCCAAGCCGTCCAGATAGGCCGCCAGCAGGGCCAGCGAGGCCCGGTCGTCGTCCACCACGAGCACCACCGGCAGGCTGGAGTCGGGTGCGCCCGCGGCCCCCCCGGCGAGTTGATCCCTCGCTTCGTCGTCTTCGGCTGAGCCGGCGTCGACCCGGCCCAGTGGTATCCGAAAGCCGAACGTGCTCCCGACGCCGACCTCACTGTCCAGCCACATCCGGCCCCCGAGCAGCGCCACGATGCGTCGGCACAGCGTCAGGCCGAGACCCGTACCCTCCTCACGCGGTGATCCTTCCCGGCCCTGCTGAAACGACTCGAAGATCCGCTCGCGGTCCTCCAGCGGTACACCGGGACCGTCGTCGATGACGCGCACCTCGACCTCGCCGCCGGCGCGGGTGGCGAGGATCGAGACGTGGCCACCGTCCGGGGTGAACTTGACGGCATTGCTCAGCAGGTTGAGCAGCACCTGCTTGAACCGGAGCTCGTCGGTCTCGATCAGGTCGAGCCCGTCGTCGACCGCGAGCCGGAGCTCGATCCCGTGCAGGGCGGCCCGCTCCCGCACCATGGACACCGCGTGCTCCAGCACCGCGCGGGCGGAGAAGGTCGACGGCTCGACCTCCATCCGCCCCGCCTCGACCTTGGACAGGTCGAGGATCTCGTTGAGCAGCTCGAGCAGGTGCTTGCCGGAGTGGTGGATGTCACGCAGGTACTCGTCCTGGCGCTCGTTGAGCTCCCCGAACATTCGCTCGAGCAACACTTCGGAGAAGCCGATCACCGCGTTGAGCGGGGTGCGCAGCTCGTGCGACATGCTGGCCAGGAAGTCCGACTTGTGCTGGCTGGCCACCTGGAGCTCGGCACTCTTCACCTCGAGCTCCCGAAACACCCGGGCGTTATTGACGGCCAGCGCGGACTGGTGGGCGAACGTCTCCAGGAAGTCGATGGTCTCCTCGGAGAACGTGCCGGTTACCTTGCGGCGGACCACCAGGGCGCCGATGATCCGCGTCCCCCGCAGCACCGGCACGGCGAGCAACGACCGCCAGCCGTCGTCGTACAGCAGCTGCAGGTGCGGGTCGCGCGCCACCTCAGCCAGGTCCGGGACCGCGATCGGGTGACCCTCGAGTGCAGCCCGTCCCACCAGGGTCGTGTCCAGCTCGATCCGGGTCTGTCGCAGCTGGGCCAACAGCTCCGGGCTGCTGGCGTAGGCGCTCCGGACCGAAAGGCACCGCTCCTCCTCGACGTACTCCATGATCGAGCCACCGTCGCAGTCGGAGAACCGCACGGCGTTCATGATGATGTTGGACAGCACCTCGTCCAGCACGAGGCTGGAGCCCACCGTGTCTCCCACCTCGGCCAGGGCCTGCAGCTGCTCCACTTTTCGAGCGAGCTCGAGGCCTCGGCTCTCCAGGGTGCGGAGCAGGTCGACGTGGCGAACGACGACGGCCGCTTGCGCCGCAAACGCCTCCACCAAGGAGATGGCCCGCTGGTCGAAGGGGCTGACCTTGGTCCGCCACAACGACAGGGCGCCGACCACGTCGCCGTCGAGCAGCATCGGTGCCGACATCAGGGTCCGGTATCCGGCGATGCGCTGTGCGTCCTGGCGTCCGTACTCGGGGTCGCTGAGCACGTCGGGGATCTGCTGGATGGTCCGGTCCAGGGTCACGCGTCCGGTCAGGGTGCCCCGGTCACGCCGGAAGGGGTGAGCGGTGAGGTAGCTGACGAACTCGTCGGAGAGCCCCACCGAGGAGGAGAGCACGAAATGGTCACCGCTGACCAGGTAGATCTGGGCGGCTTGACTGCGGCAGAGCCGCCGGGCGCTCTCCACCACCGTGCCCAGGACCGAGTCCGGATCCGACGAGGAGCGACCGAGGGCGGTCAGCACCTCGTTGGTAGCGGTGGACTGCTGGTAGGCGTCGATGTAGGCCCGACGAAGACGCTGGTAGTCCGCGTCGCTGACCCGAGGGCTCTCCCCCATCAAGGCCCCACCTCCCCGGGAATCGCAGCCAGATGCGATCTGCTCACGATTGTCCTCGCCGGGATGAGCGGGCGCAACGGTGTGCGGCCGCACGATCCGGGCCGCGCTGCGACCCGGCGATCAGCTGGCGGACGCCGCCTTGGTGGAGATGATGGTGCCGAGCAGGCCGTTCACGTAGTCCGGCGACTCGTCGGTGGACAGGTCCCCGACCAGGGCCACCGCCTCGGCCACGGCCACGGCGTCGGGCACGTCGAGGAAGTCGATCTCGTAGACCGCGATCCGGACGGCCGTCCGGTCCACTCGCGGCATCCGGTCGAGGGTCCAGCCGGGCGACAACGCAGCGACGATGCGGTCGTCGATGAAACCCTGGTGCTCGGTGACTCCTTCGACCAGGGCCTTGGTGTAGTCCCGGACCGGGGAGTCGACCCCGGCGTCCGCGACCCGCTGCTCCAGCGTCGCCAGTGAGTGACGACCGCGCAGGTCGGACTCGAACAGGATGTCCAGGGCAGCTTTGCGGGCCTTGCCACGGGTAGACATGGGGGGCCGGCGGTCGCCGGTCAGCTGGCGATCCGGCCGAGGTAGTCGCCCGTCCGGGTGTCCACCTTGACCTTCTCGCCGTTGACGATGAACAGCGGGACCTGGATCTGCAGCCCGGTCTGCAGCGTGGCGGGCTTGGTGCCGCCGGTGCTGCGGTCCCCCTGCAGGCCCGGCTCGGTGTAGGTGATCTCCAGCTCGACCGAGGCCGGCAGGTCGATGTAGAGCGGTAGGTCCTCGTGGATCGCGACCGTGGCCACCTGCTCCTCGAGCAGGTAGTTCTTCGCGTCGCCGACGATCTGGTCGCTGATGGTCATCTGCTCATAGGTGCCGGTGTCCATGAAGACGAAGCCGCTGCCGTCGTGGTAGAGGTACTGCATGTCGCGGCGGTCCACCACGGCCGTGTCGACCTTGGTGTCGGAGTTGAACGTCCGGTCGACGACCTTGCCCGACAGCACGTGCTTGAGCTTGGACCGCACCACCGTGTTGCCCTTGCCCGGCTTGTGGTGCTGGAACCAGATGACGGTCCACAGCTGCCCGTCGAGGTCGAGGACCATACCGTTCTTGAGATCGTTCGTTGACGCCACGCGACTTACCCCTCTGATGTCGAGTGCCCGGCGACCTGGATCTCCCCAACGGTCACGCTGGGTCGCTCTGCACGGGCAGCGGCCCAGTTTAGGCCCCCGGAGGCTCTGAGAAAACTCAGACCACCGTGAAGCCGTCCGACAGCCCGGACCGACCGGTGAGGGCCAGGACCAGCTCCGGGCCACGACCCTGGGCGACCGCGGCCCGGGCGGCGAGAGCGGCAACCTCGGCGACCGGGCCGTCGGGCATCCTCGGGCCGTCGAGCCCGGTGGCCCGGAGGATGTCGAGGCTGTGCACCACCAGCTCGAACGTCCGGGTCGGCAGGTAGGTGCTGAGCCGCAAACCGCCGGCGATGGTCTCGATCAAGGGGTCCTCCGCCGCCTCGACGCGGGGCAGCACCCGGTCCAGGAGGAGCTGGACGGCCGCCGCCGGGTCGTCACCCAGCGCGAGGGCGGCCTGGCGACCGCGCTCCACGATGGCCGCTCGGTCGCCGCCCAGCATGGGCCTGATCGCTCCCAGGTACGCCTCGGGTGAGGCCAGCTGCTCGGTTGCTGCCGGACGGTCCAGGTAGGTGTCCACGGTGATCAGGGATCGGCTGGCGTGACCGACGAGCTCACGCAGGTCCCAGTCGCCCAGCCCGGGTCCGTCCCACGCGTCGGCCGGGATGCTCCGGACCAGCTCCGCGAAACCGTGTGCCGCCAGATAGAACGTCTCCCGCATGCGCTGATGCTACCGCCGCACCGGTGGCACCCGTCTCGATGCGGGCCGCACGGCACGAGGAGCTGACTGGCTGCGGCAAAGTCACCACTTGATGCGAACAGAGGGCCGATCGCGTCGTTTTCGCCGATCGGGTGGTCAGTTTGCCGCGGCACCCACGAGAGACGTCCCCTCAAGTGCTGAGGGCAATCGCCAGCAACCGCAGGTGTCACCCGGAAACTGCCTCCCAGGCCGACCGCAGCAGCTCCTCCGGCGGCCCGGCCAGGATCGAGGCCCGCGCCAAACCGTCGAGGACCACGAACCGCAGCGTCGAACCACGGGTCTTCTTGTCCAGGGCCATGCTGGCCATCAGCTCGTCGAACACCCCCGCCGGGTAGGTGACCGGAAGCCCGACGCTGGACAGCACGGCGGCGTGCCGGTCTGCGGTGGCGTCGTCCAGCCGCCCCGCAGACCGGGACAGCTCCGCAGCGAACACCATGCCGACGCTGACGGCCTCGCCGTGGCGCCAGCGGTACTGCTCGCGCCGCTCGATGGCGTGGCCGAGGGTGTGACCGTAGTTGAGCAGTTCTCGGCCGACGGCCGCCCCCACCGAGGTGGACTCCCGCAGGTCAGCCGACACCACCGCGGCCTTGACGGCGATGGCTCGTTCGATCAGCTCGCGGACCGCGGGTAGGGTCGGGTCGACCAGCTGCCCCGGGTCCGTCTCGACCAGGGTCAGGATCTCCGGGTCGGCGATAAAGCCGCACTTGATGATCTCGGCCAGACCAGCTCGGAAGTCCTCCGGCGGCAGGGTCGCCAACGTGTCGAGGTCGCACACCACGCCCACCGGCTCGTGGAAGGCGCCGACCAGGTTCTTGCCCTCCGGAGTGTTGATGCCCGTCTTGCCGCCGACTGCGGCGTCGACCATGGCCAACACGCTGGTCGGCACGGTGATCAGCGTGACCCCGCGCAGCCAGGTCGCGGCCACGAAGCCGGCGAGGTCGGTGGTCGAACCGCCGCCCAGCCCGACCACGGCGTCGGAACGGGTGAATCCGGCCGAGCCGAGCACCGACCAGCAGCGGCGGGCGACGGCCGCGGTCTTGGCGCCCTCGGCGTCGGGTACGTCGATCCGGGTCACCTCCAGACCGGCCCCGGCCAGCGCTCGTTCGACATCGGAGGCCAGCGCGATCAGGGTCGGAGGGTGGATCACGGCCACTCGCTGCACGCCCCTGCCGAGCAGGGTCGGCAGCTGCTGCAGCAGGCCGTGGCCGACGAGCACGTCGTACGGCCGCTCGGCGTCGACGCGGATCGCCCGGACGTCAGCCACGGATGTCTCCGGTGAGGCCGACGATCTGCCGCACCACGTCGGCGACGTCGTGGTCGTCGGTGCTGATCGACACGGTCGCCACCTCGGCGTAGAGCGGGGTCCGCTCGGCCAGCAGCCGGATCAGGGTGCCTCGGATGTTGCCCAGCAGCAGCGGGCGCGCCTCGTTGAGACCCACCCGGCGCGCAGCGTTCGGGGCTCCGACCTGGAGCCAGACCACCCGGTGTCCGCGCAGAGCCAGCCGGACCGTCTCCGACAGGACGGCTCCCCCGCCCAGCGACACCACACCGGGCTGACCGAGCAGCTCGACCGTGGTGGCCTCCTCGAACGCCCGGAACACTGCCTCGCCGTCATCGGCGAAGATCTCCACCACCGGCTTGCCGACCCGCGACTCGATCACGGCGTCGACGTCGTGGAAGGCCAACCCGACCTCGACGGCGAGCAGCGCGCCCACCGTCGTCTTACCGGACCCGGGTGCACCGATCAGGACGACGTACGGCTGGCTCACTGCCGCACCTGGAGGCCGCGGTCGGCGACCTGCTGGAGGTAGCTCTGGTAGTTGCGACGCGTCTCACCGACGGAGTCGCCGCCGAACTTCTCCAGGCCGGCGTTCGCGATGACCAGCGCGACCATGGCCTCGGCCACCACCCCGGCGGCGGGGACTGCACACACGTCCGAACGCTGGTGGTGGGCGACCGCCGCCTCACCGCTGGAGGTGTCGAGGGTACGGAGGGCCCGGGGGACGGTGGCGATCGGCTTCATCGCCGCGCGGACCCGCAACACCTCCCCGGTGCTCATGCCGCCTTCGGTGCCGCCGGAACGGTGGGTGGCCCGGCCGATGCCGTCCGGACCCGGGATGATCTCGTCGTGGGCGGCCGAGCCTCGGGTACGGGCCAGCTCGAAGCCGTCGCCGACCTCGACACCCTTGATCGCCTGGATACCCATCAGGGCACCGGCGAGCTGGGCGTCCAGCCGCCGGTCGCCGTGCACGTGGGAGCCGAGACCGGGCGGCAGGCCCCAGGCCACCACCTCGACGATCCCACCGAGGGTGTCGCCGTCCTTCTGCGCACTCTCGACCTCGGCGATCATGGCGGCGCTCGCCTCAGGGTCGAAACAACGGACCGGGTCGTCGTCGATCTGGGTCAGGTCAGCCATTCGTGGGATCACACCGTAGGGCGCCCGCGCCAGCCCCAGCTCGACCACGTGGCTGAGGATGGTGATGTCGAAAGCCTGCTGCAGGAAGCTCATCGCCACCCGCCCGAGGGCCACCCGGGCGGCGGTCTCCCGGGCGCTCGCCCGCTCCAGGATCGGCCGCGCCTCGTCGAAGTCGTACTTCTGCATCCCGGCCAGGTCAGCGTGACCGGGGCGGGGCCGGGTCAGGGCGGCGTTGCGGGCTTGTCCGGCGAGCACGTCGGCGTCCACCGGGTCGGCGGCCATCACCGTCTCCCACTTGGGCCATTCGGTGTTGCCGATCTGGATGGCGATCGGCCCGCCCTGGGTCTCGCCGTGCCGGACGCCGGCGAGCAGGGTCACCGCATCCGCCTCGAACTTCATCCGGGCTCCGCGACCGAACCCGAGCCGTCGACGAGCCAGCGCGTCGGCGACGTCGGAGGTGGTCACCCGCACATGGGCCGGTACCCCCTCGAGGGTGGCCACCAACGCGGGACCGTGGGATTCGCCTGCTGTCAGCCATCTGAGCACGTGGATCAGTCTTTCACCTGGTCGAAGGGGCGCCGAGCGCAGTGCGGCCGGCGGACAGCAACAGCTCGGCGTCGACACTCCGCCCGGTCATCAGCTCGATCTGCAGCAGGGCCTGGCCGACCAACAGGTCGAGTCCGTTGAGCACGGTCCGGCCGGCGCGCTCGGCCGCGGCGGCCAGTGGCGTGGGCCACGGTTCGTAGATGGCGTCGAAGATGACCGGTGCGCTGGCCGCGATCGTCTCCGCCCGCTCGTCGGCGGCCCCAGCGGTCACGGTGGAGATGACGAGCTCAGCGGCGGGGAGTGCGGCGTCCCAGCCCTGCACGGAGAGGGTGAGGCCCAGCTCGCGGCTGAGGGACCGCAGTCCCTCCGCCTTGACGGGGTCCCGCGCCACCACGGTGACCCGGCCGGCTCCGAGCAGTGACGCCGAGACCAGGGATGACCGGGCGGTCGCCCCTGAGCCGAGGATGGTCACCGTGGCCACGGTGTCACCGGCGGCCCGCCGGACCGCCGAGACCAGGCCGCCGACGTCGGTGTTGTGCAGCCACGGTCCGTCGTCGGTGAAGACGAGGGTGTTGGCCGCGCCGACCAGAGCGGCCAGCCGGTCCACCCGGCCCAGCTCGAGGGCGACCACCTTCAGCGGCATGGTCAAACTGAGCCCGCGCCAGCTGGCGTCACAGCCGGCCACGAACGCCGCCAGGCCGTCCTCTTTCATCTCGAACCGCTCGTAGGTCCAGTCGCTCAGCCCCAGCGCGGCGTAGGCGGCACGGTGCAGGACCGGCGACAGGGAGTGCACGATCGGAGAGCCGAGCACCGCACAGCGTCGAGCCAGGCTCACGTGCACTTGCCCTGGTTGGCCTGGCACCAGGTCTGGAACGCGGCGACGTTCTTCCGATGGCCGGCCTCGTTCTCCGCGAAGCGGGTCTCGCCGGTGTCGTAGTTGACCGTGACGAAGAACAGCAGCTTGCCCTTGGCGGGGTTGGCCGCAGCCTCGAGGGCGTCGCGTCCCGGCGCCGAGATGGGTCCGGGCGGCAGGCCTTCGTGGCGATAGGTGTTGTAGTCCGACTTGACCTTCCGGTCGGCCGCCGTGGTGGTGTTCCGGCTGGACCTGATCGCGTAGATCACCGTGGAGTCCAGCTGCAGCTTCTGGCCTCGGGCGAGCCGGTTGTAGAGCACCTCGGCGACCTTGGCCCGGTCCTGCGGTTTGCGCACCTCGCGCTCGACGATGCTGGCCACGGTCAGCACCTCGTACGGTGAGTGGCGCAGCGCCCTCGCCCGCGCCTCGAAGTTGAGCTGGCCGGTCACCGTGACGTACTGCTCGACCATCCGCTTGAGCACCGTGGTGGCCGACGCGTCGGCGGTCAGCTCGTAGGTCTCCGGGAACAGGAAGCCTTCCGGCCGGTTCTTCGCATACGTCGGTAGCCCGAGCTTGTCGGCCCGCTTCAGCGCCTGGTCGAAGTCGGCCTGCTTGATCTTGGTCCCCTTGACCAGATCGCTCACCTGGGTGCTCAGCCGCAGACCCTCGCGGATGGTGAACTGCGCGCGGATCCTCGACTCGCCGGGGTTGATCAGCAGCCGCAACGCGTCGGCGGCCGGCAGCTGGGTCCTCATCAGATAGCGGCCCGCCTGCACGCTGGTGGCCGCCTCCTCCATCCGCACCGCCTTGTCCCAGGCCTTGGTGGACTTGATCACGCCCTTCTCGGTCAGGATGGCGCCGATGTCGTCGAGCGAGCTGTCGGTGGGGATCGTGATGGTGATCTGACCCTTGCCGGCGCCGGTGAAGTCCGGTGTCTGACCGAACGTGGACAGATAGCTGCCGGCCTTGTCGTAGACGAAGTAGCCGCCGAACAGCAGGACGCCGAGGGCCAGGATGACGGCCAGGCAGCCCTTGCCCTTGTGGGCGATCTCCCGCGCCGGGCTCGGTTTGACCTCCGGGTCCATGATCGACGTCACAGCGTGTCTCCAGCCTGCAGCTCGGCCCCGCCAGCGCCTTCTGCAGGCTGGTCAGGCATGTCCGGAGCCGATACTAACTCTCCCGCGGCCTCCCCCCGGGCACGCTCGGCCGCCAGTGCGTACTCCAAGATGGTGACGGCGGAGGCGGCGTCGATGACCTGCCGCTGGTCCTTCACCCGCCGACCGCCTTCCCTGAGCTGTCGAGAGGCCGTCACGGTGGTGAGCCGCTCGTCGACCAGCCGGACCGGTACCGGAGGTTCCAGCGTGCTGAGCCGCCCAGCCAAGGCGGCCGCCCGCGACCGGTTCTTGACCGCGGCGGGACCGTCGGCCCCCGACAGCGAACGGGGCAGGCCGACGATCACCTCCAGCGGTGACTCCTCGACCACCAGAGCCACGAGGTCGGCCAGCTCGGTGCGACCGGCCGAGACGGTGGCGTACGGAAACGCCAACGTTGCGGCCGGGTCGCACTTGGCCACGCCGATCCGTGCGTCGCCCCAGTCGAACGCCAGCCGGACACCGCGCCGGGGCTGATGGGCGCCGGGAAGCTCAGCGCTCAGGAGGCGACCCCGGCCGCCTGCAGCGTGTGGCCGATCGCGTGCTCGACCGCCGTCATGGCCTCCTCGACCCGGCTGCCGTCGGTGCCACCACCCTGGGCGATGTCGACCTTGCCGCCGCCCCGGCCACCGAGGGTCTCGCTGGCCGTCCGGACCAGCTCACCCGCGGAGAGTCCGCGCTGCCGGGCGCCCTCGGTGGTGACGATGACCACGCTGGGCTTCTCCGGCGTACCGCCCACCACGCAGACCACGGTTGCGGTCGCGGTGACCCGGTTTCGGATCTCCAGCGCGAGGCTGCGCAGGTCGTTGCCGCCCACTCCGTCGGCACGGTGGCCGATGTAGCCGACCCCCCACATGTCGTGCGAGGTGGCCACGATGGCCCCGACGTCGGACAGCACGGCGGCGCTGCGCAGGTCCTGGATCTGCTTCTCCGCCGTCTTGAGCTGAGCGACCATCTTGGTGACCCGGTCCATCAGCTGGTCGGGTTGCGCCTTCAGCGCGTCCGCGAGCCCGAGCACCAGCGACCTCTCCTTGGCCAGGTAGCGGAACGCCTCGATGCCGACGTACGCCTCGACCCGGCGGACGCCTGAACCGACCGACGCCTCGGCCGCGAGGGTGACCAGCCCCACCTGGGACGAGTGCTGCACGTGGGTCCCTCCGCAGAGCTCGCGTGACCAGGGGCCACCCATCTCGACGACCCGCACCTCTTCGCCGTACGTCTCGCCGAACAGCGCGAGCGCGCCGATCTCCCGGGCCCGCGGCAGCGGCATGTAGGTCGCCGACACGTTGAGGTCCTTGCGGATGGCCTGGTTGGCCGCCTCCTCCACGTCGCCGCGCAGCGTCTGGCTGAGCCCGGACTGCCAGGCGAAGTCGAGCCGCAGGTAGCCCGGCTTGTTGTACGACCCGCTCTGCAACGCGGTCGGGCCGAGCACCTGGCGCAGCGCCGCATGCATGATGTGGGTGCCGGAGTGGGCCTGGCAGGCCCCGAGCCGCCACTCACCGTCGACCGCGGCCAGCACGTCCTGGCCGGCGCGCAGCTCGCCGTCGGTGACGATCACCCGATGCACGATGAGGCCCTTGACGGGTCGCTGCACATCGACCACCTCGAGGGTGACGCCGTCGGCGCGGATGGTGCCGGCGTCGGAGTCCTGACCGCCGGACTCCGCGTAGAACGGCGTCCGGTCGAGCACGATCTCGACGGTCTGGCCCTCGCTCGCCGCTTCGGCCAGCTCGCCGTCGACCACGATGCCGCGGACCCGGGTGTCGGTGACCAGCTCGGAGTAGCCCGTGAAGTCGGTGGTGCCCAGAGCACGCAGCTCACGGAACACGGTGCTGCCCTGCGCACCCGCCTTCTTCGACTTGGCGTCGGCCTTGGCCCGGTCCTTCTGCTCCTGCATCAGTCGCCGGAAGCCGGGTTCGTCCACGGCCAGGCCCTGCTCGGACGCCATCTCCAGCGTCAGGTCGATCGGGAACCCGTAGGTGTCGTGCAGCTGGAACGCGCGGTCGCCGGTCAGCGTCGTCTGCGACTTCTGCCGGGCGTCGCTGACCGCGACGTCGAAGATCTGGGTACCGGCGGTGAGGGTGCGCCGGAACGCCTCCTCCTCGCCGTAGGCGATCTGCGAGATCCGGTCCCAGTGAGTCTCGAGCTCGGGGTAGGAGGCCTTCATCAGGTCTTTGCTGATCGGTAGCAGCTCGGCCAGGACTGGCTCGTCGACGCCCAGCAGCCTCATCGAACGCACGCTGCGCCGCAGCAGTCGTCTGAGGACGTAGCCGCGCGCCTCGTTGCCGGGGGTCACCCCGTCGCCGACCAGCATCAGGCTGGAGCGGACGTGGTCGGCGACGACCCGCATGCGGACGTCGTCCGTGTGGTCCGACCCGTAAGCCCTACCGGACAGCTCGGCCGCTTTCTCGATGACCGGGAAGATCTCGTCGATCTCGTAGAGGTTGTCCACATCCTGCAGGAGGTAGGCCACCCGTTCCAGACCCATGCCGGTGTCGATGTTCTTGCGGGGCAGGTCGGAGACGATGTCAAAGTCGTCCTTCTTGCGGACCGCCGACAGCTCCTCCTGCATGAAGACCAGGTTCCAGATCTCGAGGAACCGGTCCTCGTCCACGACCGGACCGCCCTCGGGACCGTAGGCGGGGCCACGGTCGACGTAGATCTCACTGCAGGGGCCACCGGGACCGGGGATGCCCATGTGCCAGTAGTTGTCCAACAGGCCACGGCGTTGGATCCGTTCCTCTCCCAGCCCCGCGATGTTGGCCCACAGCGCTGCCGCCTCGTCGTCGGAGTGCAGCACGGTGACCCAGATCTTGTCCGGGTCGAACCCCAGGCCCCCCGACTCGGGCGACTTGGTGATCAGCTCCCAGGCGTAGCTGATGGCCTCGGCCTTGAAGTAGTCGCCGAAGGAGAAGTTGCCGTTCATCTGGAAGAAGGTGCCGTGCCGGGTGGTCTTGCCCACCTCCTCGATGTCCAACGTCCGGACGCACTTCTGGACCGAGGCGGCCCGATTCCACGGCGGTGTCTCCGCGCCGGTGAAGTACGGCTTGAACGGGACCATCCCGGCGTTGACGAAGAGCAGGGTCGGGTCGTTGTAGAGCAGGGGTGCAGACGGCACCACCTCGTGGCCGCGGGATGCGAAGTAGTCCAGGAAGCGGCGCCGGATCTCGGCGGTTTTCATGATCGGAGTCCTAACGAGTGCGGGCGGGAGCCCGGGGTGAGGCGAGCGGGATCAGTCCTGCAGGCCGAGCGCGTCGCGGAGCTCCGCCTCGCGCTCGGCCGAGGCGGCTCGCACCCGGTCGGAGAAGTCGCGGACGGACGCGGTGATGCCGGTCGCGGACTCGCTGACCCGCTGGCCGAGGGCCTGCGGGGTCGCCTGCTGCAGCACGCTGCGGGCCTTGACCACCACGAACACGGCCGCGCCCACGCCGACACTGAACCAGAAGATGCGCCCGATCATCACTTGCTCCGTCGGCCGGACTTGACCGCCGACTTCTCGCCGCCACGGAACGCCTTGCGGACGCCGTAGGTCAGTGCCGCGGTGCGGACCAGCGGACCGCCCAGGGTCGCACTGAACAGGCTGGTCAGCTGGGCGGCGTTCTCGCTGACCACGGTGGCGTTCTTGCTCACCTTGGCCACGTCCTCGGTCACCAGGCTGAGCTTCTCCAGCTCGGTGTTGGTCGCGGCCACCGTGCCGCGCAGCTCGGTCAGGATGGGGACCGACTCGTGACCGATGTCGCGCACCGCGAGCCGGACCTCCTCGAGCACCCGGCCGAGCTTCAGCAACGGGACCGCGGTGAGGGCCACCAGGACCACGAAGGCGATGGCGGCGACCAGGCCGGCGATCTCCCCTACTGACATGTGCTCTTCCTTACGTCTGGGTGGTCATCTGGACCCCGCCGAGGCGGACGTTCATCCTCAGAGACCCTATCGCGCCACGCTGGAGACTCCTGCACGACTTACTGCTGACCGGATGAACCCACTTTCGTCCGGTCAGTGGCTTCAGGAGCCGACTGCTGAGCGTGACCTTCGGAACCGGCGACCCACTGACCGGACCAAAATGGGTGCGGCAGCCGGTCAGGTCCGGCCGAGCCGCTCCTCGATCTTGGCCAGCCGGTCCACCATGGCCGCCTCACCACCGCGGTCCACCGGCTCGTAGTAGCGGGCGCCCTCGAGCACGTCGGGCAGATACTGCTGCGCGGCGATCCCGTGGGGCTCGTCGTGGGCATACAGATAGCCCTTTCCGTGCCCGTACGTCTTAGCGCCGGCGTAGTGCGCATCGCGCAGGTGCGGCGGGACCAGCCCGATCTTCCCAGCCGCCACGTCAGCCAGGGCGGCGTCGATGGCCATCACCACGGCGTTGGACTTCGGCGCCAGGGCCAGCGCGATCACCGCCTGGGCCAGGTTGATCCGGCCTTCCGGCATGCCGATGAACGCCACGGCGTCGGCTGCCGCGACGGCTGTCTGCAGTGCGGTCGGGTCGGCCAGCCCGATGTCCTCCGAGGCGAGGATCACCAGCCGCCGGGCGATGAACCGGGGGTCCTCCCCGGCGGCGATCATCCGCGCCAGGTAGTGCAGGGACGCCTGGACGTCAGATCCGCGCAGGGACTTGATGAAGGCGCTGATCACGTCGTAGTGCTGGTCGCCGTCGCGGTCGTAGCGCACGGCGGCCTTGTCGACTGCCTTCTCCACCACGTCCACGGTGACCACGGTGGTGTGCACGGCGTCGGCGCCGGCCGCTGACTCCTCCAGATAGGTCAGGGCCCGCCGGGCGTCCCCGCCGGCCAGCCGGAGGATGGTGCTGCGCGCCTCGTCGTCCAGGGTGAGCTCGGCCCCACTCTTGGTCCGCACTCCGCGCTGGTCGGTCAGCGCCCGGTCCAGCAGGGAGGAGACGTCGTCGTCGGTCAGCGGCCGCAAGGTCAGCAGCAGCGAGCGGGACAGCAGCGGTGAGATGACCGAGAAGCTCGGGTTCTCCGTCGTCGCAGCGATCAGGGTGACCAGGCGGTTCTCCACCGCCGGCAGCAGCACGTCCTGCTGCGTCTTCGAGAACCGGTGCACCTCGTCGACGAACAGCACCGTCTCCTTGCCCGCCCGCAGGTCACGGCGGGCCTGGTCGAGCACGGCGCGAACCTCCTTGACGCCGGCCGTCACCGCGGAGATCTCCACGAAGCGGCGGTTGGTGCTCTGGGAGACCACCGAGGCGATCGTGGTCTTGCCCACTCCCGGCGGACCCCACAGGAAGATGGACATGGCCTCCCCGGCGGCGAGCCGGCGCAGCGGGGAGCCCGGAGCGAGCAGGTGAGGCTGACCCACGATCTCGTCGATGGTCCGGGGCCGCATCCGGACCGCCAGTGGCAGCCCCGACCTGGTCGAGTCAGCCAGGCTCCCCGAGCCGATGCCGGTCCCACCGACGATCCCCGCGCCGGTCGAGGCGACCTCGTCGCCGAACAGATCTTCAGACACGTCGTTCAGCCCCCCCTTCCCCCGGTGCGCTCGTGCTCACGCGGCTCATCCGGCAAAGCCGGCGCCGGCCGCGTCGCCCCGGGCGGCCGTCACGACGGCGTCGACCCCGGCCTCCTTGCGCTGCTGGGGCGTGATCGGCGCGGGCGCGTCGGTCAGCGAGTCGACGCCGCCACCGGACTTGGGGAAGGCGATCACGTCGCGGATCGAGTCCGTCCCCGACAGCAGGGCACAGATCCGGTCCCAGCCGAAGGCGATGCCGCCGTGCGGAGGCGCACCGAAGCTGAACGCGTCCAGCAGGAAGCCGAACTTGGCCTGCGCCTCGTCGCGGCTCAGCCCCATGATCGCGAACACCCGCTCCTGGATCTCCCGGGAGTGGATCCGGATGGAGCCCCCGCCGATCTCGTTGCCGTTGCAGACGATGTCGTAGGCGTAGGCGAGCGCCGACCCGGGGTCGGTGTCGAAGGTGTCCATCGACTCCGGCTTGGGCGACGTGAACGCGTGGTGCACCGCGGTCCAGGCTCCGGACCCGACGGCTACGTCACCGCTGGCCACGGCCTGGCTGGCCGGCTCGAACAGCGGTGCGTCGACCACCCAGGTGAAGGCCCAGGCGGTGTCAGCCTGTCCTGAGCCCGCCGACGGGATCAGCCCTCCGCGACGACCGATCTCCAGCCGCGTCGCGCCCAACAGGGCCTGGGCCGACGAACGTGCCCCCGCCGCGAAGAAGACACAGTCCCCCGGCACGGCTCCGGTCTTCTCGGCCAGTCCGGCGCGTTCGGTCTCCGCCAGGTTCTTCGCCACCGGTCCGCTGAGCTCACCGTCCTCGCCGACGATGACGTACGCCAGCCCCCGGTGCCCGCGCTGCTTGGCGAACTCCTGCCAGGCGTCGAACGTGCGGCGGGGCTGCGACCCCCCGCCGGGCATCACCACAGCGCCGACGTAGTCGGCCTGGAAGACGCGGAACGGGGTCTCGGCGAAGTAGTCGGTCATCTCGGTCAGCTCGAGGGCGAAGCGCAGGTCGGGCTTGTCGGAGCCGTAGCGGTTCATCGCGTCTGCGTAGGTGATCCGCGGGATCGGGGTGCTGATCTCAGCCCCGACCAGCTTCCAGATCTCCGTCAGCAGGGCCTCGGTCAGCTCGATGATGTCGTCCTGGTCGATGAAGCTCATCTCGACGTCCAGCTGGGTGAACTCCGGCTGCCGGTCGGCCCGGAAGTCCTCGTCGCGATAGCAGCGGGCGATCTGGAAGTAGCGCTCCATTCCGGCCACCATCAACAACTGCTTGAACAGCTGCGGACTCTGCGGCAGGGCGTACCAGGAGCCGGGTTTCAGCCGCGCCGGCACCAGGAAGTCGCGGGCGCCTTCGGGCGTGGAACGGGTCAGGGTCGGCGTCTCCACCTCGACGAAGCCCCGGTCGTTCAGCAGCGTACGGGCGACCCGGTTGACCTCGCTCCGTAACCGGACCGCGGCGGCCGGGGCCGGTCGGCGCAGGTCGAGGTAGCGGTACTTGAGGCGCGTCTCCTCACCGACGGTGACCCGTTCGTCGATCTGGAACGGCAGCGGCGCGGAGGCGCTCAGCACCTCGATGGCCGACGCGACCACTTCGATCTCGCCGGTGGACAGCTCGGTGTTGGTGTTGCCCTCCGGACGCAGCGAGACCTCGCCGATGGTCTTGATGCAGTACTCGTTGCGCAGGTCGTGAGCGCCGGAGGCCTCCAGGATCTCGTCTCGCACCACGACCTGGACGACGCCCGAGGCATCCCGCAGGTCGATGAAGGCGACGCCCCCATGATCGCGGCGGCGGGCGACCCAGCCGGCCAGAGTGACGGGTTGTCCAGAGTGCTCGGCGCGGAGCGTGCCGGCATCGTGGGTGCGAATCACTGATCTGTTCCTTCCACCAGGCGCGGACCGGTCGGCCCGAGCGTCCCTCGATCTTACGGGCGCCCCCCTGCCGGCTGCCGCACGGTTTTCCCCGTTCCTTGTTTCCCGCCCCTCCCCCGGCCAGGATTGGCCTGTGCCCCGGCTCACCACAGGTGTGAACGCGCCCCCGCCGACGTTCGCCCCGACGGCCCGCCGGCTGATCTCGCTGCTGGCCGCGCTCACCGTGGGGCTGTTGTCAATCGTGGTCTTCACGCCGGCCGCGTACGCCTGCTCGTGCGGTGGGCTCCGCAGCCAGTCGGCGGCCCAGCGCGCCGACGCCGTGTTCGTAGGTCGGCTGGTCGACAAGCAGTCACGGCGTAAACCCACCCCTGGCCGGGTCGAGATGCGGTTCGACGTCTCGCTGGTCTACAAGGGCTCGGTCTACCGGCAGCAGGTCGTCGCGTCACTCAAGGACGCGGACGGCTGCGGTATCGACCCCGAGATCAACAGCACCTGGGTCATCTTCGCCGAGGAGACGGTCCAGGGCAGCGGTGACGACGCCGTCTTCCGGTTGGTGACGCAGCTCTGCAGCGGCAACATCCCGGGCGGCAACGCGCCGATCATCCTGGGGGTCGGCCGTCCTCCGATCGCCGGTGCCTCGGATCGGGAGGAGAACGCCGCCAGTACCGACGCGACCTTCACCCGGGTGCTCCAGGTGGGTGTCGGGGTGGCCGGCGGGCTGGTGCTGGTCGTCGGCTTCGGACTCGCCTACCTGTGGAACCCCGGCCGGCGCGGCAGCTGAGCCACCGCTGGGCTCAGTCCGGCCGGAAGGCCGACCCCACCCGGTCCAGAGCACCCTCGGTGACCGGCAGCACGCCCCGGCGGACCGCCTTGACCAGCTCGGCGTGGTCGGCTTCGGTCTGGTCGGCGTAGCGCCGGGCGAAGGCGGCCAGAGCCTGGTCGAGCTTGTCAGACCTTCCGGCGTATCCGGCGATCATCGAGGCGCCACTCGTGCGCGCGTGGCCCTTGGCCAGCAGGTGCCCGACGATCCCGGCGTAGTCGCCGAGCGCCGGAGCGTCGATGGCGTCCAGGGACACCGTGCCCTTCATGTTGCGGAACTGACGGACGTAGTACTGCAGACCGTCGACGGTCGCCCAGCCGAGGAGCGGATCGCTGACCGTCTGCAGCGCCTGCTGGTACTCGACCACCCGCTGACCCTGGTGCGCGTGCCAGGCCAGGTCGCCGTGCACGTACTTGGCCAGCACCGACCGGCGGGCCTGTTTGAGCTGCAGGAAGATGACGTCGTCGGGGCTGCTCCCCTCGAGCAGCACGACAAAGGCGCGGAGCCCGACACTGCCGACCCCGACCACCTTGTGAGCGACGTCCACCAGCGTGTAACCACCGAGCATCCGACGCCAGTGCGGAGCCAGGGTCAGCAGGTATTCGTCCAGAGCCGCCGCGATGTCGCCGGCTTCGGTCTCGCTCACGCGAGTGATCAGAGGCGGTTCCTCGATGATCCGGCGTCCCCCCTCGTGCTCGGACGTGAACTTCGGCAGCGCTCGGTCACTGGTCCGCTGCCGGGCCCGTTTGGCCGAACGTTCGATCTCGTCCCGGAGCGACTTCTCGGTGGCCGACTCGTGCAACCGGCCGACGTCGAGCCGGTTGAAGGAGCGCATCAGCAGCGGCTGCTCGGCGAGGAACCTGACCTCGTCGCGGTAGGCGGTGACGCAGGACCGGACGGCGACCTGGCACTCGTCCTCGCTGGCGCCGTTCTCGCGCCCGGCGACCCAGATGCTGGCCGTCAACCGTCGCAGGTCCCATTCCCACCCGCCGGGATGGGCCTCGTCGAAGTCGTTCAGGTCGATCACCAGCTCACCCTCCGGCGAGCCGTAGAAGCCGAAGTTGCCCAGGTGGGCGTCACCGCAGATGACGGGCGTGATCCCGGTCGACGGCAGCCGGGCCACGTCTTCGGCCATCACGATCGCGGTGCCCCGCAGGAAGCCGTACGGCGAGGACACCATCCGGGCCACCCGGACCGGGACGAGCCAGTCCAACCGACCCTGATGTGACTCCAGCAGCAGGTCAACCGGATCGGGCCGGTCGGCCGGTGGCGACCAGCGTCCCAGGCTCTTGCGCGGCACCTGGGTGCGGAGCGCCCGGCCCATGGCGTACCGCTCCTCCCGCGAGGTCGGCCGGCGGCGGAGCGAGGCGAACGACTCACTGTCGGCCGACGCCAACACCGTGTGTCTCGATTGAGCGTCAGTCATGGCTGCTTCTTCCTTCGACCCGTGCGGTTGGAGTTTCCCGAGCGCTCAGTCCCAGGCGCTGAAGACCTGCGGCCGAAGGTCGGCGGTGGGCGGCGCCCAGCTGGCCGGGTCCGCAGGAGCCTGGTCGCCGCTGCGCAGATCCTTGACCTGGGAAGCCTCACCGGAGCCGAACCAGACGTAGGGGATGCTGCGTCGGTCGGCGTAGCGGATCTGCTTGCCGTACTTGTCGGCCTGGGGCGCGACCTCGCTCGAGATACCGCGGGCCCGCAGCTGCTCGGCCACCGCGATGGCGGCGGTCCGGGTCTCCTCGGCGTCCACGGCGACCAGCACCGCGGTCGGCACCGGTCGCGACGCCCGGAGCAGTTTCTTGGTCAGCAACGGTGCCAGCAACCGGGTCACCCCGACGGACAGCCCGACGCCGGGATACGTCGTCTTCCCGTCGGTGGCCAGCGAGTCGTAGCGTCCGCCCGAGGAGACCGAGCCCCACGACTCGTAGCCCCGGAGCTCGGTCTCGTAGACGGTGCCGGTGTAGTAGTCCAGGCCGCGGGCGATCTTCAGGTCGGCGACCAGCCGTCCCGGCACGTACCGGGCGGCGGTGCTGACCACCTCGGCCAGCAGCTCCAGCCCCTCGTCCAGCTGGTCGTTGGCGATGCCGAGCGCGCGGACCTGACCGACGAAGGACGTGTCGGCCGACGATATCTGGGCCAGCGCCACGCAGGCCCGGGCCTGGGTCGTGGACAGCCCGACCTCGCCGCTCAGCTGCGCGGCGACCCGTCCGGCGCCGATCTTGTCGATCTTGTCGACGGTACGGAACACTGCGGCGGTGTCCTCGATGTCCAAGCCCGCGTAGAAGCCGGAGGCCAGCTTGCGGTTGTTGACCCGCATCAGGACCGGGGGCAGACCCAGGTCGACGTGCAGCCGTTCCAACGCGCTCAACGTGACCAGCGGCAGCTCGACGTCGTGGTGGGCCGCGAGCTCACCGGCGTTGACGATGTCGACGTCGGCCTGGGTGAACTCCCGGTATCGGCCCTCCTGTGGCCGTTCGCCCCGCCAGACTTTCTGGATCTGGTAGCGGCGGAACGGGAACTGCAGCACCGGGGCGTTCTCGAGCACGTACCGGGCGAACGGCACGGTCAGGTCGAAGTGCAGCCCCAGGTCGTCGACCCGGTCGGCCTCGGCGTGCAGCCGACGCACGACGTAGACCTCTTTGTCGATCTCGCCCTGCTTGGACAGCCGATCGATCGGCTCGACGGCCCGGGTCTCGATCGAGGCGAACCCGTGCAGCTCGAAG
>JBBRYD010000023.1:0-39727 GCA_038238065.1 Propionibacteriales bacterium | reverse complement strand
GGGCAGATACTCCATCGCCTGGTAGATGCCGGTCAGCTCGCGACCCGGCACGGGCAGGTCACGGCCGATGGTCGAGCCGACGGCCAGCACGACCACGTCGTAGCGCTCCTGGAGCTGCTCACCGGTGACGTCGACACCGACGTGCACGCCGGTGCGGAAGTTGGTCCCCTCGTCCTTCATCTGACGGATCCGCCGGTCCAGGACGTACTTCTCCATCTTGAACTCGGGAATGCCGAAGCGCATCAGACCACCCGGCTCCTCGGCCCGCTCGAACACGGCGACCGTGTGGCCGACGCGGGTCAGCTGCTGCGCCGCGGCCAGCCCCGACGGACCGGAGCCCACCACGGCGACCGTCCTGCCGGTGTGCCACTCGGGCGGCTGAGGGGTGACCAGGTGGTCGTCCCAGGCGCGGTCGATGATCGCTACCTCGACGTTCTTGATGGTCACCGCGTCCCGGTTGATGCCGACCACGCAGGCCGTCTCGCACGGGGCCGGACAGAGCCGGCCGGTGAACTCCGGGAAGTTGTTGGTCGCGTGCAGCCGTTCCAACGCCTCTTTCCAGTCGCTGCGCCAGACCAGGTCGTTCCACTCCGGGATCAGGTTCCCCAACGGACACCCGGTGTGGCAGAACGGGATGCCGCAGTCCATGCAGCGACCGGCCTGCTCGGAGATGATCGGCAGCAGTGCCCGCCCCGGCGTCCCCGGATAGACCTCGTTCCAGTCGTGGATCCGCTCCTCGACCGGTCGCCTCTCGGCCACCTTCCGCGGCGTGGTGATGAACCCCCGTGGATCAGCCATGGGTGAAGCCCTTCTTGGAGACCTCCCGAGGAGGTCTGACGGCGCGTTCGGGATGAAAGACGGTGGACGCTGCTCGGGAAGGACCGAGCCGTGGGTGCTGGCCCATCCGGAGGGAGCGTGGATGGGCCGGGCGGGAGTCCGGAGCCTGCAGGGAACGGACATGGGCAGGAGCGCAGCGACTTCCAGCCATCGCGGCGAACGAGGTGTGGGTGGTCGCGACCTCCGAGAGGGCCAGAACCCACCACGACCCCCTACCCGTGGGCAGCATCCATCATCCTCGTCGTCGTGGTGGCGTCGTCGAGTCCTTCCGACTCGGCCTGCTCGCGCGCAGCGACCACCCGGGCGTAGTCGCGCGGCAGGACCTTGGTGAAGCGTCGCGTCGAGCCGGACCAGTCGGCGAGCAGGAGTGCCGCGACGTCGGACTCGGTCTCCTCGTGGTGGCGGACGATGATCGCGCGCAACGTCTCCAGGTCGGCCTCATCCGGCACCCTCGCGTCGACCAGCTCGGTGTTGAGCAGTGCCTCGTCGAGGTCGAGGAAGAACGCGATCCCGCCGGACATTCCGGCCGCCACGTTCCGTCCGGTCTTGCCCAGCACCACCGCGATGCCGCCGGTCATGTACTCGCAGCCGTGGTCACCCACCCCTTCGACGACCGCGACGGCGCCGGAGTTCCGGACACAGAACCGCTCCCCCACCTGGCCCCGGATGAAGATCTCACCCGAGGTGGCGCCGTAGCCGATCACGTTGCCGGCGATGATGTTCTCCTCGGCCACGAACGCGGCCTCCCGGTGCGGTCGGAGCACGATACGTCCGCCGGAGAGTCCCTTGCCCAGGTAGTCGTTGCTGTCACCCTCCAGCCGGAGCGTCACCCCGGCCGGGATGAAGGCGCCGAAGCTCTGACCGGCCGAGCCGGTGAAGGTGAGGTCGATGGTCCCGTCGGGGAACCCCTTACCGTCGGTCGCCTTGGTGACCTCGTGGCCCAGGATGGTCCCGACGGTCCGGTTGACGTTGCGGATCGTGACCGACGCCCGGACCGGCTCCCCGGTCTCGAGGGTGTCGGCGCACATCCGCAACAGCTCCTGGTCGAGCGCCACCGACAGCCCGTGGTCCTGCTCGATGGTCTGGTGCAGCACGGCGCCCTCGCGCAGCTCCGGCTGGAACAGCATCGGCCGCAGGTCGAGACCGTGGGCCTTCCAGTGGTTGATCGCCTGCGTGGCCTCGAGTGCCTCGACGTGGCCGACGGCCTCCAGCAGGGTCCGGAAACCGAGCTGCGCCAGATACTCACGGACCTCCTCGGCGATGAACTCGAAGAAGTTGACCACGAACTCGGGCTTGCCGCTGAACTTGGCGCGCAGCGCCTCGTTCTGCGTGGCCACGCCGACCGGACACGTGTCCAGGTGACAGACGCGCATCATGATGCAGCCGCTGACCACCAGCGGCGCCGTGGCGAAACCGAACTCCTCGGCTCCCAGCAGAGCACCGATGACCACGTCACGGCCGGTCTTGAGCTGGCCGTCCACCTGCACCACGATCCGGTCCCGCAGCCCGTTGATCAGCAGCGTCTGCTGGGTCTCGGCCAGCCCGAGCTCCCAGGGACCGCCGGCATGCTTGAGCGAGGTCAGCGGGGCTGCGCCGGTACCGCCGTCGTGGCCGGAGATGAGCACCACGTCGGCCTTGGCCTTGGAGACCCCGGCCGCGACCGTGCCGACGCCGACCTCGGCCACGAGCTTGACGTGCACCCGGGCCGACGGGTTGGCGCACTTCAGGTCGTGGATGAGCTGCTTGAGGTCCTCGATCGAGTAGATGTCGTGGTGCGGCGGCGGCGAGATCAGGCCCACGCCGGGCGTGGAATGCCGGGTCTTGGCCACCCACGGATAGACCTTCTGGCCCGGCAGCTGACCGCCCTCCCCGGGTTTGGCGCCCTGGGCCATCTTGATCTGGATGTCGGAGGCGTTGGTCAGGTAGTCCGAGGTGACACCGAACCGACCGGAGGCGACCTGCTTGGTCGCGCTGCGCCGCTCCGGGTCGTACAGCCGGTCGCGATCCTCACCACCCTCGCCGGTGTTGGACTTGCCACCGAGCCGGTTCATCGCGATGGCCAGGGTCTGGTGCGCCTCGAGGCTGATCGAGCCGTAGCTCATCGCCCCCGTGGAGAACCGCTTGACGATCTCCGAGACCGGCTCCACCTCGTCCAACGGCACCGGCGGCCGGTTGCTGTTGAACCTCAGCAGCCCGCGCAGGGTCATCAGTCGCTCCGACGTCGCGTCCACGTGCGCGGTGTACTGCTTGAAGATGTCGTAGCGGCCGGACCGGGTCGAGTGCTGCAGCCGGAAGACCGTCTCCGGGTCGAACAGGTGCGGCTCACCCTCGCGGCGCCACTGGTACTCCCCACCGACGGGCAGCAGCCGGTGGGCCAGCGGGATGCCGTCTGCCGGGTAGGCGTTCAGGTGACGGCGCCGGACCTCCTCGGCCAGCTCGGCCAGGCCGAGGCCACCGAGCTTGCTGGTGGTACCGGTGAAGTAGCGGTCGACGAGGTCCTGCGACAGGCCGAGCGCCTCGAAGATCTGCGCGCCGGTGTAGGACGCCACGGTGGAGACGCCCATCTTGCTCATCACCTTGAGCACGCCCTTGCCGAGCGCCTTGATCACGTTGCGCACGGCGAGCTCGGGCTCGATGTTGACGTAGATCTCGTTGCGGGCCAGGTCTTCGGCGGTCTCGATGGCCAGGTACGGGTTCACGCCCGCCGCGCCGTAGCCGATCAGCAGGGCCACGTGGTGGACCTCACGGACGTCGGCGGCCTCGACGATCAGACCGACCTTGGTCCGGGTCTTCTCGCGGACCAGGTGATGGTGCACGGCAGCCGTCAGCAGCAGCGACGGGATCGGTGCGAGCTCGGCGTTGGAGTGCCGGTCGGACAAGATGATGGTCCGGGCACCTTCGCCGATCGCGGCCGACACCTCGGCGCAGAGCGAGTCGAGCTTGGCCTCCAGGGCCTCGGCGCCGCCGTGCACGTCGTACAGCCCACGAGCCACGTAGGTGGCGTAACCGGGCAGGTCACCGTCACGGTTGATGTGGCGGATCTTGCTCAGCGAGTCGTTGTCGAGCACGGGGAAGGGCAGCACGACGCGCCGGCAGGAGGCCGGTCCGGGGTCGAGCAGGTTCCACTCGGGACCGATGGTGTTGTAGAGCGAGGTGACGAGCTCTTCACGGATCGCGTCCAGCGGCGGGTTGGTGACCTGGGCGAACAGCTGGGCGAAGTAGTCGAACAGCAGCCGCGGCTTGTCGCTGATCGCGGCGATGGGGGTGTCGGTGCCCATCGAGCCGATCGGCTCGGCGCCACCACGGGCCATCGGCGCCAAGATGATCCGCAGGTCCTCCTCGGTGTAGCCGAAGACCTGCTGCCGCCGGGTGACCGAGGCGTGGCTGTGGATGGTGTGCTCGCGCTCCGGCAGGTCCTTGAGCTGCAGCCGCCCGCCGAGCAGCCACTCGCCGTACGGCGCGGCCGCGGCCAGGTTGGACTTGACCTCCTCGTCGGTGATGATCCGGTGCTCAGCCAGGTCCGCGAGAAACATCTTGCCGGGCTGCAGCCGCCCCTTGGAGACGATCTTGTCGGCCGGGATGTCGAGCACGCCCGACTCCGAGGCCAGCACGACGAGCCCGTCGTCGGTCACCCAGAAGCGGCCGGGACGCAGACCGTTCCGGTCGAGCACGGCACCGATCTGGGTGCCGTCGGTGAACACCACGGCGGCGGGTCCGTCCCACGGCTCCATCAGGCAGGAGTGGAAGCCGTAGAAGTCTCGGAGCTTGGGGTCCATGGTGGCGTTGTTCTCCCACGCCTCCGGGATCATCATCAGCATCGCGTGCGGCAGCGAGCGGCCACCCAGGTGCAGCAGCTCCACCACCTCGTCGAAGGAGGCCGAGTCCGACGCACCTGGCGTGCAGATCGGGAACAGCCGCTCGAAGTCTCCGGGGATCACGTCGCTGGCCAGCATAGCCTCGCGGGCCCGCATCCAGTTGCGGTTGCCCTTGACGGTGTTGATCTCGCCGTTGTGGGCGATCATCCGGTACGGGTGCGCCAGCTCCCACGCCGGGAACGTGTTGGTGGAGAAGCGGGAGTGCACCACGACCAGGGCGCTGGCCATCAGCTCGTCGTGCAGCTCGGGGAAGACCAGCTCCAGCTGCGCGGTGGTCAGCATGCCCTTGTAGACGAGCGTGCGACACGACAGCGAGGAGAAGAAGACCCCGGTCTCGTGCTGGGCTCGGCGGCGCAGGCAGTACGCGAGCCGCTCCAGCGCCAGGCCCATCACCGGGCTGCCCTTGGCGCTCACGAACAGCTGCTCGAAGCGGGGCATGTTGGCCCGGGACGAGTCGCTGAGCGAGTCGCTCGGGGTAGGCACGACACGCCAGCCGAGCACGTTCAGGTGCTCCTCCGCGGCGATCTCCTCGATGGTGGTCTTCGCCTTCGCGGCAGCGTCCGGGTCGGTGGGCAGGAAGGCGTTGCCGACCGCGTACGAACCGAGCCGCGGCAGGTCGAACCCGACGTTCGCCCGCAGGAACGCGTCGGGCACCTGCAACAGGATGCCGGCGCCGTCACCGGTGCGGACGTCGATGCCGGTGGCGCCCCGGTGGTCGAGGTTGTGCAGCGCCTCGAGGCCCTGCTCGATGATGGAGTGGGCCGGCACGCCGGTCAGCGTGGCGACGAAGGCCACGCCGCACGCATCGTGCTCGAACGCCGGGTCGTAGAGGCCCTGCGCGGGTGCGCCCTGCGACGCGACGGCTCGATCAGCGAGCCCGGCTCCGGAAGCGACCGTGGACGGACCCTGACCTGCGGGGGGCACAACTGTCATGAGGTGGAACTCCCGTCGTCGAAGCCGGTAGGAAAGACTCGGTACATCTAGCCACCGGGTGTGCTGCACGAAGCGGCATCGGCGCACCGGAGACGACATTGGCCCTTGGTGAGGAAGCCAAGATTAACGCACTCCACCACGAGGTCTGAGCACGATCTCGCCAGCTGTTGGTCGCTAGCTCGAGCCGGTTCGATCCGGGGCTTCGTCGACCTCAGAGTGGGCGGCGTCGACGTCAGGTCGGGCTTCATCCACCGCGGGCTGGGTCTCATCCAGTACGGGCTGTGGCTCATCCACCTCCGGCTGGGCTTCGGCGATCCGGTCGCCTTCCACCACCGCTTCGCGACCCGGCCGGTTCTTGAGCAGCCAGAGCAGCCAGGCCAGCGCGACGACGAAACCGACCGCGGCCGTGTAGTTGTTGAGCCGGAAGCCGCCGATCTCGTTGACCTGGTCGATCCGCAGCGCCTCGATCCAGAACCGGCCCGCGGTGTAGAGCACGACGTAGAGGGCGAAGACCTTGCCGTGGCCGAGCCGGAAACGACGGTCGGCCCAGATCAGCACCGCCGCCACGCCGAGGTTCCAGACCAGTTCGTAGAGGAAGGTCGGGTGGAAGGTCGCGTACTGCTCATAGCCCGCCGGCCGGAAAGCCGGCGCGATCTCCAGCCCCCAGGCCAGCGTGGTGGGGCGCCCGAACAGCTCCTGGTTGAACCAGTTGCCGAGCCGTCCGATGGCCTGCGCGATCACCAGACCGGGAGCGAGCGCGTCCAGCAGAGCCGGGAATCGGATGCGGCGTCGGCGGGCCACCAGGTAGGCCCCGACCGCCCCGAGCGCGACCGCGCCCCAGATACCCAGCCCGCCGTTCCAGATCTTGAGTGCGTCGACGGGGTTCCTGCCGGGTCCGAAGTAGAGCTCGTAGTCGGTGATCACGTGGTAGAGCCGGGCGCCCACGATGCCGAACGGGATGGCCACCACCACCACGGTCTCCAGGCTGTCCGCCGTGCCGCCGCGGGCCCGCCAGCGTCGGTTGGAGATGACCATGGCCACCGCGATACCCGCGATGATGCACAGGGCGTAGGCCCGCAGCGGGAACCCGAAGACCTCCCAGACCCCCTGGCTCGGGCTGGGGATGGAGAGGACTACGGCGGTCCGGTCGCCGATCACGTGTGGGCCTGCCTGGCGCTCAGCTCGGTGACTCCTCGATCGATCATGGTCCTCAGGGTTTCAGGTGGTGGCGCGTGACGCCAACCGGGACTGGCCGACCGGGGGCCGGCCGGGTCGTCAGTCGGCGTCGGAGCTGCCCGACCGCCACAGCACGGTGCCCAGCAGGATGACGGTGACGGCGTGCACGCCCGTGCACCACAGGCAGATCGCACCGACCTTGAAGAGCTCGATCCAGACCAGGTACAGCACCATGGCGACACCGCCCGCGGCACCGATGATCCGGACGGGGTCGAGGGCCCTGCGTCGCCAGGCCGGCGGGGTGACGAGGGCCGTCATGACCAGGAAGTAAGCCAGACCCAGCACAGCGACCGGTACGCCCACCAGCTCCGACCACGGGCTGGAGGTGACCTTGGCGCAGTTGATCGTGTCGCCTTCCGGGCAGGCCAGGGTCGCCGACCCGCTGAAGTGCTCGACGGTGAGATAGACCGAGATGGCCAGGCCGAGCCCTGCCGCGACCAGGGATGCATCGACGCGTGGCCGGCGACGTGTGGTGGTCACGGGTACGCCGCCTCAGCCGAGCTGCTGAGCCGCAGCCTGCACGCCCGGCGTGCTGCAGACGGTGCTCGGCGCGCTCTTGGTGCTGGCACAGATGGCGGCCGTGATGAGGTTCGCGGCACCGTCCACGCCCTGCGCGATATCGGAGCCGGGGTCCGACAGTGCGTCCGCGATCTGCTGATGGGTCTTGCCCTTCAGCACCTGCGGGCTGAAGGAAGCTCCGGAGATGACGTACCTGCCGCCGATGTCGACGAAGGGAATCGAGCCGGCGCTGTCGACGTAGGGCGGACTGTTGTAGGTCGAGAAGACCTGTTGGTCGGCCGCGGAGAGGGAGTCCAGGGGCGCGTACTGACCGCCGACCACCTCGTTGCTCTGCAGCTCCACTCCGGTGAAGGCGATCGTCGAGCTGGTGAAGGTCGATCCGTGGAACGACAGCGTCGGGGTGCTGGGAAACACGTCGCTCGCCGAGGACGCCGTCTGGCCGAGTCCACCGAAGGTGCCGAAGCGGGACAGCGCCACCACCATCGACCACCGTTCCGCGGCGCAGTACGGGCAGTACTCGGCGCCGGCGTAGAGCACTCGGGGCAAGGCGTCGCCCACCAGGGCCGGGGCCTCGATCGCCTTGGGGGGCGGTGTCGCCGACCCGACCCCGACCTGATCCAGCACGGCGGCCGGGACTGTCGTCACCTTCGAGATGACAGCGGTGTCGCCGGCCACGGCCGCCGGCCCCGACTTCGCTGCTCCGAGCCCGGTCAGCCGCACCACGACCAGGACGCCGACGGCCACCAGGACCACGGCCAGCGGGACGACCACGATGAGGAGTCGGCGCCGGCGGCCCGCCTCCCGTTCACGCTCGGCCGTGAGCCGGGCCCGAGCGGACGCTCCAGCGTCCCGGGCTCCCCGGTGGGCTGGACGGGTCGTGGGTGAGGCGGGACGCGACACCGGGCGACCGGTCGAGCCGGTCGGACGGCTGCGACCCCTGGATTTCGGACTCATCTTCCTCTCTTCACTCGGGCTGGCTGCAGCGTTCGGGCCGGCTGCACTGTCGTGGGTCCCGCGTCAACGCTGTCTGGCCACCAGCAGCTCGAAGTCAGCGGTCAGGTCGCCGATCGGCGTGGACGGCGTCCACAGCACGCCCCCGCGGTGCTCCTTGTCGAACCCGATCACCTGGGTGGAGTGGCCCACCTCGTACCCACCGCCGGGCAGCTTCTTCATCCCCTGGATGTCGACCCCGACCCCACCGGCCACCGCCATGATGGTGGACAGGTCGCCGGTCAACCCGATGAAGTCGGGATCGAAGTTGTCGAGGTAGCGCCGGATCGTCCGAGGCGTGTCCCGGGCCGGGTCGGTGGTGACGAACAGCAGCTGGATCTGGTCTCGGGACGCGTCGGGCATCCGGGAGAGGGCCGTCGCCACGTCGGAGAGCACTGTGACACAGACGTCCGGGCAGTGGCTGTAACCGAAGAACATCAAGGTGACGGGCTTCGAGGGTGACGTGGTCAGGTTGTAGGCGTTGCCCGAGGTGTCGGTCAGGGTCCGGTCGGGCATCCGGTACGGGTCCGGGAGGGAGGTGCCGCCGTGGAAGCCGACCGGGTCCTCGTCGACCGGCGTTGTTGCGTGCTCGGGGGTGACGGCGGTGCAGCCAACCGTCCAGACGAGCAGCAGACCGACGACGAGCCGAACCGCCGCCGACGCTGCCCTGTTGCTCACAGTCCGACTAACCGCGGCGGCCCCTGAGAAGTTCCCGTACGGTGCGACCGGACGCCGTCAGCGAGATCGGCGACCAGGGCACGCAGACCCGTCAGGTCCTCGGGCGTGCCGGCGTCGTCGGCAGCCAACAGCGTGCTGACCAAGGCCGAACCCACGATGACGGCATCGGCGAACTGCGCGACCTCGGCGGCCTGCGCACCGTTGGAGACGCCGAGGCCGACACCGACCATGGCTTCCGGGTCGCCGGCTCGGATCCGCCGCACCAGCTCAGGAGCGGCCGACGACGTGCTCGTCCGGGCTCCGGTCACCCCCATCACTGAGGTGGCGTAGACCCAGCCGCGACAGGCGGCCACGGTGCTGGCCAGCCGATGGTCCGTCGACGACGGGGAGACCAGGAAGATGCGGTCCAGCCCGTGCGTCTGTGACGCCGCGATCCAGGTATCCGCCTCATCGGGGGTCAGGTCGGGGGTGATGAGGCCCGATCCGCCGGCCGCAGCCAGGTCCCGGGCGAACGCGTCCACGCCGTAGTGCTCGACCAGGTTCCAGTAGATCATCACCACGGCCGCCGTGCCGGCGGAGGTGACGGCTTCGACGCCGGCGAAGATGTCGCGCGTCCGCACCCCGCGCTCGAGCGCCCGGGTGCCGGCGCGCTGCACGGTGACCCCGTCCATCACCGGATCGCTGTAAGGCATGCCGACCTCGACCAGGTCCACCCCGGGTGAGTCGCCGTCGCCGCCCAGAGCGCGGAGGGCGGCCAGCGAGGTCTTGACGTCCGGGTAGCCGACCGGGAGGTAGTCGACCAGGGCTCCGCGGCCTGAGTCGCGGACCTGCTGCAGGAGGCGGCCGCTGTGGCCGGGGTCGAAGCTCACGACGTCGACCCGTCGCTCTGGTCCCGCAGCCGGGCGGCGGCTTGGTCGTCGGTGCTGCTGTGCTGCAGACCGGGATGGCCGTCGGTGGAGTCGCTGGACGACTCCGAGGCCTTGCCCGTGGTGTCCAGGTCGAACCAGGCGATCGCGGTGTCGACGTCCTTGTCCCCTCGCCCTGACAGGTTGACCAGGATCAGGTTGGGTTGACCGTCGGCGCGCGGCTCCAGTCGGTTGGCCAGCTTGAGCGCCCCGGCCAGCGCGTGCGCCGACTCGATGGCGGGCACGATGCCCTCGGTCCGCGACAGCAGCGCGAACGCGTCCATCGCCTCGGCGTCGGTGATCGGCTCGTAGTGCGCGCGCCCGGTGTAGGCGAGCCAGGAGTGCTCGGGCCCCACGCCGGGGTAGTCGAGCCCGGCGGAGATGGAGTGCGAGTCGCGCGTCTGGCCGTCCTCGGTCTGCAGTACGTAGGTGCGCATCCCGTGCAGGACCCCGACCTCTCCTGACGAGATGGTGGCGGCGTGCCGGCCGGTCTCCATCCCGTCACCGCCCGCCTCGAACCCGTACAGAGCGACGTCGGCGTCGGGGATGAAGTCGGCGAAGATGCCGAGCGCGTTGGAGCCACCGCCGACACAGGCCGCCACCGCGTCGGGCAGCCGGCCGTAACGCTGCAGCATCTGCGCCCGGGCCTCGGTGCTGATGATCCGCTGGAACTCGCGGACCACCATCGGGAACGGGTGTGGGCCGGCGACGGTACCGATCAGGTAGTGGGTGGTCTCGACCGACGCGACCCAGTCGCGCATCGCGTCGTTCATGGCGTCCTTGAGGGTCTGGGTGCCGGACTCGACCGCGATCACCTCGGCCCCCAGCAGCCGCATCCGGGCCACGTTGAGCGCCTGACGCTCGGTGTCCACCTTGCCCATGTACACAGTGCACTCCAGCCCGAACAACGCGGCCGCCGTGGCGGTGGCCACCCCGTGCTGACCGGCCCCGGTCTCGGCGATCACCCGGGTCTTGCCCATCTTGCGCGCCAGCAGCGCCTGACCGAGCACATTGTTGATCTTGTGCGAGCCGGTGTGGTTGAGGTCCTCCCGCTTGAGCAGGATGGTCGCCCGTGCTCCCGAGACGGGATGTGCCTGGGCCCCGAACCGCTTGACCTCGGTGATCGGGCTGGGTCGGCCCGTGTAGTCGGCCAACAGGGAGGCCAGCTCCGCCTGGAACTGTGGATCAGCCAAGGCGCTGGTGAAGGACTCCTCCAGCTGCTGGAGGGCGGCATACAACGCCTCCGGCACGAACTTGCCGCCGAACTGGTCGAAGTGGCCGGCCGCGTCGGGCAGCGATGGCGCCGCGACGACGGCTGGTTCGCTCGACCCAGCGGGCTCCGCTGACGTGCCGGCGCCGGCCTCGGGCAGCTGGTCGGCGATCTGCGCTACCTCGTCTTGCTCCTGCAGCGGAGCGACGTCAGTCGCGCTCCGCGGGAAGGGGCGGGCTGCGCTGCGTGACGACGTGGACACGGTGAAGTTCCTTTACTGGTCGAGACAACGGCGGATCGGCCGTCATCTAGCAGCGTATGCGCAACGCCGCGTGGCGCAGGGGCCACGGTGCTCAGCCTCACAAACCTTGCTACCACTGCCACCGGGTTCGCCCCCGATACGCGCTGCGGCGGCTTCGGCACCGGCAGCTAGGACCGGTGCAGCGCCGGGTGAGCACCCGCCGCGACCAGGTCGGCCACCCCGCTGCGGGGGTCGCGACCCGTCACCAGGGCCTCACCGACCAGCACCACGTCGGCCCCGGCTCTGGCCAGCTCGATCACGTCGTGCGGGCCGCGTACCCCGGACGCCGCGATCCGGACGATGCCGGGGGGAATCTCAGGAGCCAGCCGGGCGAACGTGGTCCGGTCGACCTCGAGGTTCTTCAGGTTGCGGGCGTTGACCCCGATGATCCGGGCGCCGGCCCCGACGGCCCGGCTGACCTCGTCGGAGGTGTTCACCTCGACCAGCGGCGTCAGGCCGATGGACTGGGCGCGTTCGATCAGGCACACCAGCTCGTCGTCGGTCAGCGCGGCCACGATCAGCAGGGCCATGTCAGCGCCGGCCGCTCGAGTCTCGAAGAGTTGGTAGGCGGTGACGATGAAGTCCTTGCGGAGCACCGGTACGTTGACGGCTCGCCGGACGCGTACCAGGTCGTCCAACGACCCGCCGAAACGTCGGCCCTCGGTCAGCACGGAGATGGCTGCGGCCCCACCCGACTCGTAGTCCGCGGCCAGCGCGGCTGGGTCGGAGATGTCGGCCAGCGCGCCCTTGCTCGGGCTCGACCGCTTCACCTCGGCGATCACCGAAACGCCCGGGCCCCGAAAGATGGGCATCGGGTCGATGGCCGAGTCGACCTGCTGGACCCGCTCCTTCAGCCGGTCCAGGCTGACCTCAGCCTGGCGGGCCGCGAGGTCCTCGCGAACCCCGGCGACGATGTCGTCAAGTGCGTTCACCGGTCAGGTCACCATGCTCAGTCAGCCCCGTAGCCGAGCTTCTGCATCACGCCCGCGACGACCAGGGCGATGACACAGAGAGCAGCACCGATCCAGAACAGGACCCAGTTCTGGTTGTCGACGATGGCGAACCCGCCGAGCAGGAAGCCGACCAGGGCGATGCTCACCCCGGCCCAGGCCGCAGGCGTCCGGCCGTGGTGCACGTGCTTGCCGCCGTGCCCTTCACGACTCTGGGCGTGAGCCGTGGACGACGAGCTGGTGGCCTTCGACGACGACTCCTGGACCTCGGCCATGCGTCTCCTCATTCCGGCAGCTGGGACGATCGGCCCGTTGGTGTTGACGGCCCCGACGGATCGATGGGCTCCATTGTGTCTCCTGTGCCCTCGATGCGCACATCGGGGTCCAGCCGGCTGGGCGTGTCGGCGTCCGACGGGTCCGCAGTGGGGTCGAAACCGGCGTCCAGCGCCGTCCAGACCCCGGCCGGATCGTTTTCCGCGCTGACGCCGACCTCGGTGCCGATCCGGTCGAAGCGATCGGGGCGCACGGTCCACTGCGGCGCGCCGAGCCACAGCAGCACCGCTCCCAGCAGCATCCCCAGCCCGGCCAGGGCGTAGACGTAGGGCCAGGCTGTCGAGCTGAGCGCGTACTGGTCGATCAGGCTGACCTCACGAACCTTGGTCCGAACGGCATCGGCCGTCGGCCGCAGGCGCAGCGCGCCCACCAGGACCACACCAGCGGCAACCACGGCGAGCAGACCGGCGACCACCCGGCGTCCGCGGACCCTGAGCACCAGCACCAACAAGGCGCCGGCCAGTACCACGACGGCCAGCGCCTGGCTCAGTCCGCCCGTCGCCTCCGTACCCTTGAAGGCGACGCGCGTCCCCGCTCCGGCCGCCCGCCACCACGGCTGTGCGGAGGCGACCACGCCGAGGAGGCCGCCCGCCAGCAGGGTGACGAAGGTCAGCGACCGCGACCGAGCCAAAGCGCTCGCGCGGGCGCCGTCCGGGACGCGACCCGGCGGCTCACGGGTCGGCTCAGTCAACGGCTGGGTCCACGGCGGATCGAACCGGCGTGAACGACTGGGCGGTGGAGATGGCCCGGACGACGGCGGCCGCCTTGTTCTGGGACTCCTGGTCCTCGGTCGGCGGATGCGAGTCCGCGACGATGCCACCGCCGGCCTGGATGTAGGCCACGCCGTCGTAGATCAGGGCGGTGCGGATCGCGATCGCCGCGTCGGCGTCCCCCGCGAAGTCCAGATAACCGACCACGCCGCCGTACAGGCCCCGTCGCGACACCTCCAGCTCGTCGATGATCTCCATGGCCCGCACCTTGGGGGCCCCGGACAGGGTCCCGGCCGGGAAGGTGGCCAAGACCACGTCCAGTGCCGTGATGCCGTCGGCCACGGTGCCGGTCACCGTCGACTCCAGATGCATGATGTGGCTGTAGCGGCGGATGTCCATGAACTCGACCACCTCGACCGTCCCCGGCCGGCACACCCGGCCCAGGTCGTTGCGGCCCAGATCGACCAGCATCACGTGCTCAGCGCGCTCCTTAGGGTCGTTGAAGAGCTCGGTCTCGAGGGCGATGTCCTCGGCCGGGGTGGCGCCGCGAGGCTTGGAGCCGGCGATCGGGTGGGTGATCGCCGTGCTGCCCTTGACGGTGACCAGAGCCTCCGGGCTGGAGCCGACGATGTCGAAGCCGTCCATCCGCAGCAGATACATGTACGGGCTGGGGTTGGTCAGCCGCAGGACCCGGTAGATGTCGAGGGCGTCGGCCGTGGTGTCCACCTCGAACCGCTGGCTGACCACGATCTGGAAGGCCTCCCCGGCCTTGATCTTCTCCACCGCCGCCGAGACGGAGCTCTGGAACTCCTCCGGGCTGCGCTGACGGCGCACCGGCAGGGCCTCGTCGGCGAGCACCGAGACCACCGAGGAGGGGGTCGGCTGCGCCAGCGCTTCGGTCATCACGTCCACCCGGGCCACGGCGTCGGCGTAGGCCTCGTCGACCCGGTCGTCGGTGCCGTCGAAGTTGATCGCGTTGGCGACCAGCCACACCTCGCCGTTGTGCTGGTCCAGCACAGCCAGGTCGGAGGCGAGCAGGAAGGACAGCTCGGGGATCTTGAGGTCCTTGGGG
This sequence comes from Propionibacteriales bacterium, assembly GCA_038238065.1. Classification (GTDB taxonomy): domain Bacteria; phylum Actinomycetota; class Actinomycetes; order Propionibacteriales; family Propionibacteriaceae; genus Microlunatus. The sequence continues at coordinate 25,178 of JBBRYD010000023.1, read as the reverse complement.
TTGGAGTCGGGTAGCCGTTCGACCCGGCGCACGGTGTCGTAGCCGAGATAGCCGACCAGCCCCGAGGTGAACGGCGGCAGGCTCTCGTCGCGGGGGGTGTGCAGCAGTCGCAGCGTCTCCTGCAGTGCGGCGAGCGGGTCGCCCCCGCTGGGCAGACCATCCGGCGCGCGGCCCGACCACTGCGCCACCCCGTCGCTCTCGGTCAGCACGGCCGACGCCCGGACGCCGATGAAGGAGTAACGCGACCAGACGCCCTGCTCGGCGGACTCCAACAGATAGGTGTTGGGCAGGCTCTCACTCAGCTTGAGGTAGAGGCCGACCGCAGTCTCGGTGTCGGCCAGCAGGCGCCGGTAGACGGGGATGACGCGTCGGTCGACGGCCTGGGAGCGGAAATCCTCCAGGGTGGGCGTGATCATCGGCTCGCCGGTGCGGGCAGCACGACCGTCGGCAGCAACCGGGCGTCGAAGCAGGTCCGATCTCCCGTGTGGCAGGCCGGTCCCTCCTGCACGACCTGGACCAACAAGGTGTCGCCGTCGCAGTCCAGCCGCACCTCGCGCACCCACTGCCGGTGACCACTGGACTCACCCTTGACCCAGTACTCGCCGCGGCTGCGGGAGTAGAACGTGGATCGACCGGTGGTCAGGGTCCGGTGCAGGGCGGTGTCGTCCATCCATCCCACCATCAGCACGTCACCCGTCGACTGCTCCTGCACGACGGCGGGCACCAGGCCGGCGGCGTCGCGTTTGAGCAGTGCGGCGATCTCGGGATCGAGCTCGGCACCGGGTCGGTGGTCGGGACCGGCCGCGGGTGCAACGGAGGAATTCACCTCCCCATTGTTCATCCTCGGCGGACTTCGGCTCGGAACGGCTCAGAAGGTGATCCACTTCGCAGCGGCTAGCATGACTCCTCGTGACGTTTGCCAAGTCAGAGCGGGTAGAGCTCTGCGACCTCTTCGAGACCGTGGGCCCGGACGCGCCGACCCTCTGCAACGGCTGGGACGCTCACGACCTGGCAGCCCATCTCTGGATCCGGGAGACGGACCCGGTCGGGGTCACGGGAATGCTGGCCAAGCCGCTGTCGGGCCTGCTGGACCGGCGGATGGCCGACACCCGACAGCGCTGGGAGTTCACCGAGCTGGTGGGGCGTATCCGCGGCGGGCCGGCCCGGTTCTCGGTGTTCGCCGTCCCCGGCGTCGACGAGCCCGCCAACACCACCGAGTTCTTCGTGCATCACGAGGATGTGCGCCGGGCCGGCGAGTCCGCGCTGGCCCCGCGTCGGCTGGACCTCGAGGTGGAGGACTGGATGTGGCGGCGGCTCAAGCTGCTCGGTCGCGCCTTCTTCCGCCACGTCCCCGTCGGTGTGGTGCTGGAGCGTGAGCGCGGGGACGCGGGGGGCGAGCCGGACACGATCCGTGCGGTCAGCGGCGCCCCGATCGTCACCGTGGTCGGTCGGCCGAGCGAGCTGTTGCTGTTCGCCCACGGCCGGACGGATTCGGCGGATGTGCGCCTGGTCGGGGAACCGGAGTCCATCGAGGTGGTGCTGAACGCTGACCTTCATATGTGAGGCTGACGTGCTGCTCCGGTCCGAGCTCATGTCCCAGCTTGTGTCATCGGGGAAGACTGTGACCATGCCACCACGCCCCTCCTCCTCGCGGGTGAGCCGGGGCCTGAGCGTTCTGACGCTCCTCGCGGTGTCTGCCTGCAGCAACCCGTCCACCGTGCCCAACGTCGAGACCCGGACCGTCGCGCCGACGACGGCGGTGTCACCGTCGTCGACCAGCGCTTCGCCCTCGCCCTCCACCAGCCCCTCAGCGCCGGCCACCCCGAGCACCTCGGAGACGTCGGCCGGGCCCGGCCCGGTCAGGGCCGTCGACGAGGTGTTGGGTCTGGACACCCCGTGGGGGCTGGCCTCGTTGAAGGACGGGTCCACCCTGGTCAGCGAACGCGACACCGGAAAGATCCTGCGCATCCAGGGCCACCGGACCACCGAGGTGACCGAGCTGTCGGCGGTCCGCCCCGGCGGCGAGGGCGGCCTGCTGGGGTTGGCCATCACCCCTGACCAGAAGACGGTCTTCGGCTACTTCACGGCGGCCGACGACAACCGGATCGTGTCCATGAGCTGGGACGGCTCGAAGCTCGGTGACCCGAAGACCATCCTGACCGGCATCCCGAAGGGGAGCCGGCACAACGGTGGGCGGTTGGTGATCGGGCCGGACGGCTACCTCTACGTCGGGACGGGCGAGACCGGCGACGCGCCGTTGGCCCAGGACAAGAGGTCCCTGGGCGGCAAGATCTTGAAGCTGAGACTGGACGGGAAGCCGGCCCCCGGCAACCCGTTCGGCAACGAGGTCTACAGCTATGGCCACCGCAACGTGCAGGGTTTGGCGTTCGACAACCAGGGCCGACTGTGGGCCAGCGAGTTCGGAGACCGGACCTGGGACGAGCTCAACCTGATCACCAAGGGCGACAACTACGGCTGGCCCACCGCCGAGGGCTCGGCCAAGATCGACGGCCTGACCAACCCCAAGCTGGTCTGGAAGACCTCGGAGGCCTCACCGTCGGGGTTGGCCTACTGGCAGGGGGAGCTCTGGATGGCCGCCCTGCAGGGCAAACGCCTGTGGGAGATCCCGGTGCACGGGACCGACGTCGGTGAGCCCAAGGCACACTTCACCGACGACTACGGACGGCTCCGCTCGGTGACCGTGGCCAACGACGGCGAGAGCCTGCTGCTGACGGCCTCGAACACCGACGGCCGGGCCGACCCGAAGCCCGGCGACGACCGGGTCCTCCGGGTCACCCGCTGAACGGCAATCCCCCGGCCATGGACCACCCCTTTCCGCACCATCGCGCAGCACCCACAGACGGAGCATCATGAAGACTGGACGCACGAAGAAAGTGGTGCTGACCGTGGTCGGCATCCTCGCCATCCTGATCGGCCTGCTCTGGGTCGGACAGGGCATCGGCCTGATCGGCGGCTCGACGATGACCGGCGACTCGAAGTGGTTCGTGATCGGGGCGATCCTGGCCATCGTCGGGGTGCTGCTGATCGTCGTCGGCCGTGGCCCCAACCGGGGTTCGGTCAACCGCTGAGTCAGGTCTGAGCCGCCCGCACCGATGTGCGGCGTGGCGGTCCTGGCCCTAGGTCATGGCGGCCAACCACACGGTGGTCTCGCCCGGCAGCTCCTCGTGGTCGACCGGACCGCTGCTGAGCAGGATCTCCCCCGCCGGCAAGCTCACGGACCGGGTGCCGAAGTTGGTGAGACATCGCCAACCGCCGGGGCGGCTGAAGTACAGGCAGGAGTCAGACGGTCCCTCGAGCCAGCTCAGCTGCTCGGCCGTCTGCCGGGCGCTCCTGACCCGAAGGGCCCGACGGTACAGCTCCAGGGTGGAGGTCGGGTCGCCGTCCTGGAGCGACACGGCCAGCTCGCCGAACCATTCCGGCTGCGGCAGGTGCGCACCGGTCTGTGAGAACCCGAAGGCCGGACGGTCCGGCGTCCACGGCAGCGGCACTCGACAGCCGTCCCGGCCCTTGATCTCGTGTCCCGTGCGCTCCCAGACGGGGTCCTGCAGCACCTCGGCGGGCAGGTCGGCGACCTCGAACAGGCCGAGCTCCTCGCCCTGGTAGAGATAGGCCGAGCCCGGCAGCGCCAGCATCATCATGGTCGCGGCCCTGGCCCGTCGCAGACCGGTCGGTCGGTCCTCCGGCGGCTCGGCCCCGTTGCTGCTCAGCCACGCGTTGGGGTCGACGCCGGCGGGCAACGCGTACCGGCTGGGGTGTCGGATGACGTCATGGTTGGAGAAGACCCAGGTCGACGAGCCCCCCGACCTCTCAGCCTCCGCCAGGTTGACCTCGATGATGCGGCGGAACTGTGCCACGTCCCAGCCGGCCATCAGCAGATCTAAGTTGAACGCCTGGCCGAGCTCGTCGGGGCTCGCGTAGGCCGCCCGGCGGGACGGCGCCACCCAGGCCTCGGCGACGGCCGCGCGGGGTGGATCGTAGGAGTCGAACACCTTGCGCCACTCACGGTAGACCTCGTGCACGTCGTCACGGTCCTGCAGCGGGTCGGTGCCGTCGCCGGGCCACTCCTTGTCGGCGGACTCGTCGAAGCTCGACTCACGCAGCGGCTCGGACAGGTCCTTCTTGAGCAGGTTGGCCACGTCGACCCGGAAGCCGTCCACGCCACGGTCGGACCAGAATCGCAACGTCGTCAGGAAGTCCTCGGCGATCTCGGGGTTGTCCCAGTTGAAGTCCGGTTGCTCCCGGGCGAAGAGGTGGAGATACCAGCTGCCGTCAGGGATGCGCTCCCAGGCGCTGCCGCCGAAGTTGGACTTCCAGCTCGACGGTGGCAGCTCGCCGTGTTCACCGCGGCCTTCCCGGAAGATGTACCGGTTCCGCGCCGGCGAGCCCTTGGCACAGGACAGGGCCTCCTGGAACCACGGGTGCAGGTCCGAGGAGTGGTTGGGCACGATGTCCACGATCAGCTTGAGTCCCACCTCGGTCAGCGCAGCGCGCATCGCGTCGAAGTCCTCCAGGGTGCCGAGCTTGGGGTCGACCTCGCGGTAGTCGGCGACGTCGTAGCCGCCGTCGGCCAGCGCCGAGGGGTAGAACGGACTCAGCCATACGGCGTCGACGCCCAGGTCCGCGAGGTAGCTCGCCTGCCGGGTGATGCCGACCAGGTCACCGAGTGAGTCGTCGTCGGCGTCGAAGAAGCTGCGCGGGTAGATCTGGTAGACCACCGCCTGCCGCCACCAGCTGGGGTCCGGTGCGACAGTGCGCCCGACGTCGACGGGCTCGGTCACGACAGCTTCTCCAGGATCAGCTCACGCACCCGGCCGGCGTCGGCCTTGCCGCCCAGCTCCTTCATCACGGCACCGATCAGGGCGCCGGCCGCCTGGGCCTTGCCGCCGCGGATCTTCTCGGCCACGCCCGGGTTGGCCGCGATGGCGGAGTCGACCGCGGCCCCGAGGGCACCTTCGTCGGACACCACGGCCAGGCCGCGCGACGCCACCACCTCGGCAGGGCTGCCTTCGCCGTCGATCACCCCGTCGAAGACCTGGCGGGCCAGCTTGTCGTTGATGGTGCCGGCCTCGACGAGCGCCTGGATCTCGGCCACCTGCGCCGGGGTGACTCCGGTGTCCTCCAGGTCCACGCCCAGCTCGTTGGCCCGTCGGGACAGCTCGGTCAACCACCACTTCCGGGCCGACTGCGGTGACGCGCCGGCGGCCACCGTGGCCTCGATCGCGTTCACGGCCCCGGCGCTGGTGACGTCCCGCATCTCCAGCTCGGTGAAGCCCCAGGCCTCGACCACACGCTTCATCCGCACGGCCGGCGGCTCGGGCAAAGCGGCGCGCAGCTCCTCGACCCACGCGCGGCTCGGCGCGACCGGGACCAGGTCGGGGTCGGGGAAGTAGCGGTACTCCTCGGCCTGCTCCTTGCTCCGACCGGACGTGGTGGTGCCGCTGTCCTCCTGCCAGTGCCGGGTCTCCTGCTTCACCCGAGCGCCCGAGGTCAGCACAGCCGCCTGACGGGTGATCTCGAAGTGGATCGCTCGCTCGACGCTGCGCAGTGAGTTGACGTTCTTGGTCTCGGTCCGGGTGCCGAACTCCTGCTGGCCGTTCGGGCGCAGCGAGATGTTGGCGTCACAGCGCAGCGAGCCCTGTTCCATCCGGACGTCGGAGACGCCGAGCCCGCGGAGCAGGTCGCGCAGCATCGACACGTACGCCCTGGCCACCTGCGGTGCCTTGGCACCCGCCCCCTGGATCGGCTTGGTGACGATCTCGATCAGCGGTACGCCGGAACGGTTGTAGTCCAGCAGCGAGTGGCTCGCCCCGTGGATGCGACCTGTGGCCCCGCCGACGTGCAGCGACTTGCCCGTGTCCTCCTCCATGTGGGCCCGCTCGATCTCGATCCGGTAGGTCTGCCCGTCCACCTCCACCTCGGTCCAGCCGTCGTAGGCGATCGGCTCGTCGTACTGGGAGATCTGGTAGTTCTTCGGCTGGTCGGGGTAGAAGTAGTTCTTGCGGGCGAACCGGCACCACTCGGCGATCGAGCAGTTCAGCGCCAGACCGATCCGGATGGCCGACTCGATCGCCTTCGCGTTGACCACCGGCAGGGACCCGGGGAGACCGAGACACACCGGACACGTCTGGGTGTTGGCCGAGGCGCCGAAGTCGGTGGCGCAACCGCAGAACATCTTGGACGCGGTGTTGAGCTCGACGTGTACCTCGAGTCCCATCACCGGGTCGAAGCTCGCCAGCGCCTCGTCGTAGGACAGCACCGCCTCGGGGCCGTCCTGGGGGTGCGGTGTGGTGGTCATCGGGCCATCTCCAGGTCGGGGATCTGTTCGAGCAGCGAGCCGCCCCACTGGCTCTGCAGGGCACGTTCCAGGGCTGCGCCCACCAGGTAGAGCCGGTCGTCGCGCAGCGGCGGGGCCATCACCTGCAGCCCGACGGGCAGTCCGTCCTCGGGGGCCAGACCGACGGGGAACGAGGCGCTCGCGTTGCCGGCCAGGTTGCTGGGGATGGTGCAGAGGTCGGCTCGGTACATCGCCAGCGGATCATCGACACGCTCGCCGATCCTGAACGCCGTGCTCGGGGTGGTCGGCGAGACCAGCACGTCGACCTGCGCGAAGGCGGCGTCGAAGTCTCGGGTGATCAGGGTCCGCACCTTCTGCGCCTGGCCGTAGTACGCGTCGTAGTAGCCGCTGGACAGGGCGTACGTGCCCAGCATGATCCGGCGTTTGGCTTCAGCGCCGAAGCCTGCCTCGCGGGTCACGCCCATCACCTGCTCGGCGCTCAGCACTCCCTCGTCGCCGACCCGGAGTCCGAACCGCATGGCGTCGAACTTGGCCAGGTTGGAGGAGGCCTCGCTGGGCATGACCAGGTAGTAGGCCGGCAGCGCGTAGGCGAAGTGCGGGCAGGAGACCTCGACGATCTCCGCGCCCGACGAAGCCAGGGTCTCGACGGCCTCGGAGAAGCGCTGGGCGACGCCGGTCGCGTAGCCCGCGCCGCCGAGCTCGGTCACCACGCCGATCCTCAGTCCGCGGATGTCACCGGACCGAGCCGCCGCGACCACGTCGGGCACCGGAGCGTCGATCGAGGTCGAGTCCATCGGGTCGTGACCGGCGATGACCGCGTGCAGCAGGGCCGCGTCCAGCACGGTGCGGGCGCACGGCCCTGGGGTGTCCAGGCTGGAGGCCAGGGCCACCACGCCGTAGCGCGAGGTGCCGCCGTAGGTGGGCTTCACCCCGACGGTGCCGGTGACCGCGGCGGGCTGCCGGATGGATCCGCCGGTGTCGGTGCCGATGGCCAGCGGGGCCTCGAAGGCGGCCAGTGCCGCCGCCGAGCCGCCACCGGAGCCGCCCGGGATCCGGTCGGTGTCCCACGGGTTGTGGGTCGGTCCGTACGCGGAGTTCTCGGTCGAGGAGCCCATCGCGAACTCGTCCATGTTGGTCTTGCCGAGGATGACGATGCCGGCATCGAGCAGCCGCTGGGTCACCGTGGCGTTGTACGGCGGATGCCAGCCTTCCAGGATCTTGGAACCGGCCGTGGTGGGCGCGCCGGTCTGGGTCAGCACGTCCTTCAGGCCGAGCGGGACGCCGGCCAGCGGCCCGAGCCGCTCGCCGGCGGCGATGCGAGCATCCACGGCGGCGGCGGCGGCCAGGGCACGGTCACCATCGACGTAGAGGAAGGCGTGGATCTGCGGCTCCACGGCGGCGATCCGGTCCAGGTGTGCTTGGGTCACCTCGGCGGAGGACAGTTCGCCGGCGGCGATAGCGCCCGCCAGCTCGCTGGCCGTGCGGTGCAAGAGGTCGGGCGTATCCCTCATCAGCCGTCGCCCAGGATTCGGGGCACCCGGAAGCGGTCCTGCTCGGCGGCCGGCGCCTGCTCCAGCACGTCGGCCAGGGCCAGGCTCGGACGAACGACGTCCTCGCGGAAGACGTTGGTCAAGGGCAAGGCGTGCGAGGTGGGCGGGATGTCGTCGGCGACCACGTCGGACACGTGGGCAACGGACTCCAAGATGCCGTCCAGCTGCGGAGCCAGATGCTCCAGCTCCGCGGGGGTGAGGTCGATCCTGGCCAGTCGGCCGAGGGCGGCCACATCGTCGAGGCTCAAAGCCACGGTCTGTCTCCTGAGATCTGTTGCGTTCCACCGGCGAGATCTAGGCCTGCGGAGTCGTCGTTCATCTTAGGCGAGTGGGCGCCCCGGTTCAGGTGTCGGTCAGCAGCCGCAGCACGAGTCCGGTCTTCAGCTTGGGCGTGAAGAACGTCGACTTCGGCGGCATCAGCAGGCCCTCCCGGGCGGTGCGCTCGATCTCGGCCACGCTGACGGGCCGGATCAGCACCGCGGCCACCGCGTCGGAATAGGCGACCTGCTCGAGCACCTGATCCAGACCGTGCTGGTAGGTCACGGTGGCTGACGTGTCCGCGAGGGCCGTCTCGAGCCACAGGCCATCCAGTGCCCTGATGTGGGCGAACGCTCCGGGCCGCGGTAGCAGCCGCCAGGATCCGTGGTCGGTGGTCAGCACCAGGAACCCGCCGTCGGCCATCTCGGTCAGGGTCTGGCGGCTGGGCGTTGCGGTCTCCTGCAGTTCGAAGTGTCTGCCCAGCGCGACGATGAGGTCGTCGAACGGCACGTCGCGGTAGACCCGGTGGATCGCCGCCACGCTGAGCTGCTCGGGCACCAGCTCGTTGACGAAGGCCAGCGTCAGCTCCGCCGGGGTGTCGGTCCGACCGCTGCTCGCTCGGACCTCGTCCCGGTAGATCCGGCTGACGCCGTAGCGGTGGTGGCCGTCGGCGATCAGGACGTCATCGCCGGCCAGCACCGCCGCGATGGTGTCCAACCGGTCGGGATCGTCAACCCGTTCGACTCGATGTTCCACCCCGTCGTCGACGACGCGGCCCACCAGATCACCGGGCCGGGCCAGCGCGTCGGTCAGGCCCGAGGCCAGGGACAGACCCCAGACCGGCGACAGGTTGGCCACCGTCGCTCGGGTCAGGTCGAGCCGGTCGGTGGAGGCCTTCGGGGTCGTTCGCTCGTGCGGGAGCACTCCTCCGGCAGCCTCGTCCACGACCTCGAGCCCGCCGAGCACGCCGACGATCTCACGGGCCACACCGAGGTCGTCGACGAAGGACATCCGGTAGATGGTGAAGGATGGTCTCGGATCCTCGACCAGGACGCCGTCGGCGCGCCAATCAGTCAGCAGCTCTCCGGCGTGGGTGTAACGGTCGGACCCGCCGCGGGGGACGTCGAGATGCACGATGTTGTCGGGCGACCGGGCGGCCAGCTGGTCGACGTCGGCATCGGAGAGGACGTCGTAGGGCGGCGCGATCACCAGGTCCAGCTGGTCCGTGGCGTAACGGAGGGCGCGAAACGGTTCGAAACGGGGCACGCAGGTAACAGTTGCATGTCCACGGATCTGCGCTGGTGCGGGCCCTGGGAGGGCGATGGTCGGTGTCTCGAACGGCGGGCTGAAACACGCCAGTAATGCACATGGACGATGATGTGGGCGTGTTCTTGATGCGGGTGCGCCTTCCTGACCGCCCGGGTTCCCTGGGTGCGGTCGCGACTGCCTTGGGTGGGGTCGGCGGCGACATCAACGCGGTGGAGATCGTCGAAAAGGGTGACGGCTTCGTCGTCGACGACTTCATCGTGGATCTCCCGCCGGGCAAGATGCCGGAGACCATCGTGACCGCCTGCCACAGGTTGCACGGCGTCCGGGTCGAGTGGATCTCGCGCTACCCCGAGGGGGGTGGACTGCAGTCCGACCTCGAGGCGCTGGAGCGGATGACGGCCGACCCCGGGCACGCGGCAGAAACGCTGGTGTCCCTGTGCCCGGTGGTCTTCCGGTCGCAGTGGGCGATCCTCGTGCAGGTGGTGGGGGACGACGTGGACGCCACCTTCTCCACCACGTTGGCGCCGGACCTGGACCATGACACCATCAAGCGCTTCGCTCCCTACGACACCACCCATCGGGTGGACCTCGAACCCGGGTGGATCCCCGGTTGGGCCGACTCGACGGTGATCGTGACGCCCCTGACCCGAGACCGGGTGATCGCCATCGGGCGGCTGGGCGGTCCCCGGTTCCTCGACTCCGAGATCGCCAGGCTGCATCACCTCGCCGCTCTGGTGAAGTAGGGCCGAGCGGGGTCGGCCCAGGCCTCCGCTGCAGGCAGAAGGACGGCTGGTCCTATAGGTTCGAGCAGGTGGGCTCCTTCGGTTGGCCGGCAGTGCTGGCGCTGCTGGCGTCGGTCGGCTTCGGCGTGCTGTCAGCCATCTTCCCGCTGGCGAACGCCGAAGCCTTCGTGGTGATGTCGCAGATGTCGGCCGCGGCGGGGGCCCTGCCGATAGCGATCGGGGTCGGCGTCGGCCAGACCATCGGCAAGCTGACGCTGTTCCTGGGCGTTCGGCGCGGCAAGCAGAGTCGCCTCCTCCACCGACAGCGGGACAGGATCCGCGCTCGACCGGCGGGGCCGGTCCGTCAACGTTTCCGTCGAGACGTCCGGCGGCTGCTGCAACTCGTGGGGACCAAGCGATGGGGTCTGCCCATCGTCGCGTTGGCGGCCGTGATCGGGATCCCTCCCCTGTACGCCGTCGCCCTGCTCGCGGGCGCTACGAAGATGAAGCTGGCCTGGTTCGCTGCGGTGGTGCTGTTGGGGCGACTCTCCCGGTTCGTCCTGGTGGCCCAAGGGGTGCACGGGCTGCACTTCTAGGAGTCCGCGTGTGTCCCCGCTGAGCCGCCCGGTCAGCGCGGCGCCAGCAGAGAACCGAAGACCTGACCCTTCTCGCCGATCCCGAAGCCCCAGCTGCCGGTCATCTGGTGATAGACGTACCAGCCGAGCAGGAAGATGGCGGTCATCACGCCCAGCAGGACGAGACCGACCCAGATGCGCATCCGGCGCTTGGACCTGGTGCTCGGCACGCGTTCGGGTCCCCAGTCGCCGACCGTCGGCTGCACCCGAGGGGGTGTGCCCCCGTTGAGGTTGAGGTTGCTGAAGATCCGCGGCACCGCTCGATCCTAGTCGGCCGCCAGGCCGGCCATCTCGGTTGCCGTGCGGCCGTCGGCCTCACCGTCGGCTTCCGGCTGCGGCTCCCTCCCGCGGGTGGCCAGGGCGCTGGCCGCCTCGGGTCCCTCGGACAGCAGCACGTCGAACGCTCCGGCTCCGTTGAGAATCGGCACCATGAGGTCGAGCGCCTTGTCGTACTTGGAGCCCGGGGTGTCTCCGACCACCACGAACGACGTCTTCTTCGACACCGAGCTGGCGACCTTGCCGCCGCGCATGGTGATGGCCTCGGCGGCGGTGTCACGGGTGAAGCCCTCCAGCGATCCCGTCACCACGACCGACAGTCCGGCCAGGATCTGGTCGAGCGTCTCCCGTGGCTCGTCGCGCATCAGGCAGCCGGCGGCCTTCCACTTCTCGATGATCTGTCGGTGCCAGTCGACCTCGAACCATTCGTGGATGGCCGTCACCAAGGTCGGGCCGACCCCGTCGATGGCGGTGAGCTGCTCGGGCGTGGCGTTGGCCAGCGCGTCGATGTCGCCGAACGCGGCAGCGACGTCGGGGGCGACGGACTTGCCGATGTGACGGATGGTCAGGGCGACCAGGAACCTCGACAGCGGCTTGGTCTTGGCCTCCTCCAGGTTGGCCAACAGCTTCCGGGCGTTCACCGACAGCTCGCCGTTGGCGGTGACGAAGAACGGTGCCCGCTTCAGCTTCTCCTCGTCGAGGTCGAACAGGTCGCCCTCGTCAGTGATCAGGTGCGACTCCAGCAGGGCGTGAGCCGAGGACGACCCCAGCACCTCGATATCCAACGCGGCGCGGCTGGCCAGGTGGAACAGCCGCTCCCTGAGCTGCGCCGGGCAGGAGCGAGCGTTCGGACACCTGATATCGGCGTCGCCCTCCTTCTCGTGCCCCAGCAGGGTGCCGCAGGACGGGCAGTGCGTCGGCATCACGAACGCGTGCTCGTCACCGGTTCTCAGGTCCACCACCGGCCCGACGATCTCCGGGATCACGTCGCCGGCCTTGCGCAGCACCACGGTGTCGCCGATCAGCACACCCTTGCGAACGACCTCGCTGGCGTTGTGCAGGGTGGCCATCCCCACGGTCGAACCGGCCACCAGCACAGGCTCCATCACGCCGAACGGCGTCACGCGGCCGGTCCGACCCACGTTGACCGAGATGTCGAGCAGCTTGGTGGTGACCTCCTCCGGCGGGTACTTGAAAGCGATCGCCCACCGCGGCGCTCGCGAGGTCGACCCCAGCTGGTCCTGCACGGATCGCTCGTCGAGCTTGACCACCACGCCGTCGATCTCGTGCTCGACCGAGTGCCGGTTCTCGCCGTACTGGGTGATGTAGGTCCAGACGTCCTTCAGCGTCGTACACAGCTGGTTGCGCAGGCCCACGGGCAGGCCCCAGCCGTCCAGCGCCTCGTACGCCTCGGACAACCGCAGCGGGGCGAAGCCGAGGGTGGCGCCGATCCCGTGCACCACGAAGCCGAGGTTGCGCGAGGCGGTCACCCGTGGGTCCTTCTGCCGTAGCGACCCGGCGGCGGCGTTGCGCGGGTTGGCGAACGGCGCCTTGCCGTCGAGCACCAGCGACTCGTTGAGCTGGGTGAACTCGCGCACCGCGAAGTAGACCTCGCCGCGCACCTCCAGCAGAGCCGGCGGCTCTGGACCCGTGAGACGCTGCGGGATGACGGCGATCGTCTTCACATTGGCGGTGACGTCTTCGCCGGTCCGACCGTCGCCGCGGGTGGCGGCCCTGATCAGACGACCCTTCTCGTAGACCAGGTCGAGCGCCAGGCCGTCGACCTTGAGCTCACAGAGGTATCCCGACTGCTCGATCCGCCTCTCCCCCAGCTCGCGGACCGCCCGAGCCGCCCATTTCTCCAGCTCCTCTTCGCTGAACACGTTGTCGAGGCTCATCAACCGTTGCAGGTGCTCCACCGCCGCAAAAGTGGTGGACGGCACCCCACCGACGGTCTGGGTGGGTGAGTCGGGCGTCCGCAGGGACGGGAACCGGTCCTCCAACGCGTTCAGCTCACGCATCTTGGCGTCGTACTCACCGTCGGAGATGGTCGGCGCGTCCAGCACGTGATAGCGCCAGCGGTCGTCGTTGAGCTCGTCGGTCAGCGCAGCGTGCCGCTCGCTGGACGCCTCATCCGGCTCGGGTAGTGGGACAGATCCGTCGGAGGGGAGGTCGTCGGCAGGAGTGCCCAGGCCAGCATCATCGGTCACGCGTTCAATCTAGCGGGGTGCTCTGACCGAAATCGGAGAAGCCGGGCCCCGTCAGTCAGCCAGCATCTCGGTCACCAGGCCGGCCGCTGTCCGTACGGTCCGCAACGCGCGCAGGGCCTCCCGCGGCTGAGCTCCGGCGAGACCACACGCCGGCGTCACGACCAGCTGCGCCGCAACGGTGGGATCGAGCCCGAGCGCCCGCAGCGGACGAAGCACCCGGTCACTGACCTGGTCCGCCGACAGGGTCGAGTCCGTGGGCAGCGCACCGGCGCCCACGCACAGTCCGTTCTCCATCGCCACGCCCAGCGCGTCCCAGTCAGGGGACGTGAGCTGCTCCAGGTCGAGCGACAGCCCGCGGATCCCGGCATCGTGCAGCAGTGCTATGGGGACGCCAGCGGCGCAGCTGTGCACCGTCACGGGGGCGCCCGACTCGGGTGGGCTCAGCAACTGGACGAGCTGCGCGTACGTCTCCCCGATTTCCATCTCGTCGACCGAGCGGTGCCGGGAGAACCCACTCGCCGTGGGTACCGACCCGGCCAGCACGGCCGGCAATGACGGCTCGTCCAGCTGGACCACCGGGCGCAGCTCGGGCAGTCGGCGGCGCATCTCGATGATGGTCTGGCTGATGCCCTCGGCCAGGGACTGACCCAGGTCGCGGCGCGCGCCGGAGTCGGCGATCACCCGGTCGCCCCGGGGACGCTCCATCATGGCGGCCAGCGTCCACGGTCCCGCGAAGGAGAACTTGAACAGTCCGGCGTACCCCTGTGCCACCTCTTCCAGCAGGTCGAGGTCTGACCGTATGGTGGCCCTCGCCAGTCGATGCTCGCGGCCGGAGGCGTCGGTCAGCCGCCAGCCGGCGGGCTGCAGGTCCACGGCGAGTCCGGCCAGGAACGCGGTGCTGCGACCGATCAGCTGCGCGTGCGATCCCCGAGCCGGCAGCTCCGGCAGGTAGGGCAGCTCGGGACACTCGGCGAAGGCGATCCCCAGCGCCTCCTGCAGGTCGGTCCCCGGCCAGGAACCGATCCCGCTGCTCCGGACCGCGGCGACGTCGTCGGTCACAGCTGGGCGGCCGCGATGGTGGCGCTGCCCAGTACTCGCGTACCGGCGTAGAGAACACAGGCCTGGCCAGGGGCGATACCCGTTGCGTCCGAGTCGAGGGTGACACTGACGGTGTTGCCGGCCACGCAGATCTCCGCGGACATCGGCTCACTGTGGGCGCGTACCTGCACGAGTCCCGACCAGGCGCCGGTGAGCGGGACGCCGGTCCAGGTGGCACGCTGCCCCGTGATCTGGCGAACCCGGAGGTCGTCGTGCGAGCCGACGGTCACCGTGTTGGTCACCGGGGCGATGTCGAGCACGTACCGCGGCTTCCCGTCGTCGGCCGGGATGCCGAGCCGGAGCCCCCGGCGCTGACCGATGGTGAACCGGTGCGATCCGGTGTGGTCCCCCACCTTGTGACCATCCGTATCCACGATGTCGCCGGGGCTGGAACCGAGGTGCCGCTCCAGGAAGCCGGCGGTGTCGCCGTCGGGGATGAAGCAGATGTCGTGACTGTCCGGCTTGTCAGCGACCGACAGTCCGCGGCGTTCGGCCTCGGCACGGACGTCGGGCTTCAGCGACGTGCCGAGCGGGAAGAAGGAACGAGCCAGCTGCTCCTGGGTGAGCACGCCGAGCACGTACGACTGGTCCTTGGCGGGGTCCACTGCACGGTGCAGCTCGACGCCATCGACGGTCCGGGTGAGTCGGGCGTAGTGGCCGGTCGCGACCGCGTCGAACCCCAACGCCACGGCCCGGTCCAGGACAGCGCTGAACTTGATCTTCTCGTTGCAGCGCAGGCAGGGATTGGGGGTGCGGCCGGCGGCGTACTCGGCCACGAAGTCGTCGACGACGTCGGCGCGGAAACGGTCCGACAGGTCCCACACGTAGAAGGGAATGCCCAGCACGTCGGCGGCCCGGCGCGCGTCGTGGGCGTCCTCCTTGGAGCAGCAGCCCCGGGCACCGCTACGAAACGACTGCGGGTTCTTGGACAGCGCGAGGTGCACACCCGTCACGTCGTGTCCGGCGTCCACGGCGCGCGCTGCGGCGACCGCCGAATCCACTCCGCCGGACATGGCGGCCAACACCCTCATCGCACATCCTCACGTAGCGCCACCTGACCCGGAAAACTGTCACTCTGCGCACGAAACTTCCTGGGTAGAGCGACAGTTCCCCAGGTTAACCTGGGGAACTGCACCGGGCCTAACGTGCGTAACGGCACCCGGCCTAACGTGCGTAGGAGCCTGCGGCCCGGGCCCGGTCGACGGCAACGGGCAGCGCTTCGAGCAGGGCGGCGACGTCGGCGGTCGTGGACGTGTGGCCGAGGGAGAAGCGCACGCTGGAGCGGGCGTCGTGTTCCGTGCGGCCCATCGCCATCAGGACGTGGCTCGGCTCCGAGACACCCGCCGAACAGGCCGAACCGGCCGAGCAGTCGATGCGGGCCGCATCCAGCAACATCAGCAGCATGTCCGCCTCGCAGCCGGGGACGCTCACACTGGCGATCCCCGGCAGGCTGCGGGCCGGTTCGAGCACGCCGTTGAGCGTGGCCTCGGGAATGACGTCCAACACCCCGGCGACCAGCTCGGCCCGAAGGGCTCGGACTCGCGCCTCGAAGTCGGTCACGCCGTACACAGCCTGCGAGACGGCGGCCGCGAAACCCGCGACCGCCGGTACATCCAGCGTGCCCGAGCGGACGTCCCGCTCCTGCCCGCCACCGTGCAACAGCGACGTGAGCTGGATTTCCCGCTTGGCCAGCAGGGCGCCGACGCCGTACGGTCCGCCCAGCTTGTGAGCCGTGAGGGTGAGCAAGTCGAGCCCGGTGGCCGAGAAGTCCACGGGCAGATGGCCGACGACCTGGACCGCGTCGGCGTGTGACAGGGCGCCGTGCTCGGCTGCGCGGGCGGTGATGGCGGGCATCGGCTGCACGGTACCCACCTCGTTGTTGCCCCAGATGACCGAGACCAAGGCGGTCCGCGCCGTGATGCTTCGCTCCAGCTGGGCGAGGTCCAGGACGCCGTCGTCGTCCACGCCGACCAGCGTGACGTCGGCGCCCTCGCTCTCGGACAGCCAACCGAGGGAGTCGAGGACAGCGTGATGCTCGATGACCGAGGACACCAGCCCGGTCCGGGCCGGGTCGCTTCGCCGGGCCGCCCAGTAGGCACCCTTGAGGGCCAGGTTGTCCGACTCGGTGCCGCCCGAGGTGAAGATGACCTCGCTGGGCTCGGCCCCGAGGCAGGCCGCAATCTCCTCGCGCGACTCCTCCACCACCCGGCGTGCCCCGCGGCCGGACCCGTGCAGCGACGACGCGTTGCCGACGCGGGTCAGCTCCCGGGTCATCGCCTCGACCGCCGCGGGCACCATCGGTGTGGTGGCGGCATGGTCGAGGTAGACCCGGTTCAGCGACACCGGACTAGCTCTGCCGCTGCTTGATCTCCGTGGTCACGGCCGGGAGCACACTGTGCAGATCGCCCACCACCCCGAGGTCGGCGAGGGCGAAGATGGGAGCCTCCGCGTCCTTGTTCACCGCGACGATCGCCTTCGAGGTCTGCATCCCGGCGCGGTGCTGGATGGCTCCGGAGATGCCGGCCGCGATGTAGAGCTGCGGCGAGACCGTCTTGCCGGTCTGTCCGACCTGGTAGGCGTGCGGGTACCAGCCCGAGTCCACTGCGGCCCGGGAGGCGCCGACCGCGCCGTGCAGGGTGTCGGCGAGGGCCTCGACCTCGGAGAAGTTGCCGCCGGTACCGCGACCGCCGGAGACCACGATGGCTGCCTCGGTGAGCTCCGGTCGGCCACTGGCCTGCCGCGCCTCGGTGCTGACGATTCGCGCCGACCTGGCCACGTCGGAGATGGTCACCGAGAACTGCTCCAGCGTGCCCGCGGCCGGGGACGGCTCCGGTGCGGTCGCGTTGGCCTTGACGGTGATCACGGGTACGCCCTTGGTCACCGACGCGTGCACGGTGAAGTTGCCCGCGAAGACCGACTGGGTGGTGGAGCCGTCGCTCTGCACGTCGACTGCATCGGTGATCAGTCCGGAGTCGAGCTTCACCGCCAGCCGACCGGCGACCTCCTTGTTCTCCGAGGTGGAGGTGAAGAGCACCGCCGCCAGCTTGGCGGTGCCGGCGATCTGGGCCAGCGCCTCCGCCTTGGGTGCGATCAGGAACTCCTCGATGGCCGGGTCGGTCACCGACAGCACCGATACGGCGCCGTACTCCGCCAGCTTCGCCGTGGCCTGCTCGGCTCCGGCACCGAACACCACCGCGACCGGCTCACCCAGCCGGCGCGCGATGGTGAGCAGCTCCAGCGTCGGTTTGGCGACGACGCCGTCGGCCTGTTCGACGACCACCAGGACCTGGGACATTTTCGTACCCTCTTCTCAGCTGTTCTCGCGTTCTCGGTTTGGGCCGAGACTCAGATGTACTTGCCGGCGGTCAGAAACTCCACCAGCGCCGTCGTACCGGCTCCGTCCGAGTCGGCTACGACCCGGCCCGCCTCCTTGGGCGGACGCGGGGTCGAGTCGAGGACCTTGGTCCAGGACGCCATCAGTCCGACGCCGGACGGGTCGACGCCGAGGTCAGCCAGCGTCCAGTGCTCCACCGGCTTCTTCTTCGCCGACAGGATGCCCTTCATCGAGGGGTAGCGCGCCTCACCCGACTGGTCGGTCACGCTGACGATGGCCGGCAACGTGGCTTCCACGGTCTGGCTGGCCACGTCGACGTCCCGACGGATCGAGACGGTGTCGCCGGTCACGGTGAGGGTGGTGCCAAGCGTGACGGCGGGCCACCCCAAACGCTCGGCGATCATCGAGGGCAGCACGCCCATGGACCCGTCGGTGGAGGCCATCCCGCAGATCACGAGGTCGGGCGCTGCTCTGGTGATGGCGGCGGCGAGCACGGTGCTGGTGCCGAGCGCGTCGGAGCCGTGCACCGCGTCGTCGTTGATGTGGATCCCGGACGAGGCTCCCATCTGCAGACAACGCTTGATCGCGTCTGCGGCGTCGTCCGGACCGAGGGTCAGGGCGACCACCTCGACGTCGTCGCCGTCCTCGGCCACCCGGAGGGCCTGCTCGACGGCGTACTCGTCCAGCTCGGACAGCAGACCGTCGGCGGCGGCCCGGTCGACGGTGCCGTCGGAGGAGAAGGTCCGGTCGCCGGTGGCGTCGGGCACGTACTTGACCAGTACGACGATCTTCATGTCACTCGCCTTCTCTCGTCCGGCTGCCGTCCCACTGACCCAGCCTGGGTGGCCGCCCGGGCCGCGGCGACTTCGCTATATTACTCGCCGGTAACTTAGGGAGCCAACCGGGCCACATCACCCTAGTCCAGTGGTACGTCCGGACGGCGGCGATCGGAGGGACGACCCGGCCGACGGCCACGTTTTCGGACCACGGCGCGATATGCAGGCCTCAGATCCCCGGGTGCGCCGTCGTTTCAGGACCATGGCGACGAAGCGAGCCACCGTGTCCTGGGTCAGGCGGCTCGTGAGTGATCGGGGAAGTGTCGCGGCCACACCGGAGACAGGCGACGGGGTACGACTGCGCCGCAGTCGGTCAAACCCCGACGGACGCGCTCGAGCGTCTCAACGGGCCGGTTGAACAACGCGTCGGCGTTGATGATGATCACCCGCCAGCCCTGGGACTCCAAGAGCTCCCGGCGCAGGATGTCGTTGCTCCACTGCTCGAGATCGGCGACGTGATGACGCCCGTCGTATTCGATGATGAGCCGTAGCTCGGGATAACAGAGGTCGAAGCGTCGGCTCCAACTGCCGTCGAGCTCGCGCACGATGTGGTTCACCTGCGGTTCGGGGAGTCCGGCCAGCACGATGAGCATCCGCAACCTGGTCTCCGGCGCGGAGTCCACGCCCGCGCGCACCAGCCGGGCCGCCCTCCGACCCAGCCCCGCCCCCGCTCCTGACCATGACGACGACGCCTCGATCAGCGCGTCAGGGGTGGTGCGTCGCCGGGTGACCATCGAGTCACCAAAGACCACCAGGTCGACGAGGTCCAGTCTCACGGCGGCCAGCTCGTGCATGGTCTGGACCGGGGGCGAGAGCGCGATGCCCGTCCGCTCCATCGATCGGGCAGCCGGTGGTGCGCGGTGGGCCTGGATACCGCGACGCTTCGATCGGGCGCCGCGGATGACACTGACATGCGTGTCGGAGGTGTCCGGCACCCAACCACCCCAGAGCGCCGCGGCGGTGTGGTGGCTCGCGTAGCTCCCGGCGGGACTGATCTTGAGGGCCGCTCGAGCCCGTTCGGCGACGGTGACCTTCACCTGCGCCGAGACGTAGAGACCATGGAAGAGTCGCTGATACCGAGGCCCCGCCAGGGCGTCGACGGTGATCCCGGCCGCGAGCGCCTCGGCGCGGGAGAAGGGTTCGCGTTCGTTGAGATGCATGGTGACCAGCGTGTCGGAAAGCCCGGCTCGTCACGGGTCAGATCATGGGTTATCCACAGGTGGATGTCTGTTCTTCCGGAGCGCTTTACCTGCTACCTCGAGTCGATATCGCGCCATGGTCCGAAAACGCGGGTCAGGTGGTGGCGTCTATCGCCCGGATCGACGCCATGGTCCGAAAACGCGGGTCGGGTGGGTCGTGTGGCGCCCGGATCGACGCCATGGTCCGAAAACGCGGGTCAGGTGGTGGCGTCTATCGCCCGGATCGACGCCATGGTCCGAAAACGCGGGTCAGGCGTCCAGTCCCTGCTCGGCGGCACCCCGGCCCGGGTAGGCTCGGCCCCAGATCCAGTCTCGATGGGTTGCCGCTCGGTCACGGGCGAGACAGTTTTCGCCGACCATTTGGTTGCCGTTCGGTCACCTCAAGGGTGAGGACCGGCTGGATGCGGAACACTGGGGCAGGAATGTGCCGGTCCGACCGGTGGAAGACGTCCAGTTAGCGAAAGTTCATCAATGACTCCTGTGTCCCTGCTGCCTGCGCCGGCGGCCACGGATTCGTCGGTCCTCGGCGCACACGTCCGGGACGGCGGCACGCGTTTCGGTCTCTGGGCGCCGCGGGCCACCCGCGTCGAACTGGCCCTCGTGGACGAGGACCGGAGCCAGTCCAACTACGACATGGTGGCGGGACCCGACGGAGTCTGGACCGTCCACGTTCCGGGTGTCCGGGCCGAGCAGCGCTACGGCTACCGCGTGCACGGCGAGTGGGCGCCCGAGGCGGGGGCCCGGTTCAACCCGGCCAAGCTCCTGGTCGACCCTTACGCCCGCGCCATCACCGGCGGGGTGGACTATCGCGGACCGATCCTCGACCACACCTCGGCCTCGGACTTCATCGCTGACCCCGTTGACTCCTTTGCCGCGGTGCCCCTGAGTGTGGTGGTGGCCGACAGCGCTCCGGTCACCCCGATGGCCGCTCCGGTGCCGATGTCGAAGACGGTGCTGTACGAGCTGCACGTGAAGGGCTTCACCCAGCTCCATCCTGCGGTCCCCGAGCACCTGCGTGGCACCTACGCCGGCCTCGCCTACCCCGCCGTCATCAAGCACCTGGTGGACCTCGGCGTGACGGCGGTCGAGCTGCTGCCGATCCAGCACTTCGTCTCCGAACCGTTCCTGATCCGTCGAGGGCTGGCCAACTACTGGGGCTACAACACACTGGCGTTCTTCGCCCCGCACGCGGCCTACTGTTCCGTCGGCACGCTGGGGCAACAGGTCCGCGAGTTCAAGGAGATGGTGTCGGCGCTGCACGAGGCCGGGATCGAGGTCATCCTCGACGTGGTCTACAACCACACCGGCGAGGGGGGCCACCAGGGGCCGACGCTGTCCTTCCGGGGCATCGACCACGCCGGCTACTACCGGCTGACCGACGACCGCCGCAACGACTACGACGTGACCGGCTGCGGCAACTCCGTCGACACCTCCCAGCCCGGCGTGCTGCAGATGGTGCTCGACTCGCTGCGCTACTGGGTCACCGAGATGGGCGTCGACGGGTTCCGCTTCGACCTGGTCACCACGTTGGTCCGCGACCAGCGCCACCACGTCGACCCGCACCATGCGTTCAAGCGGGCGCTGCTGGCCGACCCGGTGCTGAGCAGGGTGAAGATGATCGCCGAACCCTGGGACATGGGCCCCTACGGGTATCAGGTCGGTGCCTTCGGCGAAGGATGGAGCGAGTGGAACGACAAGTTCCGCGGCTATCTCCGCGACTTCTGGCGCGGAAACGTGCACGGCGTGGCCGAGTTGGCGGTCCGGATGGCTGGCTCGGCCGACATCTTCGACCGTGACGGACGACCGGCGACGGCGAGCATCAACTTCGTCACCGCCCACGACGGCTTCACAATGCGCGATCTGGTGACCTACGACGTCAAGCACAACGGCGCCAACGGTGAGGGAAACCGCGACGGCTCCGACGACAACCGCTCCTGGAACTGCGGGTTCGAGGGGGAGACAGACGACCACCACATCAACACTCTCCGGCTCCGGCAGACCGAGAACCTGATGGCCACGCTGATCCTGGCCACCGGGGTGCCGATGCTGACTGCGGGCGACGAGATGGGACGCACCCAGCACGGCAACAACAACGCGTACTGCCAGGACTCCCCCATCTCCTGGGTCCACTGGGACACTGCGCGGTCCTGGAATGATCTGAGCTCCCTCACCCAGAGGCTGCTGCTGCTGCGCCAGGAGCATCCGGTTTTCCAACGCACGACCTTCCGGCACGGCGAGCCGATCCTCGGCCCCACGGGTAAGACCACCGGCCGTCGCAACCTGACCTGGTTCGGCGGTCGCAACGCGGAGATGTCGCCCGAGGAGTGGGCCGACGGCACCCGACGGACGCTGGGCATGTACATCGCGCATGACGAGGAGGACCGCGAAGCCGACGAGGCGTACCTGATCTGGATCCACGGCGGCGCGGACCCCATCCAGGTACAGCTCCCCGACGGCCCGTGGGCCACCACCTACACCGTGGTCGCGCACAGCGGGCTACCCGGTGAGCTGCCGGTGGACAAGATGGAGGCCGGCAGCAGTCTGCGACTGCCGGGTCGTACGGTGGTCGTTCTGCAGGTCGACTGAGGACACCGGGAGCTGCTGATGAACCGTCGAACCCGGCTGGTGGCCGCGGTCGCGCGGCGGATGCCCCACCCCGAGCCGCCGAGCCCTCGCTATCTCGCCCGGCTGCGGATGGACCCGATCCCACCGGCCCTCAGCCGCCGGTTGCTCGGGCCGCTCCCCCGTGGCGTCCGCGTCACCGACACGACACTGCCCCTGGCGTCCGTCGATCTGCCGGCGCGGGTCTACCGGCCGTGGTCAGCCGGCGGCGAAGGTCCCCTGCCGCTGGTGGTGAACTTCCACGGCGGCGGCTTCGTCTTCGGCAACCTCTCCCAGACCGATTGGCTCTGTGGCCAGGTCGCCGGCCGGGCGGGGGCGGTCGTGGTGTCCGTGTCGTACCGGCTGGCTCCGGAGTTCCCGGCGCCGGTCCCCTTCGACGACTGCCGTGACGCCACCGACTGGCTGATCGCGGCCGCGGCCCAGTTCGGGGCCGACCCGGCCCGGACCACGGTCATGGGGGCGAGTGCCGGCGGCAACCTGTCCGCCCTGGTGGCGCTGGCCCATCGCGACCGCTGCCGCAACGACCCGGCCGTGGTGCCGCTCGAGCACCAGGTGTTGATCTACCCGGCCACCGATCTCACCCTGTCGTCCCCCTCGGTGGTGGAGTTGTCCGAAGCCCCCATCCTGACCCGAGCCATCATGGACTGGTTCGGCCGCCGGTACCTGCCGCAGGGCGAGCCTGACAGCCTGTCGGGGGACGACCCGTGGGTCAGTCCGCTCTTCGCGCTCGACCACACCGACCTCGCCCCGGCGCTGATCTTCGCCGCCGGCCAGGACCCGCTCCGCGACGACGCGCTGCGCTACGGCGAGGCGCTCGACGCCGCGGGCGTGCCGACCCGCGTGCTCAGCTATCCCGACGCCATCCACGGCTTCATCTCGATGCCGCGGATCTCCTCGGACGCCTCGCGCGCGGTCGCCGAGATCGTGGCCACGCTGGCTGGGAGCGTTGACGTCGTGGGCGTCCGCCGCAGCGGACGCGGGCACTAGTCCAGCGCGTAGGTGCCCAGGTGCTGGAGCCCGAGGACCAGGGCTGAGGTGAGGTCACCCGTGGCGGCGATCTTCCGCATCCGATCGGTGGTGTGCTCGCACTCCTCGTCGGTCAACGTCTGACGGGCAGCGGAACCGGTGACCACCTCCAGGCTCTGCAGCCTGGTGTTGCAGGCCAGGTAGACCGCGTGCTCGGGATCGGCCAGGGCCGCGTGCAGCCGCTCGGCCTGAGGTCGCGGCTCCTCGTCGGAGTCGCCGACCCAGACCGAGAAGTGCAGCCCCGAGATGCGTTCCGCCTCCTGTCGACCGTGCACGATCTGCACCACGTCCACGCTAGCCACTGACCCCACCTCTTCCTGTTCCTACCGATGCCGCTGTGGCCTGCCTGACGAGCCGGCTCGCGGTGACTGCTCCCACCAGGCGCTACTAGACCGACGGCGGAGTCGGCAGCTCCGAGGGCAGCGTGGCCAGACCCATCTCGGCCACGCTGGCCAGCTCGGGGTGGTGCGGGACCACCCGGACCGTGTACCCGATGGAGCCGGAGCGCCGCGCCGGGATCGCGCCCTCGTAGCGGCGTAGTCCGCCGTCGACGTCCACGCCGGTCGGGAACGGGTTGACCCGGGTCTCGGTCAGCTCGTCGCCGGAGTCCACCAGGCCGGTGACCAGCTGGACCTCGATGTCGTCAGGGGTGAGCTCACCGAGCCGGACCAGCGCGCTGACGTGGATGTCGGCACCGACCTCGACCTGGTCGCCGCTCAGGCTCTCCACGTGGTCCACGACCACGCCTGACCAGGCGTTGCGGACACGCTGCTTCCACGCGGCCAACGCCGCGGCACCGCCGGTCGTGCCCGACACCGCGCGCGCCGAGGCGGCCGCCGGCGTGTACAGCTTCGTGGTGTAGTCCCGCACCATCCGCGACGCCAGCACCTTGGGGCCGAGCCCGGCCACGGTGTCGCGCATCATCTGGATCCAGCGCTGCGGCAGCCCGTCACCGTCGACGTCGTAGAAGCGCGGCACGATCTCGGTCTCGATGATGTCGTACAGCGCCTTGGCCTCGGTCTCGTCCCGATGGTCGGGGTCGTCGAGACCCTCGGCCGACGGGATCTCCCAGCCGTACGCCGGGTCGAACCACTCGTCCCACCAGCCGTCGCGGATGGACAGGTTGGCTGCCCCGTTGAGCGCAGCCTTCATGCCGGAGGTGCCGCAGGCCTCGTACGGACGCAACGGGTTGTTCATCCAGACGTCGCAGCCGGGGTAGAGCGGCTTGGCCATCGAGATGTCGTAGTCGGGCAGGAAGACGATCCGGCGCCGGACGTCCTCCTGGTCGGCGAACTGCACCATCTGCTGGATCAGCGCCTTGCCGCCCTCGTCGGCGGGGTGAGACTTGCCGGCGATGACGATCTGGATCGGCCGGTCCGGGTCGGTCAGCAGCCGCTTGAGCCGCTCGGGGTCGCGCAGCATCAGGGTCAGCCGCTTGTACGACGGCACCCGCCGTGCGAACCCGAAGGTGATGATGTCGGGGTCCAGCACGTTCTTGACCCACTCGGTGGACGAGAAACCGCGGTTGCGGGAGCTCTCGGTGAGCCGGGTGCGGGTCATCGCGATCAGGTCGAAGCGCATCTTGCGTTTGAGCGACCAGATGGTGCCGGCGTCGACTCCGGCGAGACCGTTCCAGTCGTAGCCGTCGACCACCGAGTCACCGGAGCCCGAGGTCTCGAGCAGCTCGAGCAGGTCCTTGTGCACCCAGGTCTGGTGGTGCACGCCGTTGGTGATCGAGGTGATCGGCACCTCGGAGGTGTCGAACGAGCTCCACAGCCCGTGGAACATCTCCCGGGAGACCTCGCCGTGCAGCAGGGAGACCCCGTT
>JBBRYD010000022.1:0-40038 GCA_038238065.1 Propionibacteriales bacterium | reverse complement strand
GCACGTCGGGCCGGTTCGTGGCGGCGATCAGGATCACGCCACCCCGGACGTCGAAGCCGTCCATCTCGACCAGCAGCTGGTTCAGCGTCTGCTCGCGCTCGTCGTGACCGCCACCCATGCCAGCCCCGCGATGGCGACCGACGGCGTCGATCTCGTCGATGAAGACAATGGCCGGGGCGTTCTCCTTGGCCTGCTCGAACAGGTCCCGGACGCGGGACGCACCCACACCCACGAACATCTCCACGAAGTCGGAGCCGGAGATGGAGTAGAACGGCACGCCGGCCTCCCCGGCCACCGCCCTGGCCAGCAGGGTCTTACCGGTGCCCGGGGGCCCGTACAGCAGCACACCCTTGGGAATCTTGGCCCCGACCGCCTGGAACTTGGCCGGCTCGGCCAGGAACTCCTTGATCTCCTCGAGCTCCTCGATCGCCTCCTGCACGCCCGCGACATCCTTGAACGTCGTCTTCGGCGTGTCCTTGTTCATCACCTTGGCCTTGGACTTGCCGAACTGCATCACACGGCTGCCCCCGCCCTGGACCGAGTTGAGCAGGAAGAAGAAGAGCACGCCGATGATGAGGAACGGGATCAGGGTGCCCAGCAGGGAGGAGAAGAAGCCGGGCGTCGGGTTGGTGGCGTTCCAGCTGTCCAGGGACTTGTCCGCGATCCGCGCCTGCAGCCGGGTGATCAGCTGGTCGCTCTGGTTGCCCACCCAGACCGACTTGTACTTGGTCTTCGGCGCGTCCTTCATGGTGACCTGGATCTCTTGCTCTTTGTCGACCAGCGTGACCACGGTGATGGGGTCGTTCCCGTTGATGATGGAGACCACCTGCGAGGTGGGAACCTCCTTGAAGCCACCGCTCAGCCGGTTGCCGAAATCAAGCAGAAAGCCGATCGCCACCACGGCGAGGAGGATCCAGATGATGGGTCCGCGGAGTAAGCGTTTGAAATTCATGACCTGCCTGATGAGTTGGGGCCTGACGACGAGCTAAGGCCCAAGATTAGCGTCGGCGTCCAAGATGCCCTAGTCGCGACGGCGTCTGGCCGGCGCGGTTTCGCGGTGGGCGCAAACGCCTGTGCGGCGGCTGTGCGCGCCTCAACTGTAGACGTGCGGCGACAGGGTGCCGACCGAGGTGAGATTGCGGTAGTGGCCGTCGTAGTCCAGCCCGTAGCCCACCACGAACTCGTCGGGGATGTCGAAGCCCACGTACGCCACCTCGACCGCGTTCTTCTGCGCCTCCGGTTTGCGGAACATCGTCATGATCTCCAGGCTGGCCGGGCCCCGAGACATCAGGTTGCTGACCAGGTAGGACAGGGTCAGCCCGGTGTCGATGATGTCCTCCACCACAAGCACGTGCCGATCGCTGATGTCGGTGTTGAGGTCCTTGAGGATCCGGACCACGCCGGAGGACTGGGTGCCCGACCCGTACGACGAGATCGCCATCCAGTCCATCTCGCAGTGGATCTTCATGGCCCGCGACAGGTCGGCCATCACCATCACCGCGCCGTTGAGGACCCCGACCAGCAGCAGATCCTTGTCGACGTACCGGTTGTCGATCGCGTCAGCCAGCTCGGCCAGCCGGGCGGCGATGTCGTCTGCGCCGTAGAGCACCCTGGTCAGGTCCTGGCTGATCTGCGCGTCGTCCACGGGGGTCAGCCTGCCACAGCGGTACCGGGTTCGGCTCAGCCGGTGCGAGGTCGAAGCGACCGCGGACCCGGTCAGCGGGAGCAGGTGAGCCGGCCGCGGTCGCGGGTCACCCTGACGCCGGGCAGGTGGACGCCCAACTGGCCCCGCCAGGCGGTGACCAGCTCCTCGACCGCCGCCACGTGAGCGTAGCCCGGCTCCCGCGCTCCACGCGCGATCAGCCAGGACCGGATCACCCGTCGCCGGAGTGCGGCCGGCGTCGCAGCCAGCAGGTCGCAGTCCAGCGTCTCCGCCTCCGGATGGGCCGCACCGGCCAGGGAGTCCAGCAGATCGGCGTCGTCGCGAGCCAGCCGGGCCGTCCTGGACAGGGACTCGGCCACGCCGGGTCCCAGCTCCGCCTCCATCAGCGGCAACACCCGGGATCTGACGCGGGAGCGGGTGTACGCGGGGTCGGCGTTTTGCGGGTCCTGCCAGGGTTCCAAGCCCAGCTCGAGGCAGGTCTGTGCGGTGATGGCGCGACGCAGCAGGAGCAGCGGCCGGACGTAACGGCCGGTTCGCGTCGCCATCCCGGCCAACGACCGTGCGCCGGATCCCCTGGCCAGTCCCAGCAGCACGGTCTCGGCCTGGTCGTCCAGGGTGTGCCCGAGCAGCACCGTGGCCTGTCGTCGTTCGGCCTCCGCGGACAGTGCCCGGTAGCGAGCGGCGCGGGCGGCCGCCTCCAGACCCGACCCCGCGTCGGGACCGACCTCGACGGCTCGGACCGTCACGTCGACGAAGCCCAGACCAGACAGCTGTTCGCTCGCTCGCGCAGCGGTCTCAGCCGAACCCGACTGGAGCCGGTGGTCGACCACAACAGCGGAGCCGGGTAGGCCTCGACGTCTCAGCACGTGCTGGGTGGCCGCGGCCAGCGCCAGCGAGTCAGTCCCACCCGAGCAGGCGACGAGCAGTGCCGTGTCGACGTCGAGCAATGCTGCGTCCACGGCGTGGACGACGGCGAGGGTGGCTGGGCCGAGGGCTCGTCGCGCCATCGCCGGGTAGCGCTCGGCTCAGAGGTCCTGGACGGTGACCGGCTCGGGATGGATCCGGGCGACCCACGCCTGCGGGTCCATGATCTCGACCTTGCTGGGCAGGGTCTCCGGTGACGTCCAGACCCGGTTGAACCCGTCCATCCCGACCGCGGCGATGACCTGGCGGCAGAACTCGGCACCGTCACGGTACTGACGCATCTTGGCGTCGAGTCCGAGCAGCTTGCGGATGATCTTGTCGAAGCCCTGACCCTGGCGACGAATGTTGAAGCGGGCTCGGATCAGCTCGATGGAGCCGATCACCTCCGGACCGACCCCGTCCATCACCACGTCGGCGTGGCCCTCCAGCAGCGACATCACGGCGGTGATCCGGTCCACTACCTCGCGCTGGGCCGGCGTCTGGACGAGGTCGACGATGCTGACCTCCTGATCACCACGAACGGCTTCGGCGATCTTCTTGACGGCGTCCTTCAGCATCTGGGCCACCACCGCACCGTCGAGCTCGGTCGAGTCGACGACCTCCGCGATCGCGCCGTTCATGTAGTCCCGCAGCCACGGCACGGCGGTGAACTGGACCCGATGGGTCTCCTCGTGCAGACAGACCCAGAGCCGGAAGTCGGCCGGCGGCACGTCGAGCTCGCGCTCGACCGCCACGATGTTGGGCGCCACCAACAGCAGCCGGCCACCGGTCTGATCGGGAGCGCCGGGATAGAAGGGGTCGAACTGCCCGAGGACCTTGGGGGCGAGGTAGCTCAGCAGGGCGCCGACCTCGACCCCGGTGACCCGGGCCCCGACCGCGACCAACGTCGGGTTCTGCGCACGTTCGGCGGCCTTGGCGGCCAGCGGGGCCAGGATGTAGCGGAAGCCGTCGAGGTTGGCCTGGATCCAACCCGGTCGGTCGACCACCAGCACCGGCGCGGTGGCGCTCGGCGCCTGCAACCCCGTGACCTGGGTCACGTACGCCTCAGCGCGGGTCGCGGCCGTCCGGAGAGACGCCACCGCCTCGGCGGCGCCCTGTCTGGAGATCTCGGGCCCGGCCTTCACCAGCTTGCGGGCCGTGTTGAGGGCAATCGTCCAGTCGACCATGGAGGCGCTCATGCCTTGAACTCTATGTCGCGGCTCGACCACCAGACCATGTCTGCAGCCCTGACCGAACCCTGGGCCATGTCCCCGAGGACGACGACCGCGGCGGTCGGTCAGTGACAGCCGCAGGTGCTCACCGCGTTCGTGACGAGGTCCAACCAGGCCCTGGTGCCGAAGTAGTCGGTGGAGTGGTTGACCAGGAACGCGTAGACCAGCAACGAGCCATCACCGGTGCGCATGTACCCGGCCAGGCCACTGACGCCGGTCAGGGTGCCGGTCTTGCCCCGCACCACACCTCGGGCGGCCGCCGTCCCTTTCTCAGAGAATCGGACCCGCAGGCTCCCCTCCACGCCGGCCACCGGGAGCCCCGTCGCCACGGCTCGAAGCTCCGGATGCGCTGCCTCCAGGGCGAGCCGGAGGGCGGTTACCAACACGTGGGAGGGGACCTTGTTGCTCCGGGAGAGTCCGCTGCCGTCGCGGATCCGTGCCCTGTCGTCCCAGATTCCCAGCTTCACCAGCCGGGCCTGGATCGCGTCGCGCGCCCCGGCGAACGAACCCGGCCTGCCGGCTCCGATCGCCGCCTGCCGAGCCACCACCTCGGCGGCGTCGTTGTCGCTGACCATCAGCAGGTGCTCGACGATCCGCGCCAGGGGCTGGGAGGAGACGGCCGCCAGCTCGGGCGCGTCCTTGGCCACGGTCGCGTGCTGCACCCCCGTTACGGTGATCCCCCGCGCCCTCAGGGCGGCCGCAAAAACCTCGGCTGCG
Source organism: Propionibacteriales bacterium (assembly GCA_038238065.1). GTDB lineage: Bacteria > Actinomycetota > Actinomycetes > Propionibacteriales > Propionibacteriaceae > Microlunatus. The sequence continues at coordinate 35,523 of JBBRYD010000022.1, read as the reverse complement.
ACCTTGGTGGGGTTGGACACCCGGCCACCCACCGAGCCACCGACTCGGCCCTCGTTGATCCACAACGCCGAGATCGGGGTCACCTGGTCGCGGTACACGCTCGGCCAGTCCGGGTGCCAGGCGGGGCCGGAGAAGAGCGAGACGTCATATCTCAGCTCCACCGTGGTGTGCTTGGTCTTGGTCAGCTGTGCCGCGGTGAGCTGGGCCAGCCGAGACAGCGAAGCGCGTCCCGGCTCGCTCGACGAGGGCGACGCCATCAGATACGGGTCCCCGCCGCCGACCAGCACGATCCGGGTGGCGCTCGAGGACACCACCCGGGTCGTGAACTGGTGCTGCGGTCCCAGGATGGACAGTGCAGCGGTGGTGGTGAGCAGCTTCAGCGTCGAAGCCGGGATGTAGGCCTTGGAGGCATTCTTGGCGAAGAGCACCTTGCCGGAGCCACCGTCGATGACCGAGCCGCTGAAGGAACCGTTCTTGGGGCCGAACGTGACCGCGTTCACCTTGGCGGCCAGCTTCGAGGCTTGGGGGGCCGGGCCGGCGTGGGCCGGGGCCAACACCCCGGGTGGGGCCCCCTGCGGCTCAGGGTCGGGCACGTCCGGAGGGCCCGGGGCGGCGGGAGACGAGAAGACGCCGGGCGGCACTGTGGAGGCGCCCCCGTCGTGGAGCAGTCCGGTGGCGTACAGACCGCTGCGCGCCACCGACGCGAAAGCACCCGTCAGGAACCCCGCCAGCAGACCAGCCACGACGAGAACGACGAGCGGCGCCACGACGAATCTGCTGAGACGCACTGTCGCGATTCCTTCCTCCGCCGCTAGGCTCCAACTGCTGATGGCCCTGCCCCCGCAGATCATCCCTGGGCCCGAGACCAGCCCTCATCATAAGGAGTCCGACGTGACCGACCCCAGCCAAGAGACCCGCACCAGGCCGCTCAGCGGGTTGACCTTTGACGTCACCGTCGAGATACCCAAGGGCAACAAGAACAAGTACGAGGTGGACCACGCGACTGGTCGCATCCGGTTGGACCGCACGCTGTTCACGTCGACGGCTTACCCGGCCGACTACGGCTTCATCGAAGGCACCCTGGGCCAGGACGGCGACCCTCTCGACGCGCTGGTGCTGGTGTCGGAGCCGACCTTCCCCGGTTGCCTGATCAAGTGTCGGGCGATCGCCATGTTCCGGATGACCGACGAAGCGGGCGGCGACGACAAGGTGCTGTGCGTCCCCGCGAACGACATCCGCCGTGACCACCTCCGCGATATCACGAACGTCAGGCAGTACCTGCTGCTGGAGATCGAGCACTTCTTCACCGTCTACAAGGACCTCGAGCCCGGGAAGTCGGTCGAGGGCTCCAGCTGGACGGGCATGGAAGAAGCCGAGGACGAGGTCCGGGCCAGCTTCCAACGGGCCAAGGACAACGACTACCACTGACGCTGGTGTTCCCGGTGATCCAGGAGCAAGGCACGTTGATCAGAGCCACAACCCGACCCACAGGCCGGCGGCCGCCACGGCGGCCGAGCCGACCAACATGCCGAGCCCGTTGACCAGGGCGGCTGCTCCGCGCCGCTCCCGGACCAGGCGTACGGTCTCGAAGCTCGCCGTGCTGAAGGTGGTGTAGCCGCCCAGGAAGCCGGCGCCCAGGACGAGGTGCCAGTGCTCCGACAACGTCTGACCGAGGGCCAGGCCGGTCACCAGACCGAGCAGCAGGGACCCGGTCACGTTGATCACCGTGGTCCCCAGGGGATAACGCGTCGAGAAGCGCGCCCTGATCACCCCGTCCAGGACGAACCGCGCCACCGCACCCAGACCACCGAACACCGACACCAGCAGCAGCGCGGTCATGACGTCTGCTCGCTCGACCGCGCCGGCGGGCGTCGCCGCCGGGCACTGCCAAGGGCCATGCCCGCCAGCGACCCCAGACCGCCCAGGAGCAAGGTGAGCAGGGCATACCCCAACCCATGACCGGCCGACCCCGCCCGAACCAAGCTGACCGTGTCGACGGCCAGCGCGCTGTAGGTGGTGAAACCGCCGAGGAAACCGGTGCCGAGCAGCAGCCGGAGCAGCCGACGACGACCGGCGTCCTCCCCGCGACGGGCCAACAGTTCGACCAGCACCCCGAGCAGGAAGGCTCCCACGACATTGATGCCCACGGTGCCCACCGGCACGTGGACCGCGTTCGGTACCGCGGCACTGATCAGGTAGCGCGCCGCGGTGCCGGCCGTACCACCGACCCAGACCATGGCGAGACACCACGGACGCAGATGAATGGGGAGCAGGGAGTGCAGTGGGCCGTCGCTCTGCCCGTTCTCGCTGTCCAGCGGCAGATCGGCGTCCATGTCGCGGCTCACGATACTGAGGCTGAATCCCGACCGGACCCCGGCTGGCCAATGGCGGTGGGACCGTCGACCGCGACGCCGTTCACTAAGGTGTGGCTATGCGTCCACCGAGCTCGAGGTCCCCGCTGGCGACCGCCCGTGACTGATCACGTCATCCTGCTCGCCCCCTCGGCCAACCGCGTCTACGCGGGCCACGCCGACGCCCTGTCGGCCGCCGAGCTGGCCATCATGGCCGGACGGCACGGGGCCCCGGCGCCCGCGGTCGAACCGGTGATGATCGCCGGCGTGGGCTATCTCCGGATCGACGTGGAGGAGCTGGACGACGGTTTGCGCTCGGCGATCTCGCGGCTGTCGGCCCTCTTCGCGGTCTTCCGTCGGGAGGGCAACCTGTTGCAGCCGGTGCCGATACACCATCCTGACCTGTTCGAGGACGACCTGGTCAGCATCCCGAAGTACCCCGGCAAGACCAACGAGCAGTTCACCCGGTTGCTGCTGAACGTGACGCTGGCCTCCATCGCCCGGGGCACGGGTCCGACGTTTTCGGTCCTCGACCCGCTCTGCGGGCGCGGCACCACGTTGAGCACCGGCTTGATCCTGGGCCACGATGTGGCGGGGGTTGACGCCGACCTCAAGGCGATCGAAGCCTACGCAGCGTTCCTGCGCACGTACCTGCGGCGAAAGCGCCTCAAGCACACAGCCGAGATGAGCCCGGTGCGACGGGAGGGCAAGAGCCTGGGCCGACGACTCGACGTCGAGGTGATCCCCGAGGGGCGCGACGAGAAGCGACGGCTCACCGTGTTCTCCGGGGACACTCGCCAGTCTGCGCTGCTCTACGGGAAACGGAAGTTCGACGCGGTCGTGACCGACGCGCCGTACGGCATCGTGCACGGGAGCCAGACCGACGTCCGCGGGGTGAGCGGCAAACGGGACCGGTCTCCCGCCGGCCTGATCGGCGAGGCGCTGTCGGTGTGGGCGAGCCAGCTCCGCACCGGCGGCGCGCTCGGCCTCTCCTGGAACACTTTCGGCCTGACCCGGGAAAAGCTCACCGAACTGTCGCTGGCGGCCGGACTGACCCCACGAGACGACGGGCCCTACCTTCGCTTCGGCCACCGGGTGGACTCCTCCATCTTCCGCGACATCTTCGTCGCCGTGAAGCACTGAAGCGGCGGCGGCGCCCGGCAGTCAGCCGGCGAAGCGCTCGGCGATCCAGTCGAGCTGGGCGCTGATCTGGTAGCCGGCGCCACCCTCGTGCTCGTTGTGGGAGTAGACGTTGATGTCCTTGGCCACACCGGCCGGCTCACCGTAGGCGTTGTAGGCCGCGAATACCGTCGACGGGGGGCAGATCGGATCCATCAGCCCGGCCGAGAACAGGCCCGGTGCCGTTGCTCGGCGTCCGAGGTTGACTCCGTCGAAGTACCCCAGCGTCCGGTACGCGACGTCCACCTGGTCGCGCCACGCGGCCAGGTAGGCGGTGATCTCGCTGTAGGGCGCGGAGTCGGTGATCTGCAGCGCGCGTTGGAAGTGACACAGGAACGGCACGTCCGGCGCGGCGCCGGCCAGGTCGATACCCACTAGCGGAGCCAAGCCGGCCGCAGCGATGGCGATCCCGCCACCCTGGCTGCCCCCGGTGACCACGATCTTCTGCTCATCGACCAGCTCGCTGTCTCGGGCTACCTCGAGCATTCGGACGGCGTCGGCGTAAACCCGGCGGTAGTAGTAGGTCTCGGGCGACTCGATGCCGGCCGTCATGAAGCCCGGGGTGTGCCGGATGCCGGCGTGCGGAGAGGCGTCGGTCGTGTTGGTCGGTCCGCCGACCGACCAACCCTGCCCACGGGTGTCCATCACGTAGTGGGCGTAGCCGGCCTGAGCCCACTGGGTGTAGGAGTGGGGAAACCCGCGACCACCCGAGTAGCCGTGGTACTGCACCACGGTGGGGAGCGGACCCGAGGCGCCGGCCGGGACGTGCAGCCAGGCACTCACCGGGTGCCCGCCGAAGCCGGCGAACGAGACGTCGTAGGTGTCGATGAGCGTCAGCTTGTTGTCGATGCGGGTCGCGGTGACGGCCAGGTCGTGGGACCGGGTGTCCGCCAGCGTCTCGGTCCAGAAGGCGTCCAGATCGGTCGGCTCGTCGACCTCCGACCGATAGCTGCGCAGTTCCGCCAGGGAGAGATCAAACATTGCCATGATCGGGCAGTCTAGTGTCGACGGTCGGTCGCCCCGGCGCGGCCTCGGTGCAGGGTCGGGGCCCAGGGATTCAGACCTCTGAGCTATTGACTGCGGACCCGCCAGATGCGATAGAACAGTGCGTATGACCGCCGGTTCGCATCTTTGACCGTTTACGTTGTAAACTTGATCTATCGTGCAGGAGGCACCACCTGTACGAACACACATCTGTAGCAGAGCGCTCGGCCGACTCGGTCGCGCTTCGTCGTTTCGATCGGGAGACACCACACATGACTCAGCCGCCGTACGTACCACCGCGTGATGACGACAACACCACGGACTACACCTGGCCGCCGGCCCAGGATGCGCCGGTCGTCGAGCCCGACCCGGCCTACACCGAGGGCAGCTACTCGCAGGAGAGCTACGTCGACTCGGGCAGCTACGTCGAGCCGGTGACGACCACCACCTACGTGGCTGGTGACTACTCCACCGGTGGCGAGCAGTCCACCGCCGATGTGGCCAAGGACCAGGCCAGCCAGGTCAAGGACACGGCAGTGAACCAGGGCCAGCAGGTCGCCGGGGTGGCCAAGGACCAGGCGAGCCAGGTCAAGGACACCGCCGTCGAGCAGGGCCAGCACGTGGCCGGCGTGGCCAAGGAGCAGGCCGGCGCCGTCAAGGACACCGCCCTCGAGCAGGGCCAGCACGTGGCCGAGGTCGCGAAGGAGCAGGTGAGCGAGGTCGCCTCTGAGGCGGGCGCGCACGTCAAGGACCTCCTGGCCGACGGCATCTCCGAGGTGCGCAGCCAAGCCGCCTCACAGCAGAAGCGCCTCGCCACGGGTATCCACTCGCTGGCCGACGAGCTGAGCAGCATGGCGTCGAAGACCGACAAGTCCGGTCCGCTGACCGACTACGCTCACCAGCTCTCCCATCGTGGTGCGGAAGCCGCGGACTGGCTGGAGCACGCTGAGCCGTCCGAGGTCCTGGACTCGCTGCGGTCTTTCGCGCGCCGTCGCCCGGCCCTGTTTCTCGGGGTCTCGGCTCTGGCCGGTGTCGTCGCTGGTCGCTTGACCCGCGGCTTCGTCGCGAACAAGAAGGACGACGCGGAGGTTGCTGCGCTCGAGTCCTCCTACACCCCAGCCACGACCGGCTACGTCGCCACCCCGGCGTACACCCAGTCTGTCGGCACCACCTACACCGACACGCCGTACACGCAGGATGTCACCCCGGGCCCGAGCTACACCACCGGTGACTCCACGCTGGGCTACGGCACGACCGGCACGATCGGTAATGACGGTGTCACACGATGAGTGAAGCCTACGTTCCAGCACGCAGCGCAGACCCGTCCGGCCTGGCGAACAGCACTCAGGAGGAGACGCGTTCCATCGGCCAGATCCTCGGCAACGTCACCCAGGACCTGTCGACGCTGATGCGCCAGGAGGTGGCGCTCGCCAAAGCCGAGGCCAGTCAGTCGGCCAAGAACGCCGGCAAGGGCATCGGCATGTACGTCGGTGCGGCCCTCGGCGGTTTCTTCCTGTTGCTCTTCCTGTCCACCGCTCTGATGTGGGGGCTGGGCAATCTCCTCGGAAGTGACGGTTGGGCTGCCCTGATCGTCGCCGTGATCTGGGGCATCATCGCCGCCATCCTGGCCTCCTTGGCCAAGAAGGAGATGCAGAAGATCAGAGGACTGCCGGACACGGCAGACACCGTCGGAAAGATCCCCAACGCACTTAAAGGTCAAGAGGAGAAGAACCTGTGAGCAACCAGAGCCCGGAAGAGATTCGCGCTGAGATCGAGCGCACCCGCGCCAACCTGAGCAACGACGTCGACGCGCTGGCCGATCAGGCCAACCCGAAGAACATCGCCAAGCGCAAGGTCGACGACATCAAGGAGAAGGGCATCGGTATCAAGGACCGCATCATGGGTTCTGCTACCGACGCCGCCGACGCCGTGACGGACAAGGCGCACGATGTGGCCGACAAGGTCACCGGGACTGCCTCCCATGCGGGCGACTCAGCCGCTGGTACCGCCCACGGGGTCGTGTCTTCGGTCGGTGACCGTGTGTCCTCGGCCGGGGACACCGTGGCTGGAGCCCCGCAGGCCGCCAAGCAGCGCGCGCAGGGCAACCCCCTGGCCGCGGGGCTGATCGCCTTCGGTGCCGGGCTGCTGGTCAGCTCGCTGATCCCGTCCTCGCAGAAGGAGAAGGACGCGGTCGTCGGGCTCCAGGAGAAGGCAGAGCCGCTGAAGCAGCAGCTCACCGACGTCGCCAAGGACATCGCCGGCAACCTCAAGGAGCCCGCTCAGGAGGCTGCCCAGGCCCTCAAGGAGACGGCGACCGACGCGGCCGCGACCGTCAAGGACGAGGGGACCTCGGCCGCCGCTGAGGTGAAGGGCACCGCTCAGGACGCCACGGCGACCGTCAAGGACGAAGGCACCTCTGCGGCGTCGACCGTTCAGGGCACCGCTCAGGACGCCGCCAGCACGGTCAAGGACGAGGGCACCTCGGCCGCTTCGACAGTTCAAGGCAGCGCCCAGGACGCGAAGCAGACGGTCCAGGAAGACGCTCGCAGCTGAGCGTTCGGTCTGGGCCAACCCAAGCACGATGAGGCTGGCTGTCCGATTATCGTCGGGCAGCCAGCCTTCCCATTTCCACCCTTGACAGCGCAGCAGAGGAAGACACCATGGCCACGAGCCAGAAGATGGATCGATCTGCCGACAGGCAGACTCCCGGCGCCGACGCCGACAAGCCCTCCGAGATCCCCGCCAAAGGGTGGGTCCAGGTCCTCAAGCGGGGCTGGAAAGAGGCCAAGGCCGACCAGGTCCCGCTGCTCGCCGCCGGCGTGGCGTTCTTCAGCTTCCTCTCCCTGTTTCCCGCCATGATCGCCCTGGTCCTCGTCTACGGCCTGGTCGCCGACCCGGCGACGGTCTCCCGACAGGTCGGTCAGCTGACCGGGTCGCTCCCCCCTGGCGCCGGTGACCTGATCAAGGGCCAGCTCACCACCCTGACCTCCACCCCGCAGCAGTCGCTGGGCTTCGGGCTGGTCGTGTCCATCCTGCTCGCCCTGTGGAGCGCCTCGGGTGGCGTCGGTCAGCTGATGACCGCCGTGAACAGCGCCTACGACGAGGAACAGACCCGTAGCTTCATCAAGAAGCGTGCACTCGCCTTGGGCATGACCCTGGCCGCCATCGTCTTCATGGTGATCGTCATCGCTCTGGTGGCGGTGGCACCGGTCGTCCTGGATCTCGTGCCCAGCGGCCCGATCCGCTGGCTGCTGTCGGCGGCCCGGTGGGTGCTGCTGATCGTTCTGGTGGCGGTCGCGCTCGCTGTCCTCTACCGAGTGGCCCCCGAGCGAGATGCCCCCAAGATGAAATGGGTGTCCGTCGGGGCCGGGTTCGCCACCCTGGTGTGGGTCATCGCGTCGATCGGTTTCACGTTCTACGTATCGAGCTTCGGCAGCTATGCCAAGACCTACGGAGCCGTAGCCGGCGTCGTCGTGCTGCTGCTGTGGCTGTGGATCACCTGCTACGCCATCCTGCTCGGCGCCGAGATCAACGCGGAGTCCGAAGAGCAGACCGCCTCCGACACCACCAAGGGTCCCGCCGAGCCGATAGGGCAGCGCAACGCGGTCAAAGCCGACTCGCCGCCGCCGAACGGTTCCTGACCGGGAGGGCCTGTATCGGCCTTTCCCTGGGTTGGGTTCTCACCTCGACGTCATTGAAGGAAATGGGTCTCGAACGATCAGCAGAGGCATTCATCAGGGCAGTGGTGAAACGGTGGACGCAATACGCAATGACGTTTCCACCCGGGAGCCATTGCCCTTCAGCCATCGGAAACCGTGTCACGGTAACGCAACAATCTGAGCGGCGCTCGGGTCGCGTGAGGTCGGCTGTTCGTGGTCCTGGCTGCGCCTACCGCCCCAACAGGGGCGTCGCGCACAACTCATCCACGCGAGTTCTCGAGTTGTGGTGTGGCATGCGTCATATCACAATTAGGTCTCGACGGCCGTGTTCATTTGTTTTCTGTTGCTAACCTGCAAGGGTCCAGATGTTGTACGAGACGTATCACAGAAGGTCTCGGGATCTCCTTCACTGCTGACGCGAGAGCAATCATCAGCAGACGATGTGGCTAATCGACATCTGCGCTGCTTGACCTCATCGGGGGGCGATGAGTTATGTCGGGGGTTATTTCTATGGCACGCGCGGACAGCCTGCTCGATGCGGGGTACACACCACCGGATCACGACGACGAGAACGGCTGGACATCGACCGATGTCCCCTTCGCCCGTGCTGCCCGCGTCTCGACCGACCTGAGCCCGGACACCGTTGCGGCGAACGCCACCCGGCACAACGACCTCCCGAGCAGCACCATCTTCTCGGAACGACCTCCAGTGGCTACGCCGACGGTGACCAGCGCGACTGGTCAGTTTCGGACCTGGAGCAAGCGGTACGTGCAAGCCTTGATCGCCTTCGACGTCGTGGTGGGTATCGTCGCCGTCCTCATCGGCTCCACGTTGCCGCGCGCCCTGACCCTGACCGGTTACCCACACCTGCTGCTGGTGCTGGCCGGTGGGTTGTTCTGGCCACTGGGCGTCTCGTTCGCCCGAGGCTACGAACGGGCCAAGATCGGGGTCGGCGGCGACGAGCTGCGCGCCGTCCTGCGTGCCGGCGTCTTCCTGATTGCAGCCGGCTCGGTGGCCTCGGTCATGTTCGTCACCCATGGGCTCAGTGCCCTGGTGGTGCTCGGCACCCCCGTCGCCGCGATGGGCAGCATCGTCGGCCGGTTCAGCGCCCGCAAGCTGCTCCACCACCAGCAACGTCAGGGCCGCAACGTGCGCAAGGTCATCGTCGCGGGCAGCGCCTACGCGGCGGCCGACCTCTCCACCGTGCTCAAGCGGGAGGTGCACGCCGGCATGCAGGTGATCGGGGTCTGCGTACCCGCCGCGGACGCGGGCCGGGCCCAGGAAGCCGGTCTGCCGGTCATCGGTGATCTCGACCAGGTGCCCGAGCTGATCCGCAGATACGGCGCGGACGCCGTGGCCGTCACCGGCGGCGAGGCCACCCGCCACCACTACCTCCGCGAGCTGTCGTGGGCGCTGGAGGGCGCGAGGGTGGAGCTCCTGGTGCACCCCGGACTGATCGAGGTGGCCGGCCCCCGGATGCACATCCGGCCGTACGTCGGCTTGCCGCTGCTGCACGTCGAGCAACCGCACTTCACCGGCTGGCGGCGCTTCGTCAAGCGCGCCACGGACATCTCCTTGACCGTGGTGGGCCTGGTCCTGGTCTCGCCGTTCCTGGTGGCGATCGCTGCCGCCGTCAAGCTCGGCGACGGCGGACCCGTCATCTTCCGGCAGACCCGGGTGGGCCTTGACGGCTCCACCTTCACCATGCTCAAGTTCCGTTCGATGCACACCAACGCCGAGGCGAGGGTCGCCGACCTGCGGGCGCAGAACCCGGGCCTGGGCACCATGTTCAAGCTGGCGGACGACCCTCGGATCACGCCGGTCGGTCGTTTCCTGCGGAAGTTCTCCCTCGACGAGCTGCCTCAGCTGGCCAACGTGCTGAGCGGCTCGATGTCTCTGGTCGGCCCCCGGCCGCCGCTGCAGTCCGAGGTCGACCAGTACGAGGACCACGCCCGTCGGCGGTTGCTCGTCACCCCGGGGCTTACCGGCCTCTGGCAGGTCAGCGGCCGCTCCTTGCTCAGCTGGGAGGAGACCGTCCGGCTCGATCTGCGCTACATCGAGAACTGGACCCTCACTCTCGACCTGTTGATCCTGTGGAAGACCTTTTTCGCTGTACTGGCCAAGCGCGGAGCCTTCTGATGGGCCGGCGCCTGCCGGTCTGACCTGACCGGGTCACCGATGACCCGGGTCGTGGATCGAGGAGGTCGCCGCTCCGAGGTTGAAGACCGCCCATGGCTGGCCGTTAAGATTCTCGAAATACTCGTGTGGAGGAAGTTGTGACGCTGACCCGTGACGGGTGCGCCCCCGGCTGGTTCGGGCGACCTCGCTTCGGCGTCCATGACTGAGGCACCTCCCGCGCCGGACGACACCGTCGTCAAGGCGAAGCGCCCGAAAAGCCTGTGGACCGTCGTCGGTTCCACCGCAGTCGCCAAGGTGTTCGTGATGGGCATCTCCGGTCTGCTGGGGCTCTTCACCAGCCGGATGATCATCCAGCACTTCGGGACCGACGCCTACGCCCAGTACGGACTCCTGACGAGCTTCCCGGCGCTGCTTCCCTTCGCGGATCTGGGTATGGCCACCATCGTGATCAACGCGGTGGCTGCCTCGCAAGCCGTCCACACCGACCGGTTCGTGCGGAACGCCATCACCACGGCGATGCGGATCCTGATCGTTGCGGGCGCCATCATCGTGGCCATCGCCGCGGCGATCACGCTCCTCGGCTTCTGGCCGGCGCTCCTCGGCGAAGGTCTGATGGCCGGTGGCGCGCTGGGGGCCTTCGCCTGCCTGGCGGTGTTCGGCCTGGTGTTGCCGCTGACCATCGGTCCACGCATCATGGTCGGGCTCAATCGGACCGGTTCGCAGATCGCCACCCAGTCGGTGGTCGCGCCGTTCATCTTCGTCTCCATCACGGTCGCGGTCACGCTGGCCGCGCCGGTCGGCAACTACCTGGCCGTGCTGTCGTACCTGGCCCAAGCGCTGGTGGCGGTGATCTGCCTGATGATGGCGGCCCACGCCATCACGCCGCAGCTGGGGCACGCCATCCGCGACATCCCCCGGCTGAGGCAGGTGCCCAGTCTCTCGGCGTTCAACCTGGCCTGGCCGATGCTGATCCAGATGCTGGCAGGCACCATCGCGATGCAGACCGACCGGTTGCTGCTCAGCCACCTGACCCGCGGCGACGAGCTCGCCCAGTACAACCTGTCCTCGCAGCTCTTCGGCCTGGTGCTGCAGTCCATCAACGCCGGCGGCATGGCTCTGTGGCCGATCTACGCCCGGGCCCGTGCCAACTCCGAGCTGCGATCGCCCTTCAAACCCACCGGCGTCTTTGCCGCGATCGGCCTCGGGATGGCCGTCGCGCTGGGACTGATCTCGCCCCTGATCGCCGACTTCGTGTCGCAAGGAAAGATCACCCTCGACCCGTGGCTGGTGGGCGGGTTCGTGGTCTTCGTCGCGCTCCAGGCGACGAAGTACCCGCTGGGGATGTACATGACCGACAAGCGCGGCCTGCAGTTCCAGGTCATCCCGCTGCTGATCATGGTGCCGCTCAACCTGGGCATCTCGTGGTGGCTGATCGGCGTCATCGGGCCCGGCGGACCCATCATCGGCTCTGCGGTCTCTGTGCTGCTCTGTCAGGTCATCCCCGACTTCTGGTACGTGTCCCGCGACCTGAAGCGCCGCGCCCGGCTGATCGCCGAGGGCATCGTGGAGCCTGAGGTGCAGGACTCGGCCCCGAAGGGATGAGCACGGTGAACGAGCGCACCAGCCCGACCAGAATCCAGCACGTCCGGATCGCGGTGTTGACCTACCGCCGGCCCGAGGACCTCGGTGAGGCACTGCCTCGACTGGTCGAGCAGGCCCGGTGGGTCAGCAGTGACGCCTGCGTCGCCGACCTGGTGGTGGTCGACAACGACCCGGCGGCCAGCGCTCGCGAGCTCGTCACGGCTTTCGCCGCGGACGCCGAGGCGAAGGTGATCTACGAGCACGAGCCGACCCCGGGGATCGCGGCAGCCCGGAACCGGGCTCTGGACACCGCGATCGACGTGGATCTGCTGGTGTTCATCGACGACGACGAGCGACCGTCGCCGAGCTGGCTGAGCCTGTTGCTGCAGACCTATGCCACCGAACGCAGCGCCGCCGTGATCGGCCCGGTGATCTCGGAGTTCGCCACCGAGCCGCCAGCCTGGATCTCGGCCGGCCGGTTCTTCGACCGGCTGCGACGACCCACCGGGAGCGAGGTCGATGTCGCAGCCACCAACAACCTGCTGCTCGACCTGCACCAGGTCCGTGGCTTCGGTCTGCGGTTCGACGAGGAGTTCGGCTTGAGCGGCGGCAGCGACACGTTGTTCACCCGCAAGCTGCGGAGCCGGGGCGGTCGGCTCGTCTGGTGCGACGAGGCGGTGGTGACCGACGTGGTGCCGGTATCGCGAGCCACCCGCTCCTGGGTGATGCGTCGTGCGCTCCGCAGCGGCAACAGCTGGAGCCGGACGTCGTTGGCCCTCAGCGCCACGCCGGTCCGACGGGCGCTGGTGCGGCTCGAGCTCACCGGGCGGGGCCTCGTCCGGCTGGCGGGTGCGGCCGTCCGCCTGGCCGTCGGGACCGTCGCCCGGTCGCAGGGCCAACGGGCCCGCGGAGCGCGGACGTTCGCCCGGAGCATGGGCCTGATCTCCGGCGCCTGGGGCTACGTCTACCAGGAGTACCGCCGCACGGACTGAGCGATACCGCTCTGTGGCGTCCCGACGGTGCGGGAGCGTGCTGCTTACTTGGCGTTGCCCTTGAACAACAGGACAGGGGCCTCACCGTTCAGCGTGACGTTGACGCTGATCGGGTTGCGCAGCGACCGACCGACCGTGAAGACGTAGACCCCGGTGGTCGACTTACCGGCCTTCAGGGTGCCGCTGAACGGGGCAGCGGGCTTGGCGGTCATCTCGATGCCCGGAGCCTGGTCGGAGTTGAGCAGGGTGACCACCACTGTGTCCAGGTTGACGGCCTGGTCGGAGCCGTTCTTGACCACCAGGGTCAGCGACACCGCTGGACCGGCCACCTCGCCGGGCAGCTGCGCCTTGGCGGTGATCGCCTTGACGGCGCTGATCCGTACCTGGACGCCACCACCCGCGTCGCTCGGCTTGTCGAGCTTGACGGGCTTCTTGGTGACCTCGGGCTTCGCCGACACCGTCTCCTCGGTCGTGCCGGGGGACGGCGGCGGCACCGGCGTGGTGGCCGCCGGGGGGAGGGTGGAGGTGGGCGACGCCGAGCCCGAGGGCCCTGGCGCTGCCGTGGTCGGGACCGCGGCGGTGGGCGCCGGCGACACCGAACCGGTGGCACCCGCCGTAGGAGCGCTGGTGGCTCCGGGGGCAGGTGGTTGCTCAGACTTGCTGCATGATGCCCCGCCGACCAGCAACAGAGTCACCACTGCCGCTGTCGACAGTCGCCTGGCCGAGGACATTGTGCTCACGTTGCTCCGATGCTGTGCTTCAGTTCGCGGTGAGCAGCAGGTTGTCGATGCTGATCGTGACCGGAACGGTCGTCGACGATCCGCTCAGGTACTCGTAGAAGCCGAAGCCACCGGGTGCCTGGAGTGATGCGGTCGTGTCTGTGGCGGTGATCTGTGCAGCCGCCGGCTCCGAGCTACCGACCTCCCACACCTTAGCCGAGAGGGATGTGGTGCCGGAGCCGCTGACGACCAACCGCACCCTGATCTTGTCCTTCGCGGCGTAGGTCAGGCCCGTCACGCTGGCGTCCTTGAGCGAGGTCGCCGAGCCGTTCACCGTCCGGCTCAGGTTGAGCCGGATCGCTCCCGCCGGCAGCTGCTTGAACGTCAACCGGTAGTCGGAGGTACCGACCTTGCGGGTGACGAAGCTGGTCGAGGTGCCGCCACCGGTCGCCATCGAGTCGAGCGACACGTCGGCGACCACGTTGACGTTCCGCTGCGAGACCGTGTTCAGGTAGGCGCTGGCCGCAGTGCCGGCCGCAGCCAGCTTGATGTTGCCGGTGCTCCCGTTGGTGGAGAAGGTCGAGCCTGCCTGGGTCCAGGTCCCGCCCTTGTCCGCCGTCCCCCACTTGGTGGCGGTTCGGTTGAAGTTGTCCTGGGCGACGGCCGTGGTGGCGGCACTCACGGTCACACTCTTGGTGATCGTGCCCGTGGCGCCCTTGTCGTCGGACACGGTCAGCTTCACCGCGTAGGTGCCCGCCGTGGTGTAGGTCCGCGTTGCCGTCTTGCCGGTGCCGCTGGAGGTGTCACCGAAGGTCCAGGCGTACGAGGCGATCGTTCCGTCGCTGTCTGCGGAGCCAGCAGCATCGTACGCGGCAGTCAGACCAGTGACCGAGGACGTGAACGCCGCCGTCGGCGCGACATTGGCCGCAGCCGCGACCGTCACCGTCTCGGTGATCGTGTCCGTCGCGCCCTTGTCGTCGGTCACCGTCAGCTTCACCGCGTAGCTACCCGCAGCAGCGTAGGTATGGGTCGACGTCTTGCCCGAACCCGCCGCCGAGCCGTCGGCGAAGTCCCAGACGTAGCTGGCGACCGTCCCGTCGGAGTCAGTCGAGGTGGAAGCATCGAACGATGCCACCTTCCCGCTCACCGAGGACGTGAACGCCGCCGTCGGCGCGACATTGGCCACCGGGCTGCTGGCCGCTGACGCCTCGTAGTGCGCCTTGACCTGAGCCGGGGTCAACGCCGAGGAATAGATCGCGACCTCGTCGATCGTGCCGTTGAAGGCGCTGCTCGACGGCTGGTCGGGCCAGCTGCCCAGGTTGTCGCTGCCGACGCGCCAGTAGCCGCTGTAGGCCTGGGCGCTGGTTGCTGATGCGTTGGCGCCGACCTCGAGCCCGTCGATGTAGAGCACCAGACCCGCCGAGGAGAGCTCGCCGACCACGTGGTGGTAGGCGCCGTCGTTGTAGGTGGCCCCGCTGCGCACGGTGCTCGTGGTGCCGTTGTAGACGCCGAAGTTGATGCGACCGCTGTCGTCCATGTAGATGTGCCGGTCGTAGCCACTGCTGTTTCCGGTGGCCGTGTCCCCGAAGCCCAAGATCTTGCCGCCGGAGGTCGTGGTGGTCTTGAACCACGCCTCGGCGCTGAAGGTCGGGGGGCCGGTCACGGCAGCGGTGGTATGGGCGGCACCGGTCGAACCGTTGAAGGTCGCCGCGCCGTCAGTGTCGCCGTTCAGAGCGCCGGGCGCGCTGGCGGTGACGCCGGCGGTCGCGGTCAGGTCGGTCGAGCCGGCGTAGTCGGCATAGCTGCCGGTGCCGTTCATCCGCCAGTAGTTCGAGGCGCCGTCGTTGATCACGTCGGTGACGTACGGGTTGACCGTGGCCGGCACGGTGACGTTGACGATGTCACTCAGCACCTTGTTGCCGTCTCCGTCAACCGCCGATACCCGGTACTTGTAGGTCTGGCCCGGCACCACGGACGTGTCGGTGAACGACATCGTCGGGCGGTTCCAGAACTGAGCGGTCCGGGTGGTGCTGTAGATCGGCAACGTCGTGCCAACCCTGGTCACGTCGTAGCTGAGGACCTGGTCGTCACGGTCCCAGTTGGCCTGCCACTTGACCCGCACCGCGTGGTTGCTGACCGCGAGGAGGGTGGGATTGAACGCGGTGCCCGAGACACGCGGGGCTTGCTTCTTCGTCGCCAATGACGGGACGGCATAGCGGACCAGACCCTGTTGCCCGACGCCGTTCACGGTGGGGAACTCTCCACCCTGCAGCAGGTAGTCCTGGTTGGAGGTCGTGGACCAACCCGCTTGGGACTGACCGGTGTACGTTCCGATCGCAGGCTCCGGAAACCAGTTCACCATCGAGGGTGCAGGCTGACCGTAGAAGTCGTAGTACCCGCCCTGACCGTTGTGGGCGACGGTGCCGGTGGCGGCCGCCGTGACCGCGTCAGCGCGGTGCCAGACGTTGCGGGGATTGGTGTCGGGGAAGCCGCCGATGCTGGAGCAGTAGTGCCAGTGACTGACGGAGTAGACGACGCCGTTCATGGGCGTGGCGTCGTAGGTGTCGCCATGGCAGTCAGCCAGCCACGTGATCTTGCCGCTGTTCGGGTCCGCAGCGACCACGCCTTCGAAGTTGCCGGTCCCCCCGAACCAGTAGCCTGCGCTGTAGACGTTGACGCCGTCAGTGCTGAGACTCAGCATGGCCGAGCTGGTGCCGTAGTTGTGCACCACCTGATTCGCGGCCCAGGGAAGCAGGCTGGCGTTGGTGACGTCGATGGCCGCGAGACCGGTGGCAGTCGAGCCATTGATCGTCCCGAACGCCCCCGCGGCGATGATCCGCGACTTGTCGGGCGTCACCAGCAGGGCATTCACACCACTGTTGGCCGTTGGAGCCCAACCGAGCAGCGCTCCGTTCACGGGGCTGAAGGCGGCGAGCCGCAGCCTTTCCACGCTCCCGACCTTGGTGAAGGAACCGCCGACATACACCGCGTCGTTGGTCACAGAAATGGCGGTGACGGCCGCATTGATCGCGGGCGCAAAGCTGGCCACCACGTTGCCGGTGGCTGTGTCGAACGCGGCGATGCGGTAGCGACTGACCCCGCTGACCGTGGTGAACGATCCGCCCACGTAAACACGCTTCTGGTCGGGAGATACGGTGACGACTTTCGCCTGCGCATTCAACACGGGCGCGAATCCGCTGTTCAACACACCAGTCTTGATGTTGTAGGACAGCAGGTTGGAGCGCGGAACCAGGTTCGTACCGGGGGCAGCGCCCGCCGGTCGGGCGTTCTTGAAATCACCGCCCGCGTAGACGGTGTCACCGACGATCTGCTGGTCCCACACCACGCCGTCGATCTGAGTGGTGGGTAGGGCATCAGCAGTGACGCCCGTGGCGGAGCGTTGGACGTTGGGACCCGGGTCGGCCGCAGCCGTCGATGCTTGTGACGCTCCAACCGCCAGGAACCCAGCCAAGGCGATCATGAACGTGGTAGCCACCACGACGACGTGCGGCATGGCACGCCAGCGCAAACCTTGCATAAAAGAATTCATCCCCTTGCCCAGCTGAACTGGACTCCCGTGCACGACCCCGCATGAGTCGCCCCCCACGAATCACTTTAAATGAGTCTCTTCGCATAAGCAAAAACACGTGAGCGTCGTTGTATCAACGTTCGGTAACGATACTTCTCGGCACATATCCGCTTGGTGGTCGACGCGACGGCGTTCGGCATGATCGTCGAGTCGACTGTTCCAGCATCAGCGTCTATCGAACCACAATCGCTTAGACTGATCGAGGCCTCGCTGGCGGGATGACCGGGAGGCGCGGACTGGCCCCGCTGCCACCACCGACGAAGGTAGAACACCATGACGAACACCCTGGTCAGTGACCGGTCAGAAGCCTTGGAGTCAGACACTCCCGAGCGTGGCCTGGAGCACGTCATCGCCGCGGTCATCGTCGTCATCATCGGGCTTCGGATACAGCTGCCGCACCTGCTGACGGTCGGTGACGTCCTGGCCGTCCTCCTGGCTCCTGTGTGGATCCGGGAGCTCCGTAGATACACGGCCGCCAGAACGCTCATCGGGCTCGGGTGTCTGGCGCTACTGTCCGGCGGCGTGCTGACGATGCTCTCCATCCCTGAGCACGGGGTCAACCTTCGTGTGGCCTTCACCAACAACTTTTTGTTGGTCGGCCTGCTGGCCAGCGTGGGGTTCCTGCTGTGGGCGCGGGATCGGCTGGGTACCAACACCGTGATCATTCTCTTCAGTCTCGGCACCATCGCCGGCGTCAACCGCTCAGCGGGCCTCTTCTCCGAGAGCCCGTGGAAGTTCGGCTACGCCACGGGTGTCACGTTGCTCGCGTTGGGACTGTCGCATCTAGCCAAGAGGCGATTGCTCGAGCTCGTGCTGGTGATCGCGTTCCTGGTCGTCTCCGCGGCAACGGACTCACGCTCGATCTTCGCCATCCTGTTGCTCGTGGCCACCCTCCTCGCCTGGCAAGCACGCCCACAGGTGCGCTCACATGCCGGTTCCGCCGTTCGCGGTCTGTTGGGTCTCGGTATCGGTGCGGCACTCATCTTCAACGTGGGCCAGGCTCTGATCGTCAACGGACTGCTCGGCGCGAAGACGCAGTTGCGATCGGTCACGCAGATCAACGAGACCGGCTCGCTGCTCCTCGGTGGGCGTCCCGAGATCTCGGCCACGATCGCGTTGATGCGGGACAGCGTCTTCGGGTACGGTTCCGGGACGCTTCCGAGCTGGCACGACATCATGGTCGCCAAGGAAGGCCTGGCGGCCATCAACTACAACCCCAACAACGGCTACGTCGACAACTACATGTTCGGCGGCAGTTACGAGTTGCACTCGATTGCCGGAGACGTCTGGGCCCGCTTCGGGATCATCGGCCTCGGCTTCGTCGTACTGGTGGCCACGCTCATCGCCATCTGGCTCGGACGCGCCGTCACCTCGTCGCAGGCGCGCGGTGTCGTGCTCTTCGCCACCATCTTGTCGCTGTGGAACATCGCATTCGCACCCCTGTATGCCGCTATTCCCGTACTGGGTCTGACCCTTGCGGTCATTGCCAGACGACGAGAGCTCCCTGAGCGCGACCACGCGTGATACTGACTCTGAACCTTCACGGTCCAGCCGTGGTTCGGCTCCGCTTCACGTACCTCCGCCGGACGGGGCGGGGTACCAGCACCGACACCGCAGACCGACCCATCCCTGCCAGCCCGCCGGACGCCGCCGACCAGGCGAGCCGAGGTTGACTGAGCAGCTGACGACGACCGCCGCGGAGCAGCACTTCCCAACTCACGCGTGGGGTCTTGACCCACCAACGCATCACAGCGGCTCGATCCAGATGTTTGACCGCGAACATCATGCGGTTTCTACAGTTGTAGTAGTAGTACAACGCAGACTTCGACCGCCCCCGACGGGGACCTTGAGTGCCCCCTTGGTCGTGAACGGCTGACAGGTCGTCGCGGACGACCACACGTCCACCCTGGCAGAGGCAGCGAAAGGTGAAGTCGACGTCCTCCCAGTACATGAAGTAGTCCTCGTCGAAGCCGCCGGACCGGCGCCACAGCTCACCATGGAACGCCAGACACGCGGCCGTCAACCAGGTCACCGGTCTGGCCCCCGGATCCGGGTGGGCGAGGACAGCCCGAAGGCTTCGCATCCGACCGTCCACCAGGTTGACCGTGGTGCCGGCGACTTCCCTCCCCCCGTCGGAGTCGACCAGTCGTGGCGCGAAAAGCGCCAACGGGTCCCCCAACGCGGCCGTGCGCAGGCTGTCCACCGTTTCTCCGGTGATGGTGGCGTCCGGGTTGAGCAGCAGGAAGCAGGCACATCCGAGATGCTCGGCGCGCGCCACCCCGGCGTTGACCCCGCCGCCGAAACCGGGGTTTCCCGCCATCTCGACCAGGCTCCAGCCGTGACGCACACACAGGGATCGGATGGCCACGCGCTCCGTGGCGTCAGAGAAGTTGTCCACCACGATGACCTTGGCGTGGGCCAGCTCGATCGAGCCGAGGCTGGCCTGGATCAGCCGGCTCGACGCAAAGTTGACCAAGACGACGCCGATCTCGGCAGACGCCTGCTCCGATTGCTGGAGTGCCACAGTTGGTTACCTGTTTCGCGGTCGGTGGACTGGACGGGTGGGTGCTCGCGCGCTATCGCCGGGCATAGCGAATGACCACGTCCAACGGGCCCCTCCACTCGATGGTGGCGGTGAAGCCTGCGTTCGAGAGGGTCTGATCGTCAGCCGCTGCCGACGGAGAGTCGGCGCGTCGGATGACCCAGATCGCAGTCGCCGCTGCCAGCTGAGTCCGGGAATCCGCGAGCAACCGCGAGGTGCCCGTCAGGTTGCTGTCCTGGATGGGCGTGCGAAGCAGCGTGATGTCGGCCAGATCGGCAAACGGACGAGGATAAGCCACCCGGACCCCGCGAGCGGTCTGGCCGACCAGCGGCCCGGTCACCGGGTAGCGCGGGCTGAAGTAAACCGCCTCCCCCACGGTGGCGCCTCGATGGGCGTCGACGAACGCCGCGATCCCGGACCAGTCAGTGCTGTCCTTGGCGTACACGGTCCGCTGGGAGACGTAGATCGGCACAGCACACAGCAGGATCAGTGCAGCCAAGCCGACCCGTGCCCAGCTTCGGCGGAGTGCACCGAAGCCCTGACCCAGCAACAGGCCAACGGCCGGGGTTGTGTAGGAGAAGTACCGGCCGTTGTAGATGTCTTTGACCCCGAGCGAGTACAAGCCGATCACGACGACGGGCACCGCAATCCACGGGAGCACCCAGACCATCAACGGCGAGGAGCTCCGATGCCGCCAGACACCCGTGGCGATCAGGGCCCAGCAGGCGACGGCCAGGATGACCGCAGCGATCTTCCACCACCAGGAGGAACCGACGTCAACGGACAGAGCCGTCCCGACGCTGGGGGTCGGAGTCTCCCCGAGGAACCACTGACTGACCCCGACATCCCTGAACCACTGAACGGGTCCGAAGTCACCGCCTCCGAGCTGGCCGCCCTGATGGACTGCCGCCCACACCACCGGACTGGAGGACAGGACTGCCGCAAGTGATGCCGTCAACCAGGCCCAGCGCAGACGCCAGCCGGCGGTGCGACTGAGCAACAGGCTGATGCCGTGGGCGACCAGCAGCAGAGCCAGATAGATGTTCGTGGCTACGCCGAGAGCGGCCACCAATCCGTAGCCGACCATCAGCGGCCACCAACGGGCGCGGATCTTCGACGTCGACACCGCGGCAACGACGAGCAGAGTCGCCGCAGCGGCCAGCGCCCCACTCAAGGCATAGGAACGGGCCTCCGCGCCCATCCACGTCGTCCTGGGCAGTACTGCGAAAGCGACAGCCCCGAACAGCCCGACGCGGCGTCCAGCGAGCCGCTGTCCCAACCAGTACGCCAACGTCGTGGTCACACCGACCGCCAGGGCACTCGGTAGTCGCAACAGCAGCTGCGAGGTCCCGAAGATCTGGACCCAGACATGCATGAACGCGTAGTACGTGGCGTGCACGGCATCGATGTGGTGGGCCATGTTCGCCAGCTCGGGCAGAGTCCGCTGCGCAGCTGAGATCGTGGCCGCTTCGTCAGTCCACAGTGAGGGTCGCCACGACCAGCAGAAGGACACGAGGAAACCGAAGCCGAACAGGGCCCAGGGCAGCCGCGACTGAGGCGGCGCGGTGACCTCTGACGAACGGTCGGTGCTGGTGGCATCAGAGAGGACTGTGTTCTTCGTCATGAATCTTTCCACGAATGCACGGAGCTCAGACGTGCGTTTGGGGCCGGCCCCCGATAGCCCGATCTCGACAAATTGTGTCGTACGGGGACACCCAAAGACAAAACCCACTGGGGCATCCATTCGTCGCATTCATCTGGTAGGGGCGATCACGTCTACACTTAGCGGTGCCTCGTCGGGCTATCACCGACGTTCTCTCCGGGGGGAGAAGGCCGATCGAGAGGGATCTTTCTGCGCATGGACCTGCATACCTACCTTGGCGCTGTGCGCAAAAGCTGGCCACTCATCGTCCTGACGACGATTCTGGGGGCCGCGGTCGGGGTGGCCGCCTATCTGGCGACCCCGCCTACCTATGCCAGTACCGTCGACTTCTACGTGAGCACGCCGCAAACTGGAGCAATCAGCCCTCAGTCAGGCGGCCAGTTCGCCGAGTCTCGGGTGAACTCCTACATCGTGCTCTTGTCGAGTGAACAACTGGCTCAACGCGTGGTCGACGCCACCGGGATTCCGATGCGACCGGTCGACCTCAGCCAGCAGGTGACCGCCAGCACCGAGCTGAACACGGTGGTGGTGACGGCAACCGTGACCGACGGCTCGCCTCAACGTTCCCTGCAGATCGCCCAGGGGATCGCCGACACGTTTCCGAAGCTGGTCGACGAGCTCGACAATGCTGGTCGCAGTAACGCCGTCGTCGTGATTCATGTGGTGTCGGGTCCGACCCTTCAGGCGGATCCGATCTCGCCGGACTGGAAACGCTATGTCGGCCTCGGCTTGGCGATCGGGCTCATCCTCGGTCTTCTCATTGCCGTTTTTCGAGAGCTGCTGGACACGAGCGTCCGCAGCCTCGAGGTGGCGCAGAAACTGGTCGGCGCTCCGGTCATCGGCACCATCGCGTTTGACCCCGAAACCAAGAAGTCTCCGCTGATCATCGGCGCCGAGGCGACCTCGACGCGGGCCGAGGCCTACCGTCAGCTACGCACCAACCTGCAGTTCATCAGCGCCGCGCGTTCGGCCGACGTGATCTTGGTGACGTCGTCGCTCCCGCTGGAGGGAAAGACGACCACGTCGGTCAACCTGGCGCTCACCTTCGTGGAGTTCGGCGAACGCGTGCTGCTGATCGAGGCGGATCTGCGTCGGCCCAAGGTGGCCGCATACCTGGACCTAGACCGTGAGGTCGGGCTGACCAACGTCCTGGCTGGTCAGGTCGCCCTGGACGAGGTGATCCAGCCCTGGGGCAGTGACGGACTGTTCGTGTTGGCCAGCGGGTCGACCCCGCCCAACCCGTCGGAGCTTCTCGGGTCGCCCCGGATGGCCGACATCATCGAGTCTCTGAAGGGTCAGTACGACAAGATCGTGATCGACTCACCACCCGTGTTGCCGGTGACCGACGCCGTCGTGGCGTCAGCTCTGGCCGAAGCCGTGGTGCTGGTCATCCGACACGGCAAGACCAGCCGGGCCCAGCTCGCCACCGCAGCCCAGTCGCTGGCCAACGTCGACGCCCACATTGTGGGCTCGGTGTTGAACATGAAGAAGCAAGGGCGGCGCGAGCGCCACACTTACGGCACCGACGCCTATCACGAAGCGGCCAACGCTCGGCCGGTCCAGGCGACCGAAGCCTCGGCGGCTCCGCAGGTGGAGGCCGATCGAACCGCCGCCGGCGACAGCAGTCAGCAGACACCCTCCTGGCACTGAGGTCATCTGGGCGGCCATCTTCGGTCGACTCAGGGACCCGGTCCGCGGGATGGGCGCTGCGGTGCAGGCCTGAGCGGCAGTTGCGTTCAGCTGGGACGCGGTCGGTCCCGCAGGATCTCGTCCAGCGACTGTTCGATCAGGGCCGCGCACTTGCGGAACTTCGCGAGGGTTCGGCCCATCGGGTCAGCCAGGTCACGCTTCTCCGGAGCGATCGGCTGAATCCGCCCCCGCGCCCGTCTGACCTGCTCGAGCAGCGTTGCCTCGTAGCCGTCGTCCGTCTCGTCGGTCGGCAACGGGATCGCCTGGGTGAGGTACGCCAGCTGGAACAGGGTGAAGGTCCGCGTCATCGCTGTCGGGTCGAGCCGGGCGACCGCTCCCCGGTGCAGTTCGGTGGCCGTCAGGATCAGGTCTGCAGCGGCGACCAGGTCGGCGTCCAGTCGCCTCGACATCCACCCGTTGGTCTCGATGCCCTGTCGGTTCAGGACCAGCGCGGCCGAACGGTGCATCGGTTGTCCGGGTTGCGCTTGCACCCCCGCCGAGCCGACCGTCCAGTTCAAGCCTCTCGGGTCGAGCTGGGAGCGAAGCAGCTGCTCGGCCATCGGGGAGCGACAGAGGTTGGCCGTGCAGACGAACAGGACGGAGAACGCGGCGGGCGGCTGCGGCTCGGTCTCCACCTTCTTGCCCCCCGGCCGCGGTGTGACTGCTCGAACCGGAGGCCAGACGGCAGGTGGGTCAGAGTGAGCGCCTGCGCTGCCTCCCCCTACAGGTGAGATGATGGCCCGTTCGACTAGCGGTCGGCGAGCATCGCGCGCAGCAACGTGCTGGAGGTGTGCGCCGTGTAGGGAAAATAGCAGACCTCGACGCCGACCGAGGCCATGTCGGCTTCGAGCTTGTCGCCCTTGGCGGTCCCCCGCCAGTCATCACCCTTGAACAAGACGTCGAACCCGACCCGGTCCCAGACCTCGAGCTTGTTGCTGGAGAAGTCGGTGACCACCTCGTCGACCAGATCGAGCCGGCTGACCACCTCGAGCCGCTCGGCCAGCGGGACCATGGGCAGCTTGCCCTTGACCACGGCGAGCGCTTCATCGGTGACGGCACCGACAACCAGCCGGTCGCACTGTTCACGCGACCGCAGCAAGATGTTGAGGTGGCCGATGTGGAACATGTCCCAGGCACCTGGCACATAGCCGACGATGGTGCCCGCCGTCATGCGGCGACCTCGGCCGAGTCGAGAGCGGCCACGTCACCGCGCCATTTCCGGAGCACCAGGAGGAGGTATCCCGTCGACCCCAGGGCCAGCAGGGAATAGACCACGAAGAAGACGGTGGGTGCCCCCAGCAGGATGAACACCAGGCACAGCACGCCGTAGTCGGTGGGAAGCTTCAGCAACGAGCGCAGCGGAGTTGCCGGCGCTCGGGGTGGGGTGGGGTGGCCACTCTCGGCGCGGCGCACCCGGACCAGCTGGTCGACCAGGATCATGCCGAAGAAGTGCACGGCCGACACCACGGTGAACACCATGGGCACCAGCAGCCAACCGAGGCTCGGCAGGGCGAAGTGGCGGTAGGCGGTGATCAACACCGCCAGGTGCAGAGCGGAGAGCTTGGCCGCGTCGATCATGTGGTCGAGCCACTCACCGACGGCACTGCCACCGCCCCGCAGCCGGGCCAGCTGACCGTCAGCCGCATCGAAGGCGTACCCCAGCACCAAGGCCAGGCAGACTCCGACGGCCAAGACCCAGCTCGGCGGAAACACCGCCAGCACGACGATCCCGACCGCGGACAGCGCAGCGCTGAGGTAGGTCACGTGGTTCGGGGTCAGCCCGAACCGGTACGCCGCCGCCGCGATGACCCGGCCGAGCGGGCGGTTGATGTAGACGGAGTAGGCCGGTGCCCCCCGGGAGCTCTTCTGAGCCTGCTTCAGCCTCTCGTGAGCAGCAGCGAAGCCCGGCACCTCGGTGTCCGCCGCGGACATCAGGCGACGTCGTGCAGATGGTCGACGGTAGCGCCGACGAGAGTCAGCGCCTCGCGCAGCAGCACACTGGAGGTCTCCCGGTCCGGCGTGAGCAACCAGGTCTCACCAGCGTGACGCAGCGGTGGGTCGCCGGCGACCGCGAACACCCTCGCTGCCCGGTCGGCGGCAATGGTGGTCTCGTCGTGCGTCACCACCTCGTGCACACCTCTCACATGGGACACCAGAGCGACCCGCTCGGCCATCGGGACGACGGGACGGCGACCGAACTGCAGTTCGGCGAAGTCGTCGCTGAACACTCCGACGACCAGCCGCGAAGAATGCCGGCCCGCCTGCGCAATGAGATCCAGATCTCTGACGTTCAATAGGTCAAAAACATTGGCCAGATAACCGACAGTCATACACCCACCCCTAAAACCCCTGCCCCCCGTTGGCGCCAATCATAGGCGACGGAAAAAACTTTACCGGAACTGAGGAGTGGTCACCTACCTCGGCGACTGAGCCGATCGTCACACTTCTCGGTTATCAGCACTAAGTGGCTCGACCGCCCGCCCTTGATACACCCACGTCCGCGACGTGTTCCCAGACCTCTCCGGATCAGACCGACAGGGCGGGGGTCCGGCGGCGTCGCACACCCGGCGGGCGTCGGTGCCCGATCTCGTGTGCGGCCAGCTGGCCGCACAGAGACTCGTAGCGATCGGCGACGTCTTCCCAGTTGTAGCGTTCGATCGCGGCCTGCAGCTGGACTCCACGGTCCATCACCGAGGCGGGGTCCGCTTCGGCAGCGACGACCTCGCGAGCGACGTCACCGGCGGTCGAGAAATAGGCGGCGGTATCTCCGAGGACCTCGCGGTTGAAGTCGACGTCGAAGGCGATCGTGTACGCGCCCGCCCCGGCGGCCCGAAGCAGCGACGGGTTGGTGCCCCCGACGGAGTGGCCGTGCAGGTAGGTCAACGCGTGGCTGTAGAGCTGGTTGAGCTGATCCTGGTCCCAGACTCCACCCAGGAGCCGCACCCGCCTTCCGGCGGCTGAGCGAATGGCTGCGGTGTACTCGTCGGCGTACGGGGCGGAGCCCACCACGACCAGGGGCAGCTCAGCCTTGCTCTGCTCATAGCCTCGGACGATCTCCAGTACGTGGTTCTCCGGCTCGAACCGGGCGACGACCAGGTGATACTTGCCGGCCTGCAGATCCAGCTCCTCGATCCGCTCGGCGTGGTCAGCGGTGATGATCGGGGCGCCGTAGGCGATCAGGTCGGAGTCCGCACCGAACTCGGAACGGTAGTAGTCCGCGATGCCCTGCGCGTCGGAGATGATGCCGTCGGACCATCGCACGGCAAGGCTCTCCGCCAGCCGGTAGTATCGCCGCCCCATCCGGCCCCACTTGGCGCGCATCCACTCGAGCCCGTCGACGTGGGTGGCCACCGGGATCCTTCGGGCTCGCAGCACCGGCAGCAGCGGCGAGTTGGCGGCGTTGAAGAGGATGGCGGCATCGGTCGCGCGCAGCGACGGGTGCAGCACCGACAACGCGGTGTGGCAGAGCGTCTCGACGGAGCGTCGACGCACGATCGGCAGCTGGACCAGCTGCATACCGCGGTAAGTGCTCGAGACGTCTGGCTCGTCGACAAGATCGTGGGTAGGTCGGCAGAACACGACGACGTCGTGGCCACGGGCCGCGAGGCGACTGCCGACTTCTTCGACGCAGGTCTCGAAACCCCCGTAACGAGCAGGAACGCCGCGCGTGCCGATCAACGCGATGCGCATATCTGGCCTTTCGAGCTTCGAGAGCGCTTACCACCAGTCCAACGACCAATGACGACCGCGCAGAGCGGAGTTGATGAACTATCTTGACAGCACTCGGATGAGGATGAGAAATCGAGCATGAAGTGCCTTAGACCTGTTGCTCTATCCACAGGTCGGGGCGGTTCTGCCATTTGTTGATCAGCTGCGCATTCACCTCGTCGCTGCCCAGGGTCTTGGCCCGTGCCACTGCGAGGGAATGACCGAAGGCGCGATGGCGGGTCACCATCCGGCGCTGACGTTCGGTGTCGTCGAGATGGGTGAACCAGGCTTCGTCCAGCTCATGACGCACCTGGTCCCACGGCGTGGAGGGCAGCAGCAGATAGTTCCCTTCCGTGATCACCAAGCGGACGGCCGGAGCGACCTCCACCATCTGGGCCAGCGAGTCCTCGATCTCACGATGGAACTCCGGCGCGTAGACGGTCTCCTCGCGGGCTCGGAGGCGCCGCAGCAGCGCGACGTAGCCCAGGGCGTCGAAAGTCTGCGGTGCGCCCTTGACGTCGGCCAGCCCCTGACGGACCAGGACTCGGTGTCCCAGGTGGTAGGCGTCCATGCCGACCAGCACCACTTCTGCCGGGTGACGCCGCTGCAGCTCGACCAGCAGGGTCGCCGCCAACGTGGACTTGCCGGATGCCGGCGCGCCGGCGATGCCGAGGACCTGGCGTGGCCCGGCCAGCAGCAGCAGCTCCGCTCGCTCGATCAGTGGCTTCAGATCGCCCCTGCTGTCCCACACCATCCGGTCCACGCCGTCTCCCTCGGTTGCGCTACGCGCGCGCCGAACTGGCCAGCCCGACCCGCCACACCTGCGACGGTAGCGGGTCGGCTTGCGCGCGTCGATCAACCTCAGTCGCGCTCAGGGCTTGAGCACGACCTTGATGCAGCCGTCTTCCTTCTTCTGGAACATCTCGTACGCCCCCGGCGCTTCGTCCAGCGGCAGCCGATGAGTGGCCAGCGACTCCAGCCCCAGCGGGTCGCTGGAGTCCAGCACCACGGGCATGATCTCGTCGGTCCAGCGCCGGACATGGCACTGTCCCATCCGGATCTGCAGACCGCGGTCGAACATCTCCATCATGGGGAGCGGGTCGACCTCGCCACCGTAGACGCCACTGATCGACACGGTGCCGCCACGGCGAGCCGACTTGAAGGCCGTCCGGAGCGCGTCGAGCTGGTCGATCGCGCCCTTGTCGATGAACGGCTTGGCCACGAAGTCCGGCAGCAGCGTGGCGCCCTGGATAGCGGCCTGTTCCAGCTTCGAGCCGTGGGCCTCCATGCCCACCGCCTCCATCACGCCGTCCGGTCCCCGCCCGTTCGTCATCTCGATCAACACCTCGGACACGTCCTTGTGCTCGCTCAGGTCGACGACCTCGGCCCCGAACTTCTCGGCCAACGTCAGTCGCTCGGGCACCAGATCCACCCCGACGACCCGCAGACCGAAGTGCTTGCCGATGCGTGCGGCCAGCTGACCCACCGGGCCAAGACCGATGACGGCCAACGTGCCGCCCTCCTCGACGTCGGCGTACTTCACACCCTGCCAGGCGGTCGGCAGGATGTCGGAGAGGTAGAGGTAGCGCTCGTCGGTCAGCTCATCGGGCACCTTGACCGGCCCGAAATGAGCCTGCGGCACGCGGAGGTACTCGGCCTGGCCGCCGGGCACAGAGCCGTAGAGCTCGGAGAAACCGAACAGTGTGGCGCCTTTGCCCTGCTCGCGGACCTGGGTGGTCTCGCAGTGCGCGAACAGCCCACGGCTGCACATCCAGCAGCTGCCGCAGGAGATGTTGAACGGGATGACGACCCGGTCGCCGACCTTCAGGTTGGTGACGCCGGCACCGACCTCCTGCACCACCCCCATCGTTTCGTGGCCCATCACGTCGTTCTTGTGCATATAGGCCCCCAACACCTCGTAGAGGTGGAGGTCCGAGCCGCAGATGGCGGCCGAGGTGACCTTGATGATCGCGTCCGTGGGCTCCTGGATCTGAGGATCCGGCACCTCCTCGACGCGGATGTCACGCTTTCCTTGCCAGGTCACAGCTTTCATGGACAGCTCCTCAGATCAGCTCGGTCGGATTTCGTTGAAACGGTGCGCGGCGGCTTGGCCGAGCCTCGTCAAGGTACCCAGCACCCGGGAGTCGAAGCGCTGGTCGGCCTCCTGGCCGGGAATGAAACCGGTAGCCCCAGGGCCGGGCGCGCGGGGCAGCAACCGGGTGGCGAGCCCCATCGCCCGGACAGTGGTGGCCGGCGCGAGTCCGTGCACCCGGGCGCCGATCTTGGCCAGCGGGCTGAGGATGACCGTCGGCTTGCCGGCCAGCACCGCGTCGACCATCTTGGCGGCGGCGCGCTCGGCGTCCATGGCGACCAGGGGTAAGGAGCCGGCCGTGGCGAACCAGGCGTATTCGCGAGTCTGCTGACCGCTGAACTGGGCGTGCAGATGCCCACCGGTCCGCATCAGGCCGGGGATGATGGTGGTCGAGGTCACGCCGGAGCCGGCCAGCTCAGCGGAGAGGCCCTCGGAGAAGCCGACGGCCCCGAACTTGGCTGTGCTGTACGGCAGCAGGTGCGGCACGCTGATGAGACCACCGATCGAGGTGACGGTGCCGATGTGACCGGTCCGGCGGGCTCTCATGAGGGGCAGCACCGCCAGCGCCAGGTGGATCGGTCCCCAGAGCATGGTGTTCACCGCGTCGGTGAAGCTGTCCTCGGTCATCGACTCCAGGGGTCCGACCAGGATGATGCCCGCGACGGTGACCAGGGTATGGATCGGGCCGACGGTGGCCTCGACGTCAGCGACCAGCGCTCGGACGGCGGCACGGTCGGTGATGTCGCAGACCTTCGGGTAGACGTCGATGCCACATTCCTGGAGCAGGGCTGCGCCTCGGAGCAGCTCGTCCTCGTCTCGGGCGCAGATCACCACCCGATGACCGCGTTCCCCCAGCTCGCGGGCCAGCAACAGGCCCAGGCCGCGGGAGGCGCCGGCCACGAGAGCGATGGGGCCTTCGTCGTGTGTGTGGTGCTTCATGTTTACAGCGTAAAGGGGCAGTCCTAACGGGGTTCGGGGCCCAGTGCGTCGGCGGCGATGAGGACGGCTGCGGCCGCCCAGGCCAGCGGCGCGACCGAGGCGGGCCGCCCGTCGGCGAGCACCTTCTCTGGCAGTGAGCCCGTGGCGGTCCGATGGTCAGCCAGCCAGCGCAGTCGCTCGACCGCTGCGTCGCGATCGCCGACCATCGCCGCGGTCATGGCGTAGCTGGACGTCGCGGTGGTCCAGCTGACGCCGTCCTGCCGCCAGGAACCGCCAGGCGCCAGACCGCCCGCGGGACGAGCCAGGTATCCGGCCGAGGCACGCCACACCTGCAGCACCAGCGGATCGACGCGGTCGGTGAAGGGTGGCAGCAGGTACGAGACGCCCAGGTCAACGCTCCGGGCCGGACCTCCGGCGTGGCGTGGATAGCCGTTCGGTGCGAACACGCGGTGGATGGCGGCAGCCGTCCGGTCCGCGGCGTCGGCGGCATCGTCGGAGCGGTCACGGTCTCCCAGCACGGCGTAGAGCGTCTGAGCCGCGACCAGGCCTGCGTGCAGCAGAGTCGCCGTCGAGAGGGACAGCCGCTTCTCCTTCATCTCCCAGTAGTCCGAGGAGGCGGGCGGCAGGGACCGCGGGTTGTCCAGCAGCCGCACTGACGCTTGGGTGGAACGGTCCAGCAGCCGACGGTGTCGTTCGACGAACGCTCGCCGAGTGTCCTGTGGCCAGGCGTCGGCCACCTGGCGCACCGCCCACAGAGTCCAGCCCAGGCTGTCGCTCTGCACCCCCCGGCTGTCGGGTACGCCAGTGCCGTCCGGTCGGTAGCGCGCCTGGAACGTCCCGCCTTCGGGCTGCACGCCCCCGAGGAAGTCGACCACCCGTTCGGCGTCCTCGAGGTGACCGGTCCGGGCCAGAGCGGTGGCCACCAACGCCGAGTCGCGGGGCCAGACGTAGCGCCACGGGGTTGCCCACCCCGCGACGGCCACTCCGTGCGAGCTGCCGAGCACGTGCAGGTCGAGCAGCGCGTCGCGGACCAGCGTGGAGTCACCGAGCTCCGGCACGCTCGGCATCGTCCCACCCGCGAGCCAGGCGAGCTGCCCGCGAGCCTGCTCGGCGGTGTCCGGGGTGTTGGCCAACACCCGGGTGCCGGGCACCAGCTGGTTCGGGTCGAAGACGGGCACCACCTCACCCCGCGCGCCGAGGGCCACCGAGCCGGAGTAGAGCGGGAAGAACGCCTGCCCGGTGCCCAGTCGGGGTGAGGCGGCCACACACAGTCCCAGCACCAGTGCACCGCACAGCGTCAGGGCGACCACTGCGAACCGAAGGCGGGCGCGTCCCCGGGTCTCCAGCTGTGCAGGGCGTGGGGACCCGATGGCCGTCATGGTGGGGGCCAGATTACGCCACCGCACCGAGGTGGCTCAGTCTCGTCTGCTCCACGGCAGGGCCCCGTGCGCAGTTCACCGAATGGGGCGGGGATCGACGAGTCGGCTGAGAGCCACCCGAGCCACCTCGGGATAGACCAGCACGATGGGCGCCGGGCCGGTGACGGTCAGCGTGGCCGCCGTACCCCCGCCGACGGTAGCCAGCACCTCGTGTCTCAGAGTGAGGGTGATCGGACCTGACCTCACGCGCCACGTCCAGGTGCGAGCGCGCTCGTCCACGGCCTCGACCACGAAAGACACCCGGAGCCCGGCGGGTCCGTGCACCACTCCGGTCAGTCCGACCTCGAGCCGGGCGGCGGACGCGTCCACGCGCCGGATCGGGCGTGCCCAGCCCGACCACTGGCCGAGCTCGGCGTAGCGCTCCCAGGCGACCTCGGGGACCACCGATCCGGCGGCGGCGACGGTTCGCCTCACCGGACCGGGTCGACCTGGCTGCTCGCAGGCGCGCCGGCCACCGTCGTCGGACGTTCGAGCCGGTGCCGGATCGCAGCCGGGAGCAGGAAGAGCCAGCCGGCCCCGGCTGCCCGCAGCGCCTTCTCCAGACCCAGACAGACCATGATCAGCACGGACATCAGGGCCAAGGGGTAGATCAGCGCAAGCACCGTGCTCCCGGCGATCTGCTTGACCACACCGAGCAACGGCCCCACGGACGCCACCACCAGCAGCTGGACCAGCAGGGCGTGCATGACGTAGACCCCGAGAGTGCGCTGGCCGAGGTAGACACCGAGCCGAGCGACGGGCGGCAGCCGCACCAGCAGCGCGACCACGGCCACCGCCATGAAGACGATGAGCACGTTGCGCAACAGCGAGAACGTCACCACGGACAGCTTGTTGGGGGCGAAGCGGTCGGCGTAGAGCAGCACCAGCGAGACCACGACCAGCACCGCGGTCCGCCACACCTTGACGTGCTCGACCGACGAGCGGAACGCCCCACCGAGACGGACCCCGATGGCGAAGTAGACCGCCAGGCCCAAGATCTTGCCCCACAGCCCCACTCCGGGTGGATACGTGAAGGCCAGCACGTTGAGCACCGCCAGGACCCCCAGCACGATCGGCGTGGGGACCCGGCGGATCGCCGTCAACAGCAGGATGTACAACCCGAGGGCGAAGACGTACCAGAGGCTGGTGGCGGGAATCAGGATCTGCTGGACAGCGTCGCCGAGTCCACCGATCTCCTGGGGCATGTGCTGCGGCACGATCAGGCTGACCACGGTGTAGACGGCGAGCCACACCAGATACAGGTAGAAGTTGCCGGCCGCGCTGCGTCGGGTGCTACCGAGACCCGCCGAGATCCGACGCGCGACCAGCAGCCCGGAGAGCGTCAGCAGCACGGGCATCCGAAGGCCGCCGATGACCCCGTTGGTCAGCTCCCAGAAACGCAGCGCCTCGGGCGCTTCGCGGCTGCTCCGCAAGATCGGGATGAAGTGCCAGATGCAGACGTGGAAAAGCACGACGGCGGCCACCGCAGCACCGCGAGTCGCATCGATCCACGGCAGCCTCACCTTGGCGGGCGCAGCGGCGATGGCCTCGTTCCCATCCATGGCGGTCTCCCAGTCGAGTTCCTGAGCCGGGCAAAGGTCTGTCTCAGCGGGCTCACAGCTCTCGCGCATTCTATCCAGTTGTCACCGCACGCACTGACCCGCGTCATTTCGGCGCTCGGCGCATCCGTCGGCGCAGCTCGATGACAAGATGATCGCGCGGACGTCGCGCCTCGCAGCACAAATGTGAGGTTGGGTCGGACCCGACGTGGCTCGGAGGAAGGCAGGCATGACGCGGTCCATCTTGGTGGCTCATCCGAGCGCCGACCTCTACGGGTCGGACCGGGTCCTGCTGGAGTCCGTCGACGGCATGGTGGCGGCCGGCTGGCGGGTGGTGGTGACGGTGCCGAGCCCCGGTCCCCTCGTGGCAGAGCTGGCCAGGCGAGGAGCGTCGGTGGAGTTCTGTCCGGCTCCTGTGATCCGCAAGAGTGCCCTGCGGCCCCGCGGTTTTGCTCGCTTTGTGCGCGACGTCGCGCTGAGCATCGCACCGTCGTGGCGGCTGATCCGCCGATCCGGCCGTGACGGACTGTACGTGAACACCATCACCATCCCCAGCTGGCTGGTCCTCGGCCGGCTGATGGGTCGTCGCGTCACCTGCCATGTGCACGAGGCCGAGGGTTCGGCCTCGCTGCTGATCCGGCGGCTGATCAACCTGCCGCTGCTCTTCGCCCAGCGCATCGTCGTGAACAGCACGTTCAGCCTCGAGGTGCTGAGCTCAGCCATCCCGCGGCTGCGGGCCCGTTCGACCGTCGTCTACAACGGTGTAGCGGGTCCAGCCGAGGTCACCCCAGCGCGAACACCGCTGACGGAACCGGTCCGGCTGCTGTTCATCGGGCGCCTCTCACCCCGCAAGGGTCCCCAGGTGGCGGTCGACGCTGTCACGCTGCTGCGCGGTTCCGGCGTCGAGGTGCAGCTGGACCTGCTGGGGGCCGTCTTCCCCGGCTACGAGTGGTTCGAGCAGGACCTGCGGTCGACGGTGACGCAGAACGGCCTGGTGGACGTCGTTCGCTTCCTCGGCTTCGACGCCGACATCTGGCCGCACGTCCAGTCCGCCGACATCGTGGTGGTCCCCTCGGTCGTGGACGAGCCGTTCGGCAACACCGCGGTCGAGGCCGTACTGGCCGCCCGGCCCCTGGTGGTCAGCGCCACCAGCGGTCTGAAGGAGGCCTCTGCGGGCTACGGTTCCGCCCAGCAGGTCGAGCCTGACCGTCCCGATCTGCTGGCCGGAGCTGTCCAAGCAGTCATCGCCGACTGGGAGCGATACCGCGACCGCGCACTGTCCGACGCGCAGCTGGCCGGCGTCCGGCACTCGGTGCACAGCTACCGCGAGCAGATCGTGATCGCACTCAGCGACACCGAGCCGTCCTGAGCCAGCGCAGCCCTTTACGAGAGCAGGCGAAGTGTTTCGCTTCGCGCGTCGGTGCTGAATGTGTGATCGGGAGTATCCCCATTCACGGTTTCCCACCGGCGCGTCGTGACATCAGCACATGTGGTTCGGTTGAGAGATCGCGGGGTCTTGGGCGCCGAGCACCTCTTGCTGGGTATTCGGGGAGCACCGCTATCGAGAATGTCTCGTCGGTCAACGCCTTTTCCGGCAGCTGCGCGCCCCTCCGGTTTCCGGCCGGCGTCGCGCAGAATTGGCCCTTTCGCCGAGACGACGTCTCTCGACGAATCCCCGACGTGAAGAAAGCTGTAGCCGGAATGAACCCTGGCCCTCGGGCTCATCCGGTCGATCATGGGGCGGGTGACGGCGGCACAGCCGGTGGCCGCGTCGACTCAGGCTCCGACGACTGATCCCGCCGGGACTCCTCTCTCGAACGGCGTGGGGATCGTGCAGTTCGCTCAAAGTTGTGAATCGACGTTCCGGCCGGGCCGAACGCCCAACGACCCCTGTCCTTCGTGTGTGAGGAAACTCCTTTGATGTGGTTTCGTTCGTGGCCGACGTTTCAGCGAAACCGACTTGGGTTAGCCAGGAGAACACTGGTGAAACTGAACGGCGCAGATGTGTGCATGTGTCCGGACACATCGAGTTTCACCCCAGGCGGGGCCAAATCCGCAGCTAAAAGTTTCTCAGGCTGCTCTTGCCTACAATGAGGACCCTCACCTAAGGTTCGACGAAACGTAGATCCGAATCTCGGGACGGTGGTTACAGAGTGGTCAGAATGCGACGAGGGTTTGTCGGGCTCTTGAGTGTGATGTTGGCGGCTGGGTTTGCGGCCGGGGGTGCGGGCATCGCGGCCGCAGATCCGGACGCGTCGAGCGGGACGAAGGCGGTCACGGGACGCGGTGACGAAGGTCCCCTGGCCCAGAAGGCGAAGAACGACAAGGTCGAGGACGAGTTCCCCAACCCACTGGAGGACAAGCGCCGCGCGCTCCAGGAGCAGGCGGTCAAGATGGTGCTCAACGGTGAGCGCAAGATCCAGAAGATCAACGGGTCTGAGGTCGTCAAGGTCGGCAGGAGGCCAGCGACCCTGAGCGCGGCCGAGCGGTCACGCGTCCGCGCCGGCAAGGTGGTCAAGGCTCGGATGGTGGACCAGTACGTCGAGCTGTCCCGGGAGAGCACCGACAAGATCTTCGTGGTGCTCACCGAGTTCGGTAACACCCGGGCCACCGACATCGACCCTCGCTACGGCGACCGGGACACCGATCCGACCACGCCCGGCCCCTCGACCTTCGTGGGCCCGCTGCACAACTCCATCCCGGAGCCCGACCGCAGGGTC
>JBBRYD010000021.1:0-40381 GCA_038238065.1 Propionibacteriales bacterium | reverse complement strand
GGTTGCTTCAAGGTCATCAGCGCCGACCAGATGGGCCGGATGAAGCACCAGGCGATCGTGGCCAACATCGGTCACTTCGACAACGAGATCGACATGGCCGGCCTGGAGAAGACACCCGGCATCACCAGGCTCAACATCAAGCCGCAGGTCGACAAGTGGATCTTCGACGAGGGCACTGAGCGGGAAAGATCCATCTTGGTGCTCAGCGAGGGTCGCTTGATGAACCTCGGCAACGCCACCGGCCACCCGAGCTTCGTGATGAGCAACTCCTTCACCAACCAGGTGCTCGCGCAGATCGAGATCTTCACCCGCACGTCGGACTACCCGGTCGGCGTCTACACGCTGCCCAAGCACCTCGACGAGCTGGTAGCCCGGCTGCACCTGGACGCCCTGGGTGTCAAGCTGACCGAGCTCACCCCGCGTCAGGCCGGCTACCTCGGCGTACCCGTGGAGGGTCCGTACAAGACCGATCACTACCGCTACTGATCGAAGCCTCATCCGACGTCTGGCCCGAGGGCTGCCACACTTCTGAAGCCTGTGCCACCCGCCGGACGCGACGAAGCGTCCGCGCGGGTGGTTCGGTGTCGGTAGCGGAGGAGAGAGCGCATGAGCATCAAGGTCGCCCTGGAGCACCGGACCACCTATCACTTCGATCGCAGCGTCGGGATCGGGCCGCACCTCATCCGGCTGCGACCGGCGCCGCACTCACGGACACCGATCGAGTCGTACTCCCTCGAGGTCTCCCCGGCCGACCACTTCGTCAACTGGCAGCAGGACCCGTTCGGCAACTACGTGGCCCGCGTCGTGTTCCCACACCAGGCCGAAGAGCTGGATATCACGGTCGGCCTGGTGGCCGATATGGGCGTCAT
Organism: Propionibacteriales bacterium; assembly: GCA_038238065.1. Taxonomy (GTDB): domain Bacteria; phylum Actinomycetota; class Actinomycetes; order Propionibacteriales; family Propionibacteriaceae; genus Microlunatus. Next base: position 39,512 of record JBBRYD010000021.1, on the reverse strand, counting down.
CAACCCGTTCGACTTCTTCGTCGAGGACTACGCCGAGACCTACCCCTTCTCCTATCCGCCGGACCTCGCCGCCGATCTCGACCCGTACCTGAAGCACTCTGACGACGGGTCGGGCCCGGTGCTGAGAAACTGGCTGGACTCGACCCCCGGGGGGACCTCCGCGACACCGATCATCACCTTCCTGGCCGGGCTCAACGCGCGGATCTTCGCCGACGTGGCCTACTCGGTGCGGATGGAGATGGGGGTCCAGACCCCCGACGAGACACTGGAGCGGCGGATCGGCTCCTGTCGCGACTCCGCGTGGCTGCTGGTGGCGGCGCTGCGCCACTACGGACTGGCGGCCCGCTTCGTCTCCGGCTACCTGATCCAGCTCGCCGAGGACCAGACCAGCCTGACCGGGCCGAGTGGCCCCGTCGAGGACTTCACCGACCTGCACGCCTGGGCCGAGGTCTACATCCCCGGGGCCGGCTGGATCGGCTTGGACGCCACATCAGCGTTGTTCGCCGGCGAGGGCCACATCCCCCTGTCCGCCACCCCGCACCCGTCCTCGTCGGCGCCGATCAGCGGTCTGGTCGACCCGAGCACGGTCACCCTCGACTTCTCCAACACCGTCCGCCGCATCCACGAGGACCCGCGCGTCACCAGGCCGTACACCGAGGCCCAGCGGGTCCGGCTGGACGCGCTCGGTGACGAGGTGGATGAGCGGCTGCAGGCCGCCGGCATCGAGCTGACCATGGGTGGAGAGCCGACGTTCGTCTCCATCGACGACATGGAGTCCGCCCAGTGGACGGTCGCCGCCGACGGCCCCGACAAGCGGGAGCGGGCCAACGCCCTGGCCGCCGCGCTCGGTCAGCACTTCGGCGAGGGTGGACTGATCCAGCGCAGCCAGGGCAAGTGGTATCCCGGTGAGCCGTTGCCCCGCTGGCAGATCGCCCTGATCTGGCGGCGCGACGGCGAGCCGTTGTGGAGTGACCCCAAGCTGTTGGCCGACCCGCACGACGCGTCCCGGGCCGACCCTGCAGCGGTCGCCGCCGCCGACGCCTTCGCGCACGCCTTCGTGGCCGAGCTCGGGCTGCCCGCCAGCCAGTGCATGCCGAGCTACGAGGACCCGATGGTCGCGTTGACCGCTGCGGTCCAGCAGCCGGAGGGCCCGCGGCCCGGGGAGGAGCTCACCGACCCGTCGGCGCTGGTCGCGCTGGACGCCGAGCAGTCGCCGGTGGCCTGGACGCTGCCGCTGGTGCCGGCCTGGTGGGGCGAGGGTTGGGCCAGTCCCGCCTGGAAGCTGCGTCGGGGCCGGATCGTGCTGGTGCCCGGCGACTCGCCGGCGGGTGCGCGGCTGCCGCTGCGCTCGGTGACCTGGGAGGATCCGGACTTCCAGGGCGAGGAGCTCTACACCAAGACGGGTCCGTCGCTCGACGAGACGACCGAGCTGTCGCCGCACGCGGTGGTGGTGGACGTGGCCGACGCGCCCGCCCGTACTGCCGTGGTGTTCCAGGCCAGGGACGGGTTCGTCCACGTCTTCATGCCGCCCTGCGAGAAGCTGGACAAGTTCGTCGAGCTGGTCAAGCTGCTGGACAAGGTCGCGCGATCCACCGCCACCCCGATCATCTTCGAGGGCTACGGACCGCCGCCGGACCCACGGATCAACGTGCTGATGGTGACCCCCGACCCGGGCGTGATCGAGGTCAACGTGCACCCGACCGCCAGCTGGCCGGAGCTCCGCGACCTGACCCGTGACCTCTACGCCCTGGCCCGCGAGCAGCGGCTCGGTGCCGAGACCTTCGCCAACGACGGCCGGCACAGCGGCACCGGCGGCGGCAACCACATCACCCTCGGAGCTGCCGAGGCCAGCCGCTCACCGATGTTACGGCGCCCCGACCTGCTGGTCAGCCTGCTCACGTTCTGGCAGCACCACCCGGCGATGTCGTACCTGTTCTCGGGCCGGTTCATCGGCCCGACCAGCCAGGCTCCGCGGGTCGACGAGGGGCGCCCGGAGACGCTGTACGAGCTCGAGATCGCCTTCGCGGAGATCGAGAAGCTGGACGACACCGAGCACCGGCCCTGGGCGGTGGACCGCGCACTGCGCAACCTGCTCACCGACATCACCGGCAACACGCACCGCTCGGAGTTCTGCATCGACAAGATGTACAGCCCGGACTCGACTCGCGGCCGGCTCGGCCTGCTCGAGCTCCGCGGCTTCGAGATGCCACCACATCCGGACATGTCACTGGTCCAGGCCCTGCTGGTGCGTTCTCTGGTGGCGCGGTTCGCTGCGGAGCCGCTCTCGGCACCTCTGGTGCGCTGGGGCACGTCGCTGCACGAGAAGTTCCTGCTGCCGCACTTCGCCGCCGCCGACATCACCGACGTGGTGGCTGACCTGCGGGCGCACGGCATTGCCTTCGAGGCCGCCTGGTTCGACCCCTACCTGGAGTTCCGGTTCCCGCGGATCGGCATCGCCCAGATCGGGGACGCCGTCCTCGAGCTGCGCCAGGCCATCGAGCCGTGGCACGTGCTGGGGGAGGACTCGTCCTCGGGTGCAACCTCGCGGTACGTGGACTCCTCCACCGAGCGGGTCCAGGTCAAGGTCGAGGGCTTCCTCCCCGGTCGGCATCTGGTCGTGTGCAACGGGGTCGCGGTGCCGATGCAGCCGACCGGGACGCCGGGCAGCTTCGTGGCCGGCGTCCGCTTCCGGGCCTGGAAGCCCTGGTCCTCCTTGCACCCCACGCTCGAGATCGACTCGCCGCTCACGTTCGAGCTGGTCGACCGCGGCAACCGGGTGTCGCTCGGTGGGGTCACCTATCACGTGGTCCACCCCGGTGGCCGGTCGTACGACTCACCGCCGGTCAACGCCAAGGAAGCCGAGGCCCGTCGGGCCCGTCGCTTCGAGGCCATGGGCTTCAGCGCCGGCGAGGTGGACGTGGACGCGCTCGAGGAGGAGCTGACCTGGCGCTCGGCCAGTCGCGACGACTCCCCGCTGACCCTGGACCTGCGGCGGCGCGTGCCCCGCAGCTGGGGGCGCTCGTGACCGTTCTGGGTCGATACCTGGCCTCGGCCGGGCAACCGAGCATGTTCGACCACGACACCGGTTTTGACGAGTTCGCCGCGCCCGACGGCACGGTGCGGCACGGCTGGACGCCGCTGATGGACGAGCTGGACGAGTTCGCCGACACGGACCTGCTGCACGCCACCCGCGAGGTGGCGCGGCTGCTCGAAGACGACGGCGTCACCTACACGCCGACGCCGGCCTCGGCCGTCTCCCTCCTCGACGCACCGGTGGACGGGGTCGACGTCGGACTGGCCCGCGCGAAGCCGTGGCTGCTGGACCCGCTGCCGCTGATCCTGGACGACCAGGAGTGGGCCGGGATCGAGGTCGGGGTGGTGCAGCGGGCGGAGCTGCTGGCTGCCGTGATGGCCGATCTCTACGGCAAGCAGGAGCTCTTGGCGGGCCGGCTCATCCCCCCGGCCGCGGTGCTCGACCACGACGAGTATCTCCGGCCGTTGGTCGGCATCGAGGCCCTGACCAGCCATCCCCTGTTCATGCTCGCCGTCGACCTCGGCCGCGACGCGTCCGGGCAGTGGAAGGTGATGGCCGACCGTGCCCAGGCCCCGTCGGGCGCTGGGTACGCCATGCAGAACCGGCGGGTGGTCTCCCGGGTCATGCCCGAGATCTACCACCGGGCCCACCTCTACCGGTTGACCCCGTTCTTCCACGCCATGCGGATGGCTCTGGTGGATGCGGCCCCGCGCGGCGTCGAGGACCCCCGGGTGGTGGTGCTCAGCCCCGGGCCGCTGTCGGAGACCGCCTTCGACCAGGCTTTCCTGGCCTCGACCCTCGGCTTCCCGCTGCTCGAGGGCAGTGACCTGACGGTGCGTGACGGACGGGTCTGGATGCGGACGCTCGACAAGCTGGAACAGGTGGACGTGATCCTCCGTCGGGTCGACGCGGCCTGGTCGGACCCGCTGGAGCTGCGCGCCGGCTCCCGGTTGGGCGTCGCCGGGCTGGTCACCGCCATCCGGCAGGGGACGGTGAGCGTGGTCAACAACCCCGGGTCCGGAGTGCTGGAGAATCCGGCGCTGCTGCCCTTCCTGCCCGAGCTGTGCCAGCGGCTGCTCGGTGAGCCGCTCCGGATGCCGTCCGTGGACACCTGGTGGTGCGGGGACCCGGCCTCGATGAGCCACGTCCTGACCCATCTCGATTCGCTGGTGGTCCGCCCGATCAGCCGGACGTCGGGCCGCAGCGTGCTCGGATCCGCGCTGACCGGAGCCCAGCGTTCGGACCTGACGGCCAGGATCAGGGCCATGCCGCACCGCTTCGTCGGTCAGGAGGTGCTCCGGCTGTCGTCGGTCCCGAGCACGGAGCAGGACCGACTGGTCAGGCGAAACGTGGTGCTGCGGAGCTTCGCCGTCCAGCACGGCAGCTCCTACACCGCGATGCTCGGTGGGCTGGCTCGGGTCAACGACGTGACCCGTCCCGGTAGGGACGCCCTGGTCACTCCGCCCGAGGGCGGCGTCTCCAAAGATGTCTGGGTGGTGAGTCGCGAGGCGATCGCCGCCACACCGGTGGTGCAACCGCGACGACGGACCGACCTGGCCGGGGAGAGCGCCGCCCTGTCGGCCGCCTCGTCCTTCACGGCGATGGTGCCGCGCGTGCTCAGCGACCTCTACTGGTTCGGCCGCTACGCCGAGCGGACCGAGGACCTGCTCCGGCTGGTGCTGGCGACCAGGACGGTGGCGATCGAGACGGATCTGAACGTCACCCACGGCCAGGCGCTGGAGGTGCTGCTGCGCTCCATCACCCACGTCAGCACGACCTATCCCGGGTTCACGGCCACCGGGGTCTCGATGATGCCGGAGCTTCGCTCGATGCTGCTGGACCGTCGGCGTTCCGGCACGGCGGCGCAGTCGCTCGCTTCGTTGTCGATGGCCGCTCAAGGAGTGCGCGACCAGCTGTCCAACGACGTGTGGATGGTGCTGGCCGACATCGAGCGCCACCTCACGGTGCTGAGCCTGGCGTCGTACGACCAGGGCCTGCAGCTGGCCGAGACCTGCGAGGGCGTTCTGTCCGGGCTGCTCGCGCTGGCCGGCATCATCAGCGAGAACATGATCCGCGACCCCGGCTGGTATCTCCTCGACACGGGGCGCGGTCTCGAGCGGGCCCTACAGCTGGTCAGCCTGCTGAGCGTGACGCTGGTCGAGGCTCGGTCGCCCGAGACCGACCGGATGGTGGTCGAGGCATTGATGACGGCTTCGGAGTCCATCGTCACGTTCCGTCGGCGCTACCGAGGCCGGGCCGGCACCGATGCCGTGGTGGAGCTGCTGGTCGCCGACCAGCACAACCCGCGCTCGGTGGCCTACCAGCTCAACCGGATCGCCGCCGACCTGCGGGCCGTACCGAACGCGTCCACCACCGCGCGGCCGCTGCGCTTGCTGGATGATCTGCTGGAGAGCATCCAGGCAGCGGACCTGTCGGCGTTGGTCGTCCAGACCGACGGCAGGCGGGCGGTCCTGGCCGACTTCCTGACCGGGTTGCAGACCCAGCTGAACGCCTTGGCCGACGCGGTCAAGCAGCAGTATCTGCTGATGCCGCCCTCTCCGCAGCCGCTCTGGCGCTCGAGCACCAGCAAGGGGTCGCTGTCGTGAGCGCCCGTCCGGGTCCACCAGGTGCCGGCCGGAGGAGAGTCCGGGCATGACCAGGTACCGGATCGAACACTCGACGACGTACACCTACGACGGCGACGTGACGGGCAGTTACGGCACCTTCCACCTTCGACCGCGCGACCTCGGCTGGCAGAGCTGCCTGGCGCACGAGGTGATGATCGGCCCTGAGCCGGCGGACCTGTTCCGTCATCTCGACCTGTACGGCAACACCAAGACGTACTTCCACGTGGTCGAGCCGCACACCGAGCTCAAGGTGACGGCGGTCAACATGGTCGAGGTGCGACAGCGTGAGCAGGACCCCGCGCACCTCAGCATTCCGTGGGAGCGGGCCCGGCCCCGGGAGCGGAGCGACCAGCCGGACGCCTGGCTGGCCACCGACTTCACCTTCGAGTCACCCATGGTCGACGTGCCACCGGAGGCCCGGGAGTATGCGCTGGAGTCATTCCTCCCGGGACGACCGATCGCCGAGGCGGTCACCGACCTCATGCACCGCGTGTTCCACGACTTCACCTACAAGTCGGGATCGACCACGGTCAGCACCCGGGTCGGGGAGCTGCTCGAACGGCGGACCGGAGTCTGCCAGGACTTCACCCACGTGATGGTCGCGTCGCTGCGCAGCCTCGGGCTGGCCGGACGCTACGTGAGCGGATACCTCGCCACCCGACCGCCGCCGGGGAAGCCACGGGTGTTCGGCGCTGATGCCAGCCACGCCTGGGTCGGCTGCTGGATCCCCGAGGCCGGCTGGCTCTACCTCGACCCCACCAACGACCGGCTGACCGACGAGTCGCACGCCACCGTGGCCTGGGGCCGGGACTACGCGGACGTGACCCCGGTCAAGGGCGTCATTTTCACCGAGTCCAAGCACTCGCAGATGAAGGTCAGCGTGGACATGGCGCCCGCCGGCGACTGAGCGCCACCCGGCCTTCGTGATGCAACATCCGTGCGGCCTGCCGGAATTCGGGGCTGACCTGGCGGCCGCGGCAGACCAGCCGCTCGATCACCGCCCCCGTTACGATCGCCTCGTTATCCACATCGAGTGGCAGTTCTGCCGCGTCGTCCACAGGTGAGCCCACGGTCCGAACATCTCGCGACGACGTGTCCAGAGTCCAGACATGCGCACACAACACGAGGTGATGAGTCTGGTCCAAGCCGAGGGCGTCGTCCTGAGGCGCGAGCACCCGAGACTGGGCGACGCGCTGGACCGGATGCTGGCGTCCGGACAGCTGGCGTCGGTGCTGCCCGGAGTGCTCGTGCCGAAAGGGAGCGAACAGGATCCCCTGGTCCGGATCCGGGCGTTGGCACGCTGGGACCGGGACGCCATCTTCACTGGCACGGCCGCCGCCTGGCTGTCCTACTGGCCTGAGGTGCGGGTCGACCGGGTGGAGGTGGCCAGCACCCGAAAGCATGTTCCTCAACCCGGCTTCGCGTTCAGCCGGCGACACATCGCCGACGAGCTCATCGTGCACCGCAATGGTCTACGACTCACCAGCCCGTCACTGACGGCCCTGGACCTGTCAGACCTTGATCACACCGATGCCCTCGACACGGCGCTGCGCACCCGAGCGGCCACCATCGACACGCTGCACGCGGTGCTGCGACTCAGTCCGGGACGACGGGGCAACCGTGACCGGCTACAGGTGGTGCTCGATTCGCGCGATGAGCCCTGGTCCCGTGCCGAGCGCATGGCTCACCGGCTGCTGCATCAGGCCGGTATCAGGGGCTGGAAGGCGAACCTGCCGATCTGGGTCCAAGGAAGGCTCTACTACCTGGACATCGCCTTCGGTCGAGCTCGGCTGGCGATCGAGGTCGACGGTCGCTTCCACGAGGACGATCGTGACCAGTTCGAGTCAGACCGGTGGCGCCAGAACGCGTTGGTCTGGCAGGGCTGGCGGGTGCTTCGTTTCACCTGGCGAATGCTGCGTGAGGAGCCTGACCAGTTTGTCCAGGCGGTGCGGCAGGCCCTGTGACCGCGGCGAAGCCACCGCTCGATAGCCGTGTGGGACTCGATTCTCTCCGGTGGGACGTCGAGTGGTTACTCTGCCGCACCACGCGGGACCGAGAAGTCGACCAGCAGGGCCCGGGCCTGCCCCGCGTCGGCCCAACTGCTGCGGAAGGTGAGGGTGGCCAGCGCGGCGGTGGGGAACTTCTGGTCGAACCGGGCCCAGTGGGGTGATCCGGCGTGGCGTGCGGCCAGGAATCCCACCAGGTCCGGGATGGCCGGACCGTGGCCGACGAGCATCACCACCTGCGCGGACTCCGGCAACGCACGCACGACCCTGACCAGCTCGGTGACCCTGGCGGCATAGATCTGGTCGAGGTAGCGCACCTCGTGTGCGCGGGCGCCGCCCCTGGTCGCGCGGTCCCAGGTCTCCCGCGTCCGCGTCGCCGTCGAGCATCCCACCACGTCGCAGACGATCTCCCGGGAGGCGAGGAGCTCACCGGCGGCCACCGCGTCGCGCCGGCCGCGACCGGAGAGCGGTCGCTCGTGGTCGGGGACACCGTCCGGCCAGGACGACTTGGCGTGCCGCAGGAGCAACAGGGTCTTCGTGTCGAACGCAGTGTCCACGAATCAAGAGCCTAGAACACCGCGCACGTCGGCGCTGGTCAGGAGACTCAGGACGCCAGCACGTCGCCGCTCTCCGAACTACTCGTCGTCGCCCTTGTCGGAGTCGTTGTCCGGCATGCCTTCCCAGATCTCCTTGCACTCCGGACAGACGGGAAAGCGCTGAGGGTCGCGGCTCGGCACCCACACCTTGCCGCAGAGGGCCACCACGGGAGTGCCCATGACCATGGCCTCGGTCAGCTTCTCCTTGGGGACGAAGTGCGAGAAACGTTCATGGTCGCCCTCCTCGACGCGGAATTCGGTGCGCTCGTCGACGATCGTTTCGGCGCCGGGACTCAGTTGCTGCTGGCTCACCTGCGTCAGTCTAGGACGACTGACTGACAGTTGGGGAGTACCGCCCGGGTGTTCCGCTGTCAGTGATCGACCAGGGCGCGGCGCGGCTCGGCGTTCCGCGCTCGGACCCGTCGACCGCTCGGCTTCTCCTGACCGTCTGATCCCGGCTTGCCGCCGCCCCAGGTGTTGACCCGCTTGGGGAGGGCGAAGACCAAGGCGAACGCGACCACTGCGAAGATGGCACTGACCAGCATGGCGTCGGCGGCGCTGTTGGTGAATCCGGTGGCCAGCGCCTCGGGCGTCCGGTCGCGGATGACCAGGTTGCCGAACAGCACGCTGCCGATGATGGCGATGCCGACGGCACTACCGATGCGCTGGACGGCGGCAATGACCGCACTGGCCGCCCCCGCGTCCTGCCGCTCCACCGTGGCCACGATGAACTGGGCGTTGGGGGCGATGAAGAACCCGTTGCCGACACCGGCCAGGAACAGCGGGATCAGCAGCGCCCAGTTGGTCAGGTCCGTGGCGGCGGTGTTTCTCAGCACGAGCCAGAGCCAGATGAGCCCGACGGACACCAGAGCGGTGCCGATGACCAGCACCGAGCGGCCGAGCTTCTGCGACAGCCGGTTGCTCTGTGAGGAGCTGACGATGCTCCCGATGGCGAAGGGGATGGCTACCGCACCGGAGGCGAGGGCACTGTGACCCAGGCCGGTTTGCCACAGGATGGAGATGGTGAAGAAGATGCTGGTGAAGGCGGCGAAGTAGACCAGCGCGAGAATGACACCGCCGCTGAAGGCGGGGTGCTTGAACAGCGTCGGCGGCACGAGCGGGATCCGGCCCCGCCGGGTGTAGGCCACCTCCCAGGCGCCGAAGGCGACCAGGAGCAGCGCACCCACGGCCAGCGTGACGTAGGTCCACACCGGCCATCCGCGGTCCTGACCCTCGATCAGCGGGACCAGCAGGGCGACGAAACCCGCCGAGACCAGGACGGTCCCGAGCCAGTCGACGCCAGCCCTTCCCGGTGCCGGGTCGGCGGCCTTCTTGGGCAGCATGATGGCGGCGGCGATCAGGGTGACGGCGCCGATCGGCAGGTTCACGAAGAACACCAGCCGCCAGCCGTTCTCGTCACCGAAGGCCTGGATGATCAGACCACCGATGATCGGGCCCAGGGCCGACGAGACGCCGATGACGGCGCCCATGATCGCGAACGCCTTGCCGCGCGCCTGGGGCGGGAACAACAGCTGGATGAACGCAGTCACGGCAGGCACGAAGATGCCGCCGGCGAGGCCCTGTACCACCCGGGCGATGACCAGCTGGGTGTCGCTCTGGGCCAGTCCACAGGCGAGGCTGGCCACGGTGAACAACGCGACCCCGGTGAAGTACACCCACTTGTGACCGATCCGGTCACCGATCCGGCCGGCAGGGATCAGGGCAAGCCCGAACGCGAGGGCGTAGCCGGAGATGATCCAGCTCAGGGTGGACTCCGACGCGTCGAGCGTCGTCCGGATGGTCGGCAGGGCGACGTTGACGATCGTGGTGTCGAGCAGGGCGATGAACATGCCCGCCAGCAGCACGATCAGCGCTCGCCAGGCCTCTCGGGAGATGGGGGGAGCCGGCGTGGGCGCCCACGTTGCGGTATCTGACATGGTGAAGGACCTTTCGTGCCGCGGGGGGCTGCCGGATGCAGATCAGCGCTGGCGGAGCGCGGCGGACTGGTTGGCGGGGTGGTCGGCGTCGACCAGACGAGCGGTCTCGTCGGCGATGATCTCGGTCATCTGCCGGGTCAGCTCCTCGAGCCAGCTGATCTCGGACCGCAACCGGTGCTCGCGGTGTCGCATGGCGAGCTCCTCGGTCAGGCTGAGGTAGGGCAGGGCGCGCTCGTTCAGCCTTCGGGTCTCGACCAGCCGGTCCCAGAAGGTGGCCATCCGGGCGGCGATCACCGCCGGCAGCTCGTGCAGCGTGTTCGGGTCCAGCCGGGTGATGGCCAGATCGAACGGGTCGGGCTTGAAGGCCAGCTCCGTCAGGTGCTCCTGGCGCAGGCGGGCCAGGCTGGTCGTGCCGACCGAGGTGATGGCGTAGACCTGCCGTTCGGGGAAGTTTCCTTCCCGTTCGACTCGGACCTCTTCGATCAACCCCTCGGTGGCGAGCCGTTTGATCGCGCCGTAGAGGGATCCGACCGTGATGTCGGTCCACAGCTGCACGTGCTCCTCCTCGGCCTGCAGCCGCAGCTGGTGGCCGTGCATCGCGCCGTGCCGCGCCAACGAGTCGAGGATGAACAAGCGGATGGACGACACAAGAGTACTCTCGCATGACTATCCGAGCGTGTCAAAGAAGCCCGACCCAGCGCATGGGGTGTCCCGGAGCTGGTTTGACCTCGACCTGGGTTGAGGTGGTGGACTGTCTCGCTGTGTCCCCGTCCCCCATCCCCATCTCCCGGCGCACCCTGACCATCGGCCTGTGCACCGCGGTGGTGGCCATCGCGTTCGAAGCCATTGCCGTGGCCACGGCGCTCCCGGCGGCAGCGCGCGAGCTCGACGGTCTGGGCATCTACGCCTGGGCGTTCTCCATGTTCCAGATCGGGATGCTCGTCGCCACTGTGGCCACCGGGCGGTTCGCCGACCGGATCGGACCGTCGAGGCCGATGGTCGTGGGCATGCTCGTCTTCTCGGTCGGGCTGGTGGTGGCGGCCAGCTCCGACACCATGGTGCAGCTGATCGCCGGCCGGCTCGTCCAGGGTCTGGGCAGCGGCACCATGGGCGTGGCGACGACTGTCCTGATCGCCAAGATCTTCGCACCGGCAGAGCGGCCCAGGATGTTTTCCTTCATCTCCACGGCCTGGGTGCTGCCGTCCTTCGTCGGGCCGCCGGTCTCCGCCTGGCTGACCCACCACCTCGGCTGGGAGTGGGTGTTCTGGGCGGTCCTGCCGCTGGTGGCCTTCGCCGCGGTGATGATCGGTCCGTCGCTGGTCACGTTGATGCGGATCCCCGACCCGGCCCACGACGAACCGCCCGCCACCCGTCCGCCCGCGGCGCTGTGGGCGGCCGGTCTCGCTGCGGTGGGCGTGGTGACGCTCCAGCTCGCCGGCCAGCGGCTGGATCGGTTGTCCGTCCCGCTCGCTGTCGCCGGACTGGCGTTGTTGCTGGTCAGCCTGCCCAACCTGATGCCCGTCGGCTTCTTCCGTTTCGGTGCGGGACTGCCGTCGGTGATCGTGGTCCGCGGACTGATCGCAGGTGCCTTCTTCGGGGCCGAGGCGTTCATCCCGCTGATGCTGGTGGAGACCCGGGGTCTGTCGTTGCTGCTCGCCGGCGCGGTGCTGACCATCGGAGCGGTCGGCTGGACCACGGGGTCCTGGGTGCAGTCCCGACCTCAGCTGCACCTGCGCCGTGACCGGATCATCACCGCGGGCGCCTTCTTCGTCGCCCTCGGGCTGGGGGTTGCGCTGGTCACGGCGGCCGTGGCCGGCGCCTGGGTCGGACTGATCGCGGTCGGCTGGGTCGTCGGTGGGCTGGGAATGGGGTTGGCGTTCGCGAGCACCTCGGTAGCGACGATGTCGCTCTCCTCGGTGGTCGAGCAGGGTCGCAACGCCTCCTCGCTGGCTCTGGGCGAGGCGCTCGGCGGCAGCCTGTTCGTCGGGGTCAGCGGCACCATCTTCGCCGGACTGCACCCGTCCGGCCAGCTGCATCTGACCTACGGCTGGGTGATGGCGGCGATGTGCGCGGTTGCGCTGGTGGGAGCGCTGGTGTCGCTACGGATCGGAAGGCTCGGGAACGAGCTCGCCGGCTGATGGCGATGGGCCGGCTACGGTCGTCGCGGGATCAGCACCTTCGCCTCGTCTAAACTCGGGCCAGTGAGTGCGCAGCAACCCCCGGTCGACCCGGTCACCATCACCGAGACCGGACTGCCGCCGGCGTTCCCCGACCGGGCGGCGTGGGGCACGGCTCGTCAGCTCCGCGCCTGGCAGCGGGCCGCGCTCGAACAGTATTTCGAGACCCAGCCGAAGGACTTCCTGGCCGTCGCCACGCCGGGCGCCGGTAAGACCTCCTTCGCTCTGACCTTGGCGGCCAACCTGCTGTCGCGTCGCCAGATCGACCGCATCATCATCGTGGCCCCGACCGAACACCTCAAGACCCAGTGGGCCGCAGCGGCTGACCTCATCAACCTGGCGATCGACCCCAACTTCGGGGTCAAACAGGGCCGGACCAGCCGCGACTACGTGGGCATCGCCCTCACCTACGCCGGCGTCGCGGTCAACCCGCTCGCGCTACGGATCCGGACCGAAGGTTTCAAGACGCTGGTGATCCTGGACGAGATCCATCACGCAGGCGACGCGATGAGCTGGGGCGAGTCGATCCGAGAGGCCTTCGAGCCGGCCACCCGCCGGCTGATGCTCACCGGCACCCCGTTTCGCTCCGACACCAACCCGATCCCGTTCGTCAGCTATGTCCCGGACGGCGCCGGCGCGTTGCGCTCCACCGCGGACTACGGGTACGGGTACGCCCAGGCGCTGACCGACGGCATCGTCAGGCCGGTGCTGTTCATGGCCTACTCGGGGGACCTGCACTGGCGCACCAGCGCGGGTGACGAGGTCGCGGCCCGGCTGGGAGAGCCGATGACCAAGGACCTGCAGGGGCAGGCGCTCCGGACCGCACTCGACCCGCAGGGTTCGTGGATCCCGGCCGTGCTGCGGGCGGCCGACACCCGGCTGACCGAGGTACGCAGTCACGTGCCGGATGCTGCGGGGCTGGTGATCGCCTCTGATCAGACCGCAGCCCGGGCCTATGCCGCGACGCTGGCCTCGATCACCGGCAAGAAGCCTGTGGTGGTGCTGAGCGACGAGGCGCAGTCGGGGCGCAAGATCACCAAGTTCGCGACCAGCGACGACCGCTGGATGGTGGCGGTCCGGATGGTGTCGGAGGGGGTCGACGTGCCGCGGCTGGCCGTCGGCGTCTACGCCACCTCCACCTCGACCCCGCTGTTCTTCGCCCAGGCGGTCGGCCGGTTCGTCAGGGCCCGGGCCCGCGGCGAGACCGCCTCGGTGTTCGTGCCCAGCATCCCCTCGCTGCTGCTCTACGCCTCCGAGATGGAGAAGGAACGTGACCACGCACTCCGGCCGGGCGCCGAGGTGGACGAGGAGCAGCTGCTGCTCGCCGCCGAGCGGACCGAGACCGAGGCGGACCTGGACAAGGGCGAGTTCGCCGCCCTGGCCAGTGAGGCCGACTTCGACCGGGTGGTGTTCGACGGGGGAGAGTTCGGGGTGACGGCATCGTCGGGCAGCGCTGACGAAGCGGACTATCTGGGAATACCGGGCCTGCTCGAGCCGGAGCAGGTGAAGGATCTGCTCCGTCGACGGCAGGCCGAGCACGTCGCCCGCGGTCCGCGGGACGGCGCCGCCGCCGAGCAGGCGGCCCAGCGCAGCACCCATCAGCAGCTCCGGGAGCTCCGCAAGGAGCTGAACGGTCTGGTCGGCGCCTGGCATCACCGCACCGACCAGCCGCACGGCGTCATCCACTCCGAGCTGCGCGCAGCCTGTGGGGGACCGCCGACCGCGGCAGCCAGCGCCGAGGAGCTGCAGGAGCGCATCGACCACCTCCGTCAGTGGGCGACCTCGGGGCGTAGATCCCGCTAGCGGTCGTTGCCTACAGTGTCACCATGGCGAGCCTGCTGGATGCCGCCGTCGCGAACAACGCGCAGTGGTGCGACGGGGTCTGTCGACACGCCGGACTGCCGGTAGCGGCCGACCGCCGGCTGTGGTGGACGGCGGCTCGGTCACCGGACAACTATCCCGACGCCGTCACCCTGAAGCCCGGCGCGTCCGGCGAGGAGATCCTCGCCCCCGTGGACAGCTCCCCGGGTTGCTCCGTCAAGGACAGCTTCAGTGACCTCGACCTCCGTCCCTGGGGCTTTCGGGTGCTCTTCGACGCCCGCTGGGTCTCGCGAGCGCCGGGTGATCCCGAGCGGCCGCTGGGCATGGAGTGGCGAACGGTCTCCTCGCCGAGCGAGCACTCCGCTTGGGCGGACGGCCACGGAGCAGCGTCGGCCATCGGGCTGGACCTCGTGGGACCAGACCTCCAGCTGCTGACGGCCTACCGGCACGGTCGGCTCGTCGCCGGGGCAGCGCTGAGCGTCGCCGGTGAGGTGGTCGGCGTCTCGAACCTGTTCGCTCTCGAGGGCAACGCCGCCGAGGTCTGGGCCGACGTGGTCACCGTGGCCAGCCGCAGCTTCCCCGGCCTGACGATGGTGGGCTACGAGCAGGGTGAAGACCTGGCCGTGGCGGCGGTCGCAGGGTTCGTTCCGCTGGGACCGCTCCGGGTCTGGATGCTCTGGCCACCTGACCTGGGTCGCGCCGGGAGGTCCGGTGGGGCGCAGCGGGTGGTGCGCCGAAGTGACCGGCTGTGGACGTCACGAGTTTCCTCCCCCCCGAAACTAGAATGACGGGTGTGACTGACATTCCCGTAGGTTCGCCGCCGGTCCCACCCGGGCGACATGCCGCTCCCGGGGGCTGGTATCCGGATCCGCTGGATCGGGGGAAGGAGCGCTACTGGGACGGGTGGCAGTGGTCGCGCACCACCCGCGACGTCGAGGGGCAGCCGTCTCAACCGGCGCCGTACGCCCAGCCGTACTCGGGTGGCTATCCACCCCAAACACCGCCAGGCCCGGGCCCCGGAGCCCCAGGCCCGTACGACCAGGATCCTTACCGGCAGAATCCGTATCAGCAGGATCCGTATCAGCAGGATCCGAACCAGCAGCCCTACCAGCATTACCCGTACCAGCAGCACGCCAACGTCCCCGGCTCGTACCCGGTGCCGCAGGGCCAGAACGCGTACGGAGCCCGGCTGTCCAGGCAGCAGCAGGTCACGGCCGACGGCGTACCACTGGCCGGCTGGTGGTGGCGGGTGCTCGCGGTGGTGATCGACGGGGTGATCCTCTCGGTCATCGCGGCGCTGCTGAGCTTCCAGATCTACGGCCGCGTGTTCGCCAAGATGTCGGTGGTGATCGGAGACACCGTCCGCGCCTCGCAGAACGGCCAACCCCCGCCGCCCATGCCGAAGGCGACCGACCTCATCACGAGCACCGACCAGCTCCTGCTCACCCTGATCACGCTAGGGGTCGGGCTGGCCTACCATCTGATATTCGTGCGCTGGAAGGCGGCGACGCCCGGCAAGATCATCTGCCGACTCCGCATCGTGCCGGTGGACCGGGGGCTCGACCGCGCGCCGCTGCCGTGGAGCAGCGTGCTGATCCGGGTGGCGCTGTGGGTGCTGCCGGGCGCGAACAGCCTGCTGCTGCTCTTCCGGCTGCTCGACTCGCTCTTCCCGCTCTGGCAGCCCAAGCGCCAGGCCCTGCACGACCGGGCGGCACGCACCCAGGTGGTCAAGCTCGGCTGAGACGCTCGAACAAGCGTCGCACGCTGGCGCCCGGCGACCGCTGCGGCCACACTAGAACATGACCGAACGTCGTTACGACCCCGCAGACGTCGACCGGGTGCTCAACGGCGTCCGTCAGGCCTGTCTACCGCTGCCCGAGGTCACCGAACGGCTGAGTCACGGCGGACCGGCCTTCTTCATCCGGGACAAGAAGACGTTCGTCATGTTCCTCGACGACCACCACGGTGACGGTCGGCTGGCGATCTGGTGCGCGGCGCCCGAGGGAGTGCAGGCCGAGATGATCGAGACCGAGCCGACCCGCTTCTTCCGCCCGCCGTACGTCGGTCATCGCGGCTGGCTCGGTGTCCGGCTGCTCGAGGTGGAGCAGGCCGAGCTCGACGCCATCGCCTTGGAGGCCTACCGGTGCGTGGCGCCGAAGACGCTGCTCGACCGGCTCGCTCGCTGAGGCGCGCCAGTCAGCCGACCGGCGCCGGAAAGCTCACACCGGTCAGCTTCTCGGAGGCGTCCCACAGCTTCTGAGCCATGGTGGCGTCACTGGCCTTGGTCGTGCGTCCGATCAGCGTCGGATAGCCCCGAGCCTCGGCGAAGCCGTTCGGACCGACATAGCTCGCCCCGGGCAGCGTCTGGGTCGCGGCGAACAGCGTGGGCAGGGCACCCATGTCCTCCGACTGCGCCATCAGCTTGTTGCCGACCTGCAGGAACAGGTGCATCGCCCGGTTGTTCGAGTGGCTCTGCAGGTTGGTCGCGGCGTATCCGGGGTGCGCAGCGAACGCGCGGACCGGGGAGTGGTCCGCCTCCAGCCGCCGCTCCAGCTCGAGGGTGAAGAGCAGGTTGGCCAGCTTGGACTGACCGTAGGCTCCCCACGCCTTGTACGGTCGGGTGTTCCAGTTCAGGTCGTCCAGCACGATGGTGCCCGTCTTGTGGGCCGTGGACGAGACGGTGACCACCCGGTCGGTGATCTGGGGCAGCAGTAGGTTGGTCAGGGCGAAGTGACCCAGGTGGTTGGTGCCGAACTGCATCTCGAAGCCGTCGCGGGTTCGGGCCAGCGGGATCGCCATCACGCCGGCGTTGTTGACCAGTACGTCAACGGCGGAGTCGATTCCGTCGACGAAGCGGCGGACCGACGACAGGTCGGCGAGGTCGAGCTCGCGGACCTCGGTCAGGCCTGAGATGGCGGCTGCGGCCTGCCGTCCGCGCTCGAGGTCGCGGACCGCCATCACCACCCGGGCGCCGGCTCCGGCCAGGGCTGCTGAGGTGGCCTTGCCGAGGCCGCTGTTGGCTCCGGTCACGATAACGGTGCGCCCGGTCTGGTCGGGGATGTCTCTGGTCGTCCATGAAGTCATGAACCGAATGTAGTCACTGGCAACAATGCTGTCAATGTCTACATCTTGATACTCTTCGGACATGACCGAGCGCCCGTATCACCACGGAGGCCTGCGAACCGCACTGCTCAACCGGGCCGAGCGGACGCTGAAGACCTCGGGCGTCGAAGGCCTGTCGCTACGCGAGCTCGCTCGAGACGTCGGCGTCAGCCACGGTGCTCCGCGGCGACACTTCCGCGACAAGGCGGCACTGCTCGACGCGCTGGCCACCGACGGGTTCGTGCGGCTGCGGGAGGCCCTCGAACGGTCGGCCGGCACCGGGGGACGCAGCTTCGTGGCCAACATGACCGAGGTCGCGGTCACCTACGTACGGTTCGCGACCGCCAACCCGGCGCTGCTGGAGCTGATGTTCACCAGCAAGCACCAGGCCGACGCCTCGACCGAGCTGACCCAGGCGGCCCTGGAGTGCTTCACCGGTATGGAGACGCTCGTCGCGCAGGGTCAACAGAGCGGCGACCTGGTGCCCGGCGACCTGCAACAGATCGGGATGGTGCTGCTGGCTGCGCTGCAGGGCATCACGTCGCTGGCGAACATAGGCATGATCGAGCCGGATGACCTGGACGGGCTCACCGCCTACACCGTGGAGTCGCTGTTGCGCGGTCTGGCTAGGCACCATCTGCCCGCGCCCTCGTCGCAGTCTGACCGCTGACGGCAGACTGTCAGCTCGCTGCGGAGGAGACGCTCACGTGGCCCGCGGCCAACGCCGCGATCGTGGCCGGTAGCCGCTCGGGTGCCACGGCGGCGGTCAGGTCGATGAGAACGGTGGTCTCGAAGCCGGCTGCTGAGGAGTCCACAGCGGTGGCCCTGACGCAGTAGTCGGTGGCGATCCCGCACACGTCGACGGCGGTGACTCCGTGCGCGGACAGCCAGGCGGCCAGCGTCTGGCCGCTCGCGTCGAAACCCTCGAAGCCCGAGTAGGCGGCGGCGTACTCGCCCTTGTCGAAGACTGACTCGAAGGCGGTGGACGCCAGCTCCTCGCGGAGCTCGACGCCCTCGGTGCCGACGACGCAGTGCGGTGGCCAGGAGTCGACGAAGTCGGGCTGCTCGGAGAAGTGGCTGCCGGGGTCGATGTGGTGGTCCCGGGTGGCCACCACGTGGTCGTAGGGATGGTCGCCGCTCAGCAGCTCGGCGATGGCCGCGGCCACCGCGATCCCCCCGGCCACGGCCAGCGAGCCACCCTCGCAGAAGTCGCGCTGCACGTCGACCACGATCAGGGCCGTCCCCGTCATCCTGGTCCCTCGATCTCAGACTGCTCGACCGCAACCACCCGGCTCATCGGGTGCCTGGGGCCTCGCTGACGGCGTACGGGTTGACCGACTGGTCGCCGTCCGGCTCGACGAAGATGGTCTCGATCACCGGCTCGCCGCGCGACATCTTCAACGCGTCCTGGGGCAACTCCGCGCGGGAACGGGCGTGGCGCTCGCGGGCCGCATCCAGGGCCTCGTCGCCGGCCACCTCGCCCCGGACGACGAGCGGGACCAGCAGCGGTCGGTCGTTGGTGTCGCTCGGTGGTGGCACGCCCAGGCCGATGACCTCTGCCTCGGCCACCCCGCTGTCGGACAGCCGGCGCAGCGCATACTTGCGGCCGCCGATGGAGATCTTGTCGGTGCTCTTCTTGGCCACCGCGACCAACGGAGCGTCCGGGTCGTCGCTGCCGGCACGCGCGACCAGCTTGTAGACGAACCCGCACGTGGGGTGCCCGCTACCGGTGACCAGGGCCGTGCCCACCCCGTACCCGTCGACCGGGGCGCCGGACAGGGCGGCGATGTTCCACTCGTCCAGGTCGCTGGTCACGATGATCCTGGTCTGGTGAGCGCCCAGCGAGTCCAGCAGGGCGCGCACGTCCTTGGCCACCACCGGTAGGTCTCCCGAGTCCAGCCGGACCGCTCCGAGCCGACCGCCGGTCAGCTCCACGCCCGTCCGGACGGCGGTGTCCACGTCGTAGGTGTCCACCAGCAGGGTGGTGCCTTCGCCGAGGGCGGCGATCTGGGCCCGGAAGGCCTCCCGCTCGGACTCGTGCAGGAGCGTGAACGAGTGCGCCGACGTACCGCGGGTCGGCACGCCGTAGCGTCGACCGGCCTCGAGGTTCGAGGTGGCTTCGAAGCCCGCGATGTAGGCAGCCCGCGCCGCCGCCACGGCGGACAGCTCCTGGGTGCGCCGGGACCCCATCTCGATGCAGGGCCGGCCGCCGGCCACCGTGGTCATCCGGGACGCCGCCGACGCGATCGCTGAGTCGTGGTTGTAGATGCTGAGCAGCACGGTCTCCAGCAGCACGCCCTCGGCGAAGGTGCCTTCCACCACCACCAACGGGGAGCCGGGGAAATACACCTCGCCCTCGGGGTAACCCCAGATGTTCCCGCCGAAGCGGTAGTCCGCCAGCCAGGCGGCGGTCCGGTCATCCACCACGTCGCGGTCGGTGAGGAAGCGCAGCGACTCGTCGTCGAACCGGAAGTGCCGGATCGCCCTCAGGGCCCGGCCGGTGCCGGCGACGACACCGTAGCGGCGGCCCGGCGGCAA
Source organism: Propionibacteriales bacterium (assembly GCA_038238065.1). Taxonomy (GTDB): domain Bacteria; phylum Actinomycetota; class Actinomycetes; order Propionibacteriales; family Propionibacteriaceae; genus Microlunatus. The sequence continues at coordinate 19,674 of JBBRYD010000021.1, read as the reverse complement.
CCGACGGGGGAACAGCTCGAAGACGCTGCGGTGGTTGGCGCTGCCCGACTGGAGCGCAGCGCGCAGCATGGTGAGCTCGTAGTGGTCGGTCAGCAGCGCGGTGGTGGGGACCTCACTGGGGCCCCACGGAGCCAGCAAGGCGGCAGGAGAGGGTGTCTCGGTGGCGACCACACCGACAGAGTAGCCAGGCAGTTCCCCGTTGCCGCCGGGGCCGGGGTCGGAGCCGCTGCGGGGCGGCCCGCTGAGTAGGGGCAGCCGGGTTCGTTTGTCACAATGGGTCCTATGTCCGAATCTGACGCGGGAAGTGTGGTGCCGGCCGGCGGCATCGCGGTGGCCGAGCGTCCCCTCGAGGAGACGGTGGCCCAGACCCCGTGGGTGACCATCGTCTGGGACGATCCGGTGAACCTGATGTCCTACGTGACCCACGTCTTCGTCTCCTACTTCAACTACTCCAAGAGCAAGGCGCACAAGCTGATGCTGCAGGTGCATCTGCAGGGCAAGTCCATCGTCTCCAGCGGCTCCCGCGAGGAGATGGAACGCGACGTGACGGCGATGCACGAGTACGGTCTATGGGCGACGCTGGACAAGGCCGACGCCTAGACCAGGGCCGGGTGCGCAAAAGTGGAACCGGTGTCGGGTGCGTACGAGTGACGTCGAACGGCGCGGAGGACGTGCCAGAGGTGGTGAGGATCGGACGTGAAGAAGTTCAAGCGGCGGGGCGGGGTGATCTCGACGCACTTCAGCGGCTACGAGGTCGAGCTGCTGTCGTCGCTGGTCAGCCAGCTCGTCGACATGGTGTCCGACGGCGAGCCGCAGGAGTTCGAGACGAGCGGCGAGCCCGACGATCCGTTCGCTGCGTGGGCGCAGGACCTCGAGGCCGACCCCAGCGAGCCCGAGGTCTCCGACGACCCGGTGCTGCAGCGGTTGTTCCCGAACGCCTACCCGCATGACGCCGCCGCGTCCTCGGACTTCCGTCGGTTCACCGAGCGTGATCTGAAGACCAAGAAGATCGCCGAGGCCCAGCTGGTGCTGCAGCGGCTCGCCGACGGTGGCCGGGGCGCGCACGAGATCAAGATCCCCGCCGATGAGGTGGACGTCTGGCTGCGGACGCTGACCAGCGTCCGGTTGGCGTTGGCCACCCGGCTCGGCATCACCGATACCGAGTCCGCCGACGAGCTCGCTGCGGTGCCGGAGGGCGACCCGCGGGCGTTCATGCTCAGCGTGTACGAGTGGTTGGGCTTCGCCGAGGAGACCCTGATCTCGGCCCTCTGACGCCGACTGGGCACTCATCCTGCGCTTCTGTCGGCGTGTCGCCCACCCCTGGTGACTTCTCAAACTCCGAGAGCCGTGCGGTGCGCGATGGGCCCGCGCATACTCTGGCCCGCGTGCTGAACATCCCCCGCGCTCACGTCGACGCGATGACCGCCCATGCCCGGGCCGACCATCCCGATGAGGCGTGCGGCGTCATCACCGGTCCCGCCGGGTCCGACGATCCGGTGCGCTTCGTCGCGATGCTCAACGCCGACCGCTCCCCGACGTTCTTCAGGTTCGACCCGATCGAGCAGCTCAGGCTCTATCGCGAGCTGGACGACCGCGACGAGGAGATCGTCGTGGTGTACCACTCGCACACGGCCACCGAGGCGTACCCGTCCCGCACCGACATCTCCTACGCCGCCGAGCCGCAGGCGCACTACGTGCTGGTGTCGACGGCCGCGAGCGGCACCGGCGACGGGCCCGTTTCGGTCCGGTCGTACCGCATCGTCGACGGCGTGGTCGCCGAGGAAGAGATCACGATCCAGGAATAGGTCCGCCGCCGCGTGGGTTGTGCCCTAGGATGCCCGTGCTTTGACCGAGGAGAGAATTTCGATGGCAGTAGAAGTGAAGATCCCGACGATCCTTCGTACCTTCACCGGTGGCGAGAAGGCGGTGCAGGGTGCAGGGTCAACGCTGCTCCAGGTCATCGACGACGTCGATGCACGGCACCCGGGCCTGAAGAACCGCCTGGTCGAAGCCGACGGCCTGCGCCGGTTCGTGAACGTCTACGTCAACGACGAGGACGTCCGGTTCACCGGTGGTCTCGGTGCCGCGACGGCCGACGGTGACGTCGTGGTCGTGCTCCCGGCTGTGGCCGGCGGCTGCTGAGCGCGTCCCCTAACCAGGACAGCTGAGTGCGCTACGCATCGCTGGCCGACTCGGTGGGGAACACCCCGCTGATCGGCCTGCCCAGCCTTTCCCCCAGCAGCACCGTACGGCTGTGGGCCAAGCTCGAGGACCGCAACCCGACCGGCTCCATCAAGGACCGGGCGGCGTTGAACATGATCCAGGTCGCGGAGGCCGACGGAACGCTGCGGCCAGGCGCGACGATCCTGGAGCCGACCAGCGGCAACACCGGGATCTCCTTGGCCATGGCCGCCAAGCTCAAGGGCTACCGGCTGATCTGTGTGATGCCGGAGAACACCTCGATCGAACGCAAGCAGATCCTGGCCATGTGGGGCGCGGAGATCGTGTCCTCCGACGCTGCGGGCGGCTCCAACGAGGCGGTAGCGGTCGCCAAGCAGCTGGCCGCGGAGCATCCGGACTGGGTGATGCTCTACCAGTACGGCAACCCGGCCAACGCCGAGGCGCACTACCTGACCACCGGTCCGGAGATCCTGGCCGATCTGCCCGAGGTCACCCACATCGTGGCGGGGCTGGGCACCACCGGCACCCTGATGGGCATCGGCCGCTTCTTCCGGGAGCACAAGCCCGAGGTCAAGATCGTGGCCGCCGAGCCTCGGTACGGGGAGCTCGTCTACGGCCTCCGCAACATCGACGAAGGCTTCGTGCCCGAGCTGTACGACGCGTCGTTGGTCGACTCCCGTTTCTCGGTCGGCTCGCGCGACGCGATCCGACGGGTCCGCGAGCTGCTGGAGCGCGAGGGCATCTTCGCCGGGCTCTCCACCGGCGCCATCGTGCACGCCGCCCTCGGCCAGGCCGTCCGGGCCGAGAAGGCCGGCGAATCCGCCGACATCGCGCTGATCGTCTGCGACGGCGGCTGGAAGTACCTCTCCACCGGCGCGTACAACGACACCATGGACGACGCCGAAGAGCTGCTGGACACCCAAGTCTGGGCCTGATGCCCGGGCGCGGGCACCGTCTCCGTGGAAGCCTGTCGGATCCCCAGGTAAACCTGGGAAACTGTCGCTCTACCCACGAAGTTTCCTGGGTCAGGTGGCAGTTCCCCAGGTTAACCTGGGGAACCGACGCCCCGGCTCGCTTCGCGTAGGCTGGGCGACTGTGGGCATTGACACCGAGGCGCCGATCGGGATCTTCGACTCGGGGTTCGGCGGGTTGACCGTGGCGAGGGCGGTGATCGACCAGCTGCCGTACGAGGACATCATCTATCTCGGGGACACGGCGCGTTCTCCCTACGGTGAGCAGCCCATCGCCGACGTCCGGGAGTTCGCGCTGGAGTGCCTCGACCACCTGGTGGCGCTCGGCGTTAAGATGCTGGTCATCGCCTGTAACTCAGCCAGCGCCGCGGTGCTGCGCGACGCGCGGGAGCGCTACCGGATCCCGGTGATCGAGGTCATCCTGCCGGCTGCACGTCGGGCGGTCGCATCGTCGCGGACGGGTCGGGTGGGCGTCATCTGCACCGAGGCCACGGCCACCTCGCAGGCCTACGACGACGCGTTTGCGGTGGCGCCACAGGTCGAGCTGCTGACCGTGGCCTGCCCGCGCTTCGTCTCCTTCGTGGAGGCCGGGATCACCGGTGGCCCCGAGCTGCTGGCGGTCGCGGAGGAGTACCTCAAACCTCTCGACGTGGCCGGCATCGACACCCTGATCCTCGGCTGTACCCACTACCCACTGCTCACCGGCGTCATCTCCTACGTGCTGGGTGACGAGGTGATGCTGGTGTCGAGCGCGGAGGAGTGCGCCAGAGACGTCTACCGGGTGCTGACCCGGCTCAGCCTGACCCACGACCAGCCCCGCGGGGCGACCTACCGGTTCCTCACCACCGGCAGCCCCGACCAGTTCGAGGGCATCGGGCACCGGCTGATGGGCGGTCTGGTCTCCGGGGTGGAGCAGTTCGCGTGAACGCGCGCGGGAGATCGTGATGGAGCTGACGGTCGTCGGCTGCAGCGGCTCCGCCTCCGGACCCGAGTCGCCGGCCTCCTGCTACCTGATCCAGGCGCCGTACCACGGCCGCACCTTCTCCCTGGTGCTCGACCTCGGCCCCGGCGCCTTCGGCGCGCTCTACCGCTACCTGGACCCGAGCGAGATCGACGCGATCGCGCTCAGCCACCTGCATCCCGACCACTGCCTCGACGTGCTCGCCTACTATGTGGCCGCCAAGTACTCCCGGCCCGGCGCGCCGTGGCCCGGACGACCGCTCTACGGTCCGCGCGGCACGGCGCGTCGGCTCGGCCTGGCCTACGACGTCCCGACGCCCGACGGCCTCCCGAGCGAGCCCGGGCCGCAGCTCGCCGATCACTTCGCGGGCCACGACTGGCGGCCGGAGCAACAGATCGGCCCGTTCGACGTCCGCACGGCCCGGGTGGCGCATCCGGTCGAGACGTACGCGGTGCGGATCCAGGAGCGCGCAGGGACCGGTGGGTCGATGGTGTTCTCCGGCGACACCGGCCCGTGCCCTGAGCTGGACGAGCTGGCCGAGGGGGTGGACCTGCTGCTGGTCGAGTCGGCGTTCATGGAGAACGCCGACAACCCGCCGGGCTTGCACCTGACCGGCCGCCAAGCAGCACAGTCCGGGACCGCCGCCGGGGTGAGCGCCATCATCTTGACCCACATCCCGCCCTGGCACGTCCCGGAGGACGTCCTGAGGGAGGCGACACCCCATTTCGACGGGCCGGTGATGCTGGCCACAGCCGGGGCGCACTGGTCGATCGGCTGAGGCTCCGGTGCTCACCCGCTCGATCGGCGCTGTTCCGTGCGCCGGGGATGCTTGGCTTAGGGTTGGGCCATGACTCAGCGAGCCGACGGACGTGCACTGGACCAACTGCGCGAGGTCCGGTTCACCCGCGACTGGCTCGACCAGGCGGAGGGCTCGGTGCTGGTCGAGTTCGGCGCCACCCGAGTGCTGGTCGCGGCCAGCGTGACGCCGGGTGTGCCGCGTTGGCGTAAGGGATCGGGCCTCGGCTGGGTGACCAGCGAGTACGCGATGCTGCCGCGGGCCACCAACACCCGGTCCGACCGTGAGTCGATCAAGGGCCGCGTCGGCGGCCGGACGCACGAGATCAGCCGACTGATCGGCCGCAGCCTCCGCGCCATCATCGACTACAAGGCCCTCGGCGAGAACACCATCGTGCTCGACTGTGACGTGCTGCAGGCCGACGGCGGCACCCGGACGGCCTCGATCACCGGTGCCTACGTCGCCCTCTCCGACGCCGTCGGCTGGCTCCGGGAGCGCAACCTCCTCACCGGAGAACCGTTGATCGGCTCCGTCGCCGCGATCTCGGTCGGCGTCGTGGGCGGCACCGCGATGCTCGACCTCTGCTACACCGAGGACTCCACGGCCGACACCGACATGAACGTGGTGATGAGCGGGACCGGGCAGTTCATCGAGGTCCAGGGCACGGCCGAGGGCGCGCCGTTCGACCGGGACGCGCTCAACGGGCTGCTCGATCTGGCGGCCGGCGGCTGCGCGACGCTGACCGAGCTGCAAACCGCCGCTCTCAACGCCCGGTGAGTCCCACCACCCCACGGCACTGCGTCGTCCTCGCGACCCACAACGCCAAGAAGCTCGCCGAGCTGCGCCGCATCGTCGCGCAGGCGGCGGCCGACGTCGAGGTGCTCGGGCTGGCTGACCTCCCTCCCTATCCGGAGCCGCTCGAGACCGAGCTGACCTTCGAGGGCAACGCCGTGCTGAAGGCGGAGGCCTGCCTTGCGGCGACCGGCCTGCCGGCGCTGGCTGATGACTCCGGCGTGGTCGTGGATGTGCTCAACGGCATGCCCGGCGTACGGTCGGCCCGCTGGTCGGGACCCGACGCCACCGACGCCGACAACCTCGACCTGCTGCTGCGCCAGCTCGCCGACGTACCGGAGGAGCGTCGGCGCGCATCGTTCGTGTGCGCCATGGCTCTGGTGCTGCCCGGAGGTGGCCGACACGTGCGGCGCGGTGACCTGCCGGGTCGGCTGATCCGTGAAGCCAGGGGGCAGAATGGGTTCGGTTACGACCCCATCTTCGTAGCTGACGGACACTCCGTCACCACCGCCGAGCTGAGCGCAGCCGAGAAGGACGCCATCAGCCACCGGGGCCAGGCCGTACGGGCCATCGTGCCCGTGCTGATCGCAGAACTGAGACTCGAGGACCACCGATGAAGACCTACCTGGATCTGCTCGACCACGTGCTGACCACCGGGGTGGCCAAGGGAGACCGGACCGGTACGGGGACGCTCAGCACCTTCGGCTACCAGATGCGATTCGACCTCGCGCAGGGCTTCCCGCTGCTCACCACCAAGAAGCTTCACACCAAGTCGATCATCGCCGAGCTGTTGTGGTTCCTGCGCGGTTCGACGAACGTGTCCTGGCTGCGCGACCAGGGCGTCACGATCTGGGACGAGTGGGCCGACGACGACGGCGAGCTCGGACCGATCTACGGGTACCAGTGGCGCTCCTGGCCGACTCCCGACGACGGGCACGTCGACCAGATCGCCCAGGTCATCCGCTCGATCAAGGCCAACCCTGACTCGCGCCGGTTGATCGTCAACGCCTGGAACGTGAGCGACCTCGAGCAGATGGCGCTGCCGCCGTGCCACGCCATGTTCCAGTTCTACGTCGCCCCTCCTCCCGAGGGTTCCGCCGACGCCCGCGCCAAGTTGTCGTGCCAGCTGTACCAGCGCTCGGCGGACGTCTTCCTCGGCGTGCCGTTCAACATCGCGTCCTATGCACTGCTGACCCAGATGGTCGCCCAGGTCTGCAACCTGGACGTCGGCGACTTCGTGCACACGCTGGGCGACGCGCACCTCTACACCAACCACATCGACCAGGCGCGACTCCAGCTGCAGCGGAAACCCCGGGCCCTGCCCAAGCTGATCCTCAACCCGACCATCACCGACATCGACGGGTTCGCGATGGACGACATCAGCATCGAGGCCTACGACCCGCACCCCGGCATCAAAGCCCCGATCGCGGTCTGAGGGTCTGCGTGAGTGACGTCGTCGGCATTGCCGCGGTGGGCAGGAACGGAGTCATCGGCGACGGCGAGGACATCCCGTGGCGGATCAAGGAGGACTGGAAGCGGTTCCAGTCGCTGACCATGGGCCAGGTGCTGATCATGGGGCGCAGGACGTATGACTCGATCGGTCGTCCGCTGCCGGGTCGGACCACCATCGTGATCACCCGCGACCGGATGTGGCGAGGCGACGGGGTGCTGGTGGCGCCCAGCGTGGCGGAGGCCTTCGCGCAGGCCCAGGCGCTCGAGGCGGCCGTCATCTTCGTGGCGGGCGGCGGTGAGATCTACCGGGCCGCCTGGGATCGGCTCGACCGGCTCGAGGTCACCGAGGTCGACCAGGCGCCGAGCGGCGACGTCACGTTCCCCACGATCGATCCCGAGGACTGGCACGAGACCGGTCGTGAACCCCACGAGGGCATCAGCTTCGTCAGCTACCACCGGCGGCAGGAACGCTACTGATCGACCGAGGCCGCACGCTCTGTTTCAGTACCGAAGAAGGGACTCGAACCCTCACGCCCGAAGGCACAGGAACCTAAATCCTGCGTGTCTACCAATTCCACCACTCCGGCCGGCACCGTCGGGCACCCAGCGATGCCCCCATCGTAGGACGCCCCGCGGGGGACTGTCAGACCTTCAGGTCCCGGCGGAGCTTGTCCACGTGACCGGCGGCCTTGACGTTGTACTGCGCCAGGGCGACAGTGCCCTTGCCCTCGGCATCCACGTCGATCACGAAGGTCGAGCGGATGACCCCTTCGATCAGCTTGCCGTAGAGCATCTTCTCACCGTAGGCACCGTAGGCACCCAACGTCGTCTTGTCCGGGTCCGACAACAACGGGAACGCCACCGACTGCAGGTCACGGAACTGGGCCAGCTTCTCCGGAGCGTCCGGGGAGATGCCGAGCACGTCGAGCCCCGCCGCGCTCAGCTCGCCGATCGCTGCGGTGAAGTCCACCGCCTGGGTCGTGCAGCCGGGGGTCATCGCTGCAGGGTAGAAGTACACGATCACCCGCTGGGATTCGAAGTCTGACAGGGACACCTCACGCCCGTCGGCGTCCTGCAGAGTGAAGTCGGGCGCGATGTCGCCGGGCACCAGTCGATGGTTCATGGCAGAAACCATAGACGCTCGGTGGCGACGACCAGTCGGTCCCCAGCGTGTGCGACTCTGCAATACGCTGGTGCCGACGTGACAGCTCGACCCTGACGAACTAGGAGCCATCGTGGCCAACAAGTCTTCCCAGCCGACGCGCAGTGCGTCCCAGATCGAGAGCGATCTGGACGCGACGCGGCAGCGTCTGACGTCGTCGGTGGAGAGCTTGATCGACCAGGTCCACCCGAACCGGATCAAGCAGCGCGGTATCGCCCGGCTCAAGACGGTGGCAGCGGAGTACACCGAGAAGGCCAAGTCCTTGGTGTTCAACGCTCGCGGTGACCTGCGCACCAACCGGGTGGCGGCCGTCGGCGGAGGCCTTGCGGGATTCGTCACCCTGCTCGTCGTCGTCGGGCGCATCCGCGGCAAGAAGTCCTGAGCGCTGACCCGTGAGGAAGACCGGGTCTGAGCCAGACACGCAGCTCCCGATCCGGATGCTGCACGATCGGGTCCTGGTGTCGACCGACAAGGAGACAGGAGAGCGGCGGAGTGGGGGAGGGATCGTCATCCCCGCCACCGTCGCGATCGGGCGTCGGCTGGCCTGGGCTGCCGTGGTGGCTATCGGCGCCAACGTCCGCACGGTCAGGGTATCCGACCGGGTGCTCTTCGACCCCGAAGACCGTGCCGAGGTGGAGCTGCGGGGCGAGAGCTACCTGCTCCTCCGGGAGCGGGATCTGCACGCCGTCGCCGATGAGCCCGCCCAGGACGACAGCACCGGCCTGTACCTGTGAACTGACTGTGTATCGGTCGGGTGATCGAACCAGTGGTGTTGCTGGTCTTGTGTAACGAATCTGAATGTTGCGTGAGAAAAGTTCACACTTTGGGACAAAACGCCTCTAGTGTGTCGTGGTGGCATCAACGACTCGGTGCCGCTCAACAAGAAGTGAGGCCACATGTCATTCGTCCGTCCTGCACGCCGCGTCGTCATCGCGGGTGTATCTCTCAGCGCTCTTCTCCTGGCCGCAGCTTGCGGCGGGGGCGGTAGCGCACCCGCCGGAGGATCATCCGCCGCCGGTGCTGACCTGTCCAAACAGGGTCCGATCGAGTACTGGCAAGGCAAGGACACCTCCGGCTACATCCCGAAGCTGGTCGCCCAGTTCAACGCGTCGCACCCTCAGGGCAAGGTGACCCTGCACGAGCTGCCCGACAACGCCGACCAGCAGCGCCAGCAGATGATCCAGAACACGCAGATCAAGAACCCGCAGATGGCGGTGCTCAGCGTCGACGTCGTGTGGACCGCCGAGTTCGCGGCCAACGGCTACGTCGAGGCCCTGCCGGCGGACCAGTTCCCCACCACGCCGTTCCTGAAAGCCACAGTCGACAGCGCCACGTACTTCAACAAGCTCTACGCCTACCCGTACCTGTCCGACGGCGGCCTGCTCTACTACCGCAAGGACCTGCTGGACAAGTACAGCCTGAAGGCGCCGTCCACCTGGGACGAGATGAAGGCCGCCTGCGCCAAGATCAAGGCGGGGGAGAACAATCCCAAGCTCGAGTGCTTTGCGGGTCAGTACCAGAAGTACGAGGGCCTCACCGTCAACTTCGCCGAGGCGGTGAACGGTGCCGGCGGCGTCATCATCGGCGACGACGGCAAGCCCGCGGTGAACACACCGGAAGCGCAGAAGGGTCTCAGCTTCTTGGCCGACTCCTTCAAGGACGGCACCATACCCAAGGGCGCCATCACCTGGCAGGAAGAGCAAGGTCGGCAGGCGTTCCAGAACGGCACGCTGATCTTCCACCGCAACTGGGGCTACGTCTACAACCTGGCTCAGAAGACCGACGGATCGTCCAAGATCGTCGGCAAGTTCGACGTGGCTCCGCTCCCCGGTCTGAGCGGTCCGGGCGTCTCCAGCCTGGGCGGACACAACCTGGCCATCGCGAAGAACGCCGAGAACAAGGGCACCGCCGCTGACTTCGTCAAGTTCATGTCTTCGAAGGAGGCTCAGAAGAACAACAGCCTCAACACGTCGAACTCACCGAGCATCTCCGCCCTCTACACCGACGCCGACCTGACCAAGAAGTTCCCCTTCCTGCCCATCCAGCTCAAGTCGATCGAGACCGCCAAGCCGCGTCCGAAGGCCGTCAAGTACGGCGACGTGACGCTGGCCATCCAGGACGCCGCCTACGGTGCGCTGAAGGGTGACACCACCGCGCAAGCCGCGTTGACCGCCCTGCAGGACAAGCTCACCACCCTGACCGCCCAGTAGCCGTCGAGCCAAGAGATGTGTGGCCCCTGCGCCGGTGATTGAGGCGTAGGGGCCCATACGAGAGGAGGAGGGGCAATGGCTACAGCCACTGCTGTCAAGACCCCGGCGGTAACACCGGACGGACACAAACGTAAGAAGAACGCCCTGAGCGACGGTCAGGGACGACTGGCCTGGATGTTGCTGGCACCGACGCTCTTGGTCATCGTCGTGGTCGCCGGCATTCCGGTGCTGCTGTCGATTCGCGAGTCACTGTTCCAGACCAACACGGGAGTGGATCCGACCACCGGCCTGGTGGCCGGGGGTGAGACCTTCACGGGTCTCAAGAACTTCACCCAGATCTTCACCAGCCAGGATGCGGTCCGAGGCAACTTCGGTAGCACAGGCCGCTTCTGGAACGCATTCCTCAACACCACGTTCTTCACGGTCGTCTGCGTGCTGCTGGAGACTGTGCTCGGCGTCATCATGGCGCTGATCATGGCCAAGGCGTTTCGCGGACGCGGCGTTGTCCGTGCCGGCATCTTGGTGCCGTGGGCCATCCCGACGATCGTCTCGGCGCTGATGTGGAAGCTCATCTTCGACGAGTCCGGGGTGATGAACCGGATCCTGCACCAGCAGATCCTCTGGCTGGCCGACGAAGGTTCGTCCTTCTGGGCGATCGTGATCGCTGACGTCTGGAAGACGGCGCCGTTCATCGCCCTGCTCACCCTGGCCGGTCTGCAGACCATTCCGGCCGAGTGCTACGAGGCGGCCAAGGTCGACGGTGCCTCCACGTGGCAGACGTTCGTCAGGATCACCCTGCCGATGGTCAAACCGACCCTGGTGGTGGCGGTGCTGTTCCGCACCCTCGACACCCTGCGGATGTTCGACCTGCCCTACGGCATGATCGGCCCGGGCAAGTACCACGTGGAGACGCTGTCCATCTTCGCCTACCAGGAAGCCACCCAGAACCGGTACGGCCCGGCCGCAGCCTACGCGATCGTGCTGTTCATCTACGTCCTGCTGGTGGCGTTCCTGTTCGTCAAGGCCCTCGGGGCGGACGTGATCGGTGACGCCGCACCGGGAGGCAAGAAGCAGAGCCGCAGAGAGCGCAAACGCTCCGAGCAGATGAACCAGGAGACGCCTGCACTCGTGGCGATGGGGGGTAACCACTGATGACCACCGCAACCAGTGCACCGGTCACGACCGGCGATGACCAGGTCGACTACAAGCAGCTGTCGCACCCGAAGATGAGCGGTAAGGCTCGGTTCGGGATGATCGCGTCGTACGTCGGCATGGGCCTGATCGTGCTCTACTGCATCATTCCGTTCTACTGGATGATCGTGTCCTCGCTCCGGATTCCCACCGAGGGCCGGAGCACGGAGTTCGTCCCCAGCCCGGCGTCCATCGACAACTTCAAGGGCGTCTTCTCGGGCTCGAACAACTTCGGGCGGTCGCTGATCAACTCCTTGATCATCTCGGGGACGACGACCATCCTGACGCTGCTGTTCGGGATCGTGGCGGCCTACGCGCTGGCCCGGTTGGCCTTCAAGGGCAAGGGCTTCGTGCTCTGGCTGATCATGGCCTGCTCCATGTTCCCGCTCATCATCCTGATCCCGCCGCTGCTGAAGATGTTCTCGTCGACGGCTCCGTTCGGCTGGTTCCCGTACTGGATCAACACCTATCAGGCGGTCATCATCCCGGGGCTCAGCTTCGGCCTGCCGCTGGCCGTGTGGAACCTGACCGCGTTCTTCCGGCAGATGCCGGTCGAGCTCGAGCAGGCTGCCATGATCGACGGCTGCACACCTGGTGTCGCATTCCGAAAGGTGATCCTGCCGTTGGCCGCCCCTGGGGTGTTCACCACAGCGATCATCGTGTTCATCGGGGCCTGGAACGAATACCTGGTGGCGTTGACCTTCCTGCAGAATCCCAGTCGGCAGACGGCGACGGTCGCGATCAGCAAGTTCACCGGAACGACCGGCTTCGACACCCCGTACGGCTCGATCATGGCCGCCGGTGTGATCGTGACGGTTCCGCTGCTCATCGCGGTGCTCATCTTCCAGCGACGGATCGTGGCCGGCCTGACTGCCGGTGGCGTCAAGTAGCACCCTGTCCTGTCTGGTGGTGGTCGGTCGACCGAGGTCGGACTGACCACCACCAGCAGGACTACTGCTCAGCTCACACTGACGTCAGCCGTTGGCCCCGCTCTCCCGGATGGCGCCGTTCACGCCGGCCGGGAAGAACCCACCCTTGGTCACCTTCTTGGGGTTGAGGTACACCACGTTCAACACCTGGGCGGCGCTTCTGCTGAAGACGATCGAGTTGTTGTCGGTCGGCACCAGGTTGGCAGACGACCCGGGGTGACCAACGATGCCCTGGTCATCGTCGGAGCGACCGTCGAGGCTGTCCCGTGCGGTGGAGATCTTGTACGCCTGGACCTCGAGGCCCCTGGCGTACAGGTTGGTCCGGACGATGGCCGCGTGATAGGCCTCGACCGCGAGAATCCCGGCTGCAGCTTCGAGATACGTCTTGTTGGAGATTAGCGGTGCGGCCCCCTTGTAGGCCGTGACGCCGACGTCCTCGAAGATGAACGCTGCCAGCAGGAAGTTGTTCTCGTTGGCGTACGGGTCGAATGTCTGACCCGCCTTGATCAGACCGGCAGCCCTGGCCGCAGCGGTGAAGCTGGACTGGATGTCGATCGCGGGCCGCGCCACCCGTGCTTTGCCGAGTGCGGACCGCAGGAACCTGACGTGCGCCAGCTCGTCGCGAGCGATCTCGTCGGCGTAAGCCTTGATCGACTTCGTGGCGAAGTTGACTTTGCGGCCGCCCTTGACGTGGCCGACCGTTCCCTTCCCGTCGATCATGGTCGGGCCAAGGCCGTGACCGTAGACCGCGTGCAGGTAGAACTCGGCCTCCAGGTATTCCAGGTTGAGCGCGAAGTTGAGCACCGCACCATCACTGATCGCCGGGGTCGTGGCTGAGGCCGTGGTGATTCCCGAACCCAGCAGGGACGCAGTGCCGACTGCGCCGAGCCCCGCGAGGCCGGCTGTGCGCAAGAACGCGCGACGGTCGGCTTCGTTCTCGGAGCTACGAGTGATCATGTCGACCACCATCTTCTTTCCGAACATACTTCTCCTCCTCAGGAGTGGGTGTGCCCCGTGACACCACAGACCGGAGCCTCGGTGCCGGGAGCGTCCACGGAGGCGTTAACGCGACTCGGCCCGTGGGAGGGACCGAGCGTGCGTCCTGTCTGTGCCGAGCGGCAACGCGAGGAGGCGCGTCGACTTTTCCCTTCAACTTGCCCCCGAGTGAAGTCGCTCTACGCGTGCTTCGGGGCGGCGTCTCTGACGGATTGGTCCCGGCTGATAATTTCTTCCGGTGATCCTGGCCGGCTCGCTCCTAGGCGCTTGACGAAGAAGACGTGACACTACGATCAGGTCCATGGTGGATCCGCAGTCCCCCGGACAGCCACTGTCGGCCGGGCTCATCGCGGAGATCGAACACACCACCAGCCGACACCTCGGCCAACCGTGGACCTGCCGCCGGCTGACCGATCTCGCCGACCGGTCGTCCCACCCGGCCGCCCTGCTGCACGGTGACCGGCTCTCCATCTTCGCCAAGGTGCTGAACCCGCCCGACGCGGCCGCGCAGGCTCGGGCCGAACTGTCGGGCTTGACCGAGATCCGCCGGCTGGCCGGCGTGTCGACACCGCAGCCGGTGGGGACGGGCCAGCTGCACTCCGCCGACCTCGTGGTACTGCTCTTGGAGGCGCTGGTCGAGCGGCCGCCGGCCGAACGTGACCGTGACGACTGGCGTTCCATCGGGCACGTGCTGGCCGACCTCCATACGGTCATCGGAGGAGCGTACGGCTGGCCGCACAACGCCTACTTCGGCCCGCTCCACCTGGACAACCGACCGGTGTCGTCGCCCACCTGGGCTGACTTCTACGCCGAGCGGCGGCTGTTGCCCTGGCTGCGTTCGGCCACCGATGCGCGGCAGCTGCCACCAGAGCTCGCCCACGGTGTCGAACAGGTGGTGGCGCGACTGCCGACGCTGGTCGGGCCGGACCCGCCTCCCTCGCTGGTGCACGGCGACGCCCAGCACCACAACTTCGTCAGTACGGCCGACGGAGCCGTGGTCATCGACGCGGCCCCGTACTACGGCCACCCCGAGATCGATCTGGCTCTGGTGGACTACTTCGTGCCGGTACCTCCGGCTCTGTTCTCGGCGTATCGCGAGCGCCACCCGATCGACCCCGGCTTTGCCGACCGACGCGAGCTGTGGCGGTTGTTCGCCTATCTCGGTCTCCTGACCGCGGGCGGAGACAGCACCTGGGGACGGAGTTTCCTCGACCGCCTGGCGTCGGCGGTCAAGCGGTACGGCTGACGGTGACGAAACTCATGGGTGGCCTGCTGATGCCGCAGGTGGAGATCGCCCGATAGGGGTGTGGACTTCATACACTGGCATGTGTGCGCAGCTCGGGTAGGCAGTCAGCGACGCAGGACGGTCCTCGACGGGTGACCCGGCCGTGACGGTGGATACGTCCCTTCGCCCCAACAGCGACTCGCGTGCGCCGCTTCTGGTCGGCGTCGTCATGGCCGCGGCCTCTCTGCTGATGGCGCTGGTCGTGCTCGGCGTCACCGGCCAGCTCGCCGTGGTGACCCCGGCCCTCTTCGATCCGGGTGCCCTGGTGCGTTACGGGCTGCCGGCCCTGCGGACCGTCCATGATCTGGCCGCGGCCGTGACCGTCGGCCTGACGTTCTTCGCCGCCTGGCTGGTCGCCCCGTCCCCGGGCCCTGACGGCGCGAAGTCGGTCGGGGGCAAGCTGGAGGGACCGCAGCGCTGGCTGGTCCGGTCGGCGACCACGGCGGCCGTGGTCTGGCT
Source organism: Propionibacteriales bacterium (assembly GCA_038238065.1). GTDB lineage: Bacteria > Actinomycetota > Actinomycetes > Propionibacteriales > Propionibacteriaceae > Microlunatus. The sequence continues at coordinate 4,289 of JBBRYD010000021.1, read as the reverse complement.
GTCTTCCGCCGTGGCGGTCGTCGTCCTGACGGCGGCGGACGTCTCCGGCGTCCGCGTCGGTGCGCCCGGGTCCGGGGCCGTGGTGGTGTCTTTCGTGGCACAGCTCGACCTCGGCCGGTCGCTCGGGGTGAGCGCGCTGCTGGCGGCGGCCGTCGCGACCCTGACCCTGCTGGCCACCCGGGTCGTCACGGTGGCGTGGGCGGCCGCACTGTCGCTGCTGGCGCTGCTGCCCCTGGCGCTGGGAGGCCACGCCGCCGGTTCGCAGGACCACATGAACTCGGTCGACAGCCTGGCGCTGCACCTGGTCGGCGTCTGCCTCTGGGTGGGGGGGCTGGCGGCGTTGCTGCTGGTGAGCAGCCGGTTGGGCGGCCAGCTGGGCAGCGTCGTCGCCCGCTACTCGACCCTGGCCGGCTGGTGCTTCGCGGTCGTCGCGGTCTCAGGTCTGATCAACGCCTGGCTTCGGTTGGGGTCTGTGCGCAGCGTCGGGACCACGTACGGACTGTTGATCGTCGGCAAGGCGGTCGCACTCGCACTGCTGGGACTGGCCGGATGGCTGCACCGACGGTCATTGCTGCGCCGGCTGGAGACCCAACGGCGCTGGTTTCTCCGGCTGGCCGCGGTCGAGCTGGTGGTGATGGGGGCCACGATGGGGTTGGCGGTGGCGCTGTCCCGGTCCGTCCCTCCCGAGGCGGACGGTCTGGGTGACGCGGCCTCGGCCCTGTTGGGCTACCCCGCCCCGGCCCCGTTGACGGTCGGACGCTACTTCGACGCGTTCTATCCCGACCTGCTGTGGCTGCTGGTGCCCGTCGTCCTCGTCGGGCTCTACGTCGGCGGTGTGGCGGCGCTGCGGCGCCGGGGTGACGCCTGGCCGGCGAACCGGACCGTGCTGTGGCTGCTGGGCTGCCTGCTGCTGGTCTTCGTCACCAGTGGCGGACCGGGGGTGTACGGGCGGATCCACTTCAGCACGCACATGCTGCAGCACATGATCTTGATGATCGTGATTCCCTTCCTCTGGGTGCTCGGCGCCCCGGTGACTCTGGCGCTGCGGGCCCTGCCGGGGCGTCGTGACGGCAGCTTCGGACCGCGGGAGATGCTGATGCAGCTCATCCACTCGCGGTTCCTGCGCGTGATGGGCCACCCGCTGGTCGCGGCGGCGCTCTTCACCGGCGGACTTGTCGTCTTCTACTACACCCGGCTGTTCGATCTGGCGATGTTCACCCACACCGGGCATGTCCTGATGACCGCCCATTTCCTGCTCTCGGGATACGTCTTCGTCTGGTCGCTGGTCGGCGTGGATCCCGGACCTGCCCGGCCGTCGTACCCCTTCCGGCTGATCCTGCTGCTGGTCATGCTGGGCTTCCACGCCTTCTTCGGCATCTCGCTGATGTCGTCGGGTGCGTTGCTCGCCCCCGACTGGTGGCACGCGCTGGGGCAGGCCGACGACGCCGCGCTGCTGGCCGACCAGCAGAAGGGCGGCGCGATCGCCTGGGGGGCCGGTGATATCCCGTCCCTGTTGCTGGGCGCCGCGTTGGTGGTGGGCTGGATCCGCAGTGACGCGCGCGAGACCCGTCGACTGGATCGTCAAGCCGACCGAGACGGCGACGCGGAGCTGCGCGCCTACAACGAGCAGCTGGCGTCCATGGCGCGCCACGACGACCGGTCCTGACCCTGGGTGACCCACAGCTGGGGACCGGCAGTGCACGCCGACGGGCGCGGAGTCGTTCGGCATCCAGGATCTCGGTGTTGGGGGATAACGTGATGTGACGACAAGACCGCGACCGGATCCTGGTCCTGGTCGGGTGAAAAAGATTCGCGTTTACATTGTAAAATTAACCTTTCCAACATTCTTGACACCGGGTCCACCTTCGAATCAGACTTATCCAAATGGCCTCGACACGGTTCGATCATCAGGTTCACCGTGCTCAGTCGACGGCAGGTTTTCCGAGCCCGACAGTCTGCCCGGCTTGCGTTTCGCCAGACGACAACTTCACAGGAGGATGACGCCATGACTGGAGAGGGCCGGGAATCCAAACCGGAGGATCAGACACTGCGACGTCTGGCGGACGCCAGCCCCGCGGCGTGGGCCAATCTACGCCAGAGCCTGCACGAGCTGTCGCAGCTGGCAACGGGTCGCGGTCCCCTGGAAGACACGCTGCTGGCCGTTGCCCAGCTCGCGGTCCGCGCGGTCCCCGGCGCAGAAGGCGTCGGTCTGACCCTGCTCCAGGATGATCGAGTCGACACCATGGTCGCCACGACGGACTTCGTGACCGAGGTCGACAAGGTCCAGTACGGAATGGGCCAGGGTCCTTGTGTCAGTGCGGCGTCAGAGGGAGTCACTGTGCAGTCGCCCGCCCTCGGGCTCGACTCACGTTGGCCCGACTTCGGGGCCGAGGTGAAAAAGCTCAATGTCCACAGTGCCCTGTCCATCCCGCTGATCGCCCCCAACGGGGTAGTGGGAGCGATGAACATCTACGCCCGCGCGCGGCGCGCCTTCTCCGAACAGTCGGTCATTCTCGGCGAGCGCTTTGCCGTTCCGGCAGCCATCGCGGTCCAGAACGCCCAGATTCTGGCCCAGGCTCAGCGACTGGCCGCTCAGCTGAGAGAGGCTCTGACCGGCCGATCCGCGATCGACCAGGCGATCGGCATCATCATGTCGCGAACGGGGACCAGCGCCGACGAGGCATTGGCCAAGCTTCGGGGCATGAGCGTCACCCAGCACAAGAAGCTTCACGTGGTCGCCTCGACGGTCGTCGACCAGGCTGTGGCGCGGGCCCGGTCCCGCGGGGCGGGCCGGGGCTAGTTGCGCGGCCGGGCCGTCAGCGCCCGTCTGTCAGCGCACGTCTCGACACGCGCCAACTCCCCTGACGTGTGGGTGTGGGCCGAGCGGAAGAAGTGCGCTCTGCTTCGGCGTGCCCCCGTTGAAGAGCACTCTGATGACCCCGACCACTGTGGCGGCCGGACTGCTGCTCAGCCTGGTCGCCGGCATCGCCTATCGCGTCATCGACTGCTTCAGTGACTACCCGGCTCCTCGGGCTCCGCCTGGCGAACCCGACGATGAACGTCAACCGGCACGCTGCCACGTTCACCGTCGGAGGAGTGGAGCCGTATCACCAACAGCCCGACGCAGATTGCGGCGGCGCCGAACACCAGACCGTTGGCGACCGAGACGAGCAGCATGTTGATCGCGCCGGGCCACACCTGCATCAGCGCGGTCCAGGGGCGCAGGAGCAGCGTGCCGGGCGTCAGGAACGGCATGATCTTCTCGGCTACCGGCACCAGCAGGGCAAGGAACACGGCGGGCAGTGTGATGAGGAACCCGATCGCGAACCCGATCAGGAATGCACGCCGCAGTGGCCGACGGTCAGCTCCTGTCTTTGCAGATCTTGATCGCGCACGCCAGGACCGCGGGTCGCGAGATGGGCGAGGCTGGTGTACGTCCACGAAGCCACTCCTGCCTATCGGTGATCTCGGCCTTACGGAACAACATGCAGTCAGTGAGGAACTGGCTGTGCCCCCTCCCTGATTCTGCCTTGCCGGATCCGCTCGCGCCGCAAGTCGAACTTGATGCTGAGAAACAGGACCGCCGAGGCAACCATCTCCGACACGATGCCGCCGCGGAGGCAATCCTGGTGGCAGCAGTGTCAGCCGGTCCGCGTCGTCGTATCAGCCCGAAGCGCGTGGCCGAAGCAAGGTTCTAGACCTCAAGGGGTGGCAATCGTGAGCTGCGCCCGGTGATAGTCGAAGTGCTGAGTCCCGAAGTGGTAGACCTCGGCGAGGGTCATCGTCTCTTGGAAGAAGGGGTCCCAAGAGACGGGGAAGTGCATCCGTCGTCGCAGACTGGCCTCGTTCTCCGCATCGAGGTGGCGATGCAGCGCCTGCACCGTATGGTCCAGCATCGAGACCATCCGAGCAGGAGTGATCACCGTTCCGCCACCCCAGGAGCCGAGGTAGTTCACCATGTGGAACGGCCCTGTGGCTCGGTCCAGCACCGAGGCAAACACTTGACTAGCTCGATCCGGTAGTCGTCCGAACAACCGAACGAGCGGTATCAAGCGCAAGACGATCAGGTACCCGAACAGCATGTGGAACAGCAGCTGCTGATTGGTCCATCTGGTCCCCGCCGAGCGGCTCGCGAGGTCGGTCCTCGTGGCGTCGCCCACGAGTTGCCGGAAGGTGGAGCAGGCGTGGTCCATCTCATCGTGAATAGGTCGCCGGTCAACCGGTGCCGACACCTCGTCAACGACGAGGGTGCCAGCTGGGTTGGGACGCGACACCGCTCGACGGGCGGC